>NZ_CP095049.1:2107500-2412500 GCF_022919135.1 Hymenobacter cellulosivorans | reverse complement strand
AGCAGGGCCTCTCCGACCCGGCCGTTATCGGGGTATATATCGTTTACAATTTGGTATATGCCGTGGCGGCCCTACCAGCGGGTTTGCTGGCCGACCGCCTGGGTCCGGGTCGGATATTACCCGTGGGCTTACTGCTGTTTGCCCTGGTCTACGGCGTGGCCACGCAGCTGCACTCGTGGCAGTCTTTCGGTGTTTTGTTTGGCCTCTACGGTCTGTACGCCGCCGCTACCGAGGGCGTAGGCAAAGCCTGGTTGAGCCAGCTGTGTTCCCCCACCGATAAAGGGGCCGCGCTGGGTACTTTCGCAGGTCTGAGCAGCCTGGCAGCACTGGGAGCCAGCACCCTAACCGGCCTCGTATGGCAGCTGCTCGGTGCCTCGGCCGCCTTCGGTCTTTCGGCCGTGGTAGCCACAGCAGTGGCAGGGTATATAGCGTTTGGTCCCCGGCATAGTACGCAGTAGCCCCGCCGCGAAACGACGTCGCGACGGGGCTACGGGTGCAGACGCAAGCGGCTGGTACGCGGGCTCGTTTAGTCTACTTTCTTTTCTATCTCATTGGCCATGGTGTGGTGCGAGCGCAGCATGGGCAGGGTTTTAGTCGCGAAAGACTTTACTGCCGGCGTTTCAGCGCCTTTGCTTTTCACTTCAAACATGGCAATGTCCATCTTGTGGGCTACTTCCATGGCATCCATATAGTCTTCGTCGAAAGCCTTACCCGATTTAGCCATGAGACGGTCGGCCATGGCCTGGTGCACCGGCATCATGGTCTGGGGTAGGGTTACGCCCAGCGGCGAAGCTACCGTTTTGAGCTCCTGCGTGGCCTTAGTATGGTGGTCTACCATCATCTGTCCGAAGCGCTTTACCTCAGCATTCGTCGACTTCTGCGTAGCCATTTGCCCCATCTGGATTTCGAGCAGATTGCTGCTGGCCGCTGTCATCAGAAAAACGGGGTCCTGCATGGTAGCAAAAGTACCCATGAAGGCCGTCATGTCGGCGGCACCAGCCGCGCCACTAGTGCCGGTCATGTCGCTGGTTCCTGCGCTGCCACTACTACCCGCCGTGCCGGAGCCGGCGTTGGAAATCGAGCCGGTACCCATCGGTGTACTCATGGTAGAAGTCGCCGTAGAGCCCGACGTGGTGCCGGCATCCATGCTGGAACTGGTGCCCGTGGAGCTGCCCGACGTGGAGCCCGAACCGGTAGTGGTGTTGCTGCTGCTGCAGGCGGAGGCCAGCGCCAGCACGCCGCCAACCAAAAGGTAAGGAATGGTTTTCATGGGTCTATTATTGGGATGGAAAGATGCTGCTTCTTATACGTAGCCCCTGCCCAATAAGCTACTACTGTTCAGCCTGTTACTTACCTCATCCTTCTTACTTGAGCTGCTAACCGTCTGTAGCCGTGCGGTCAGGGCGCCCCCGAAACCCGGCGCAACTTTCCGCGCCGGGCGGCGGTTTGGCTTGCTGGGCCGCTTTCAATACAACGAATATTGTATGCATGCCTACCAAATTTGTCTGTATCTTTCTCTACCGGCTCACGCCACCGCTTTTATTTAGTCCCCGCTTTATGCCGCTTGTTGCCCACTCCCGTTATCAGCCCCCGTTTTATATGTTCAATGGGCACGTGCAGACCATAGTACCCAGCCTGTGGCGCTCCGTGCCCGACGTGAGGTACGAGCGGGAGCGGGTGGAAACGCCCGACGGTGACTTTCTGGACCTGGACTGGTCGCGCCAACCGGCCGGGGCCGCTACCGACACCCTGGCCATTGTGTCGCACGGCTTGGAAGGCGACGCCGGCCGGCCTTACGTGCGCGGTATGGTGCGGGCACTGAAGCGGGCCGGACTTGATGCGCTGGCCTGGAACTACCGCAGCTGCAGCGGCGAAATGAACCGGCTGGTGCGCTCCTACCATCTCGGCGACACCGACGACCTGGACTTTGTCGTTCGCTACGCCCTGGCTACGGGCCGCTACCGCCGTATCTTCCTGACCGGCTTCAGCGCCGGCGGCAACGTGACGCTGAAATATCTGGGCGAAAATCCGGGCCGGGTGCCCCGGGAGGTGATGCGGGCCGCCGTATTTTCAGTACCTACCGATTTAAAATCCAGCTCCTACCAGATTTCCAAGCCCGAAAACCGGATTTATCTGGCGCGCTTTCTACGGTCGTTGCGGGCCAAAATGCGCCAGAAGGCGGAGTTGCTTCCCGGGCAGATTGACGTGGCAAACCTGGAATTGCTGCGCGACTTTCCGCAGTTCGACGACCGGTTTACGGCCCCTATGCACGGTTTTAAGTCGGCCGACGATTATTATGAGCAATCCAGCTCGGGCCGCTATTTGGCCGCTATTGCCATTCCGACGCTGCTGGTAAATGCCGAAAATGACCCGTTTTTGGCCCCCTCCTGCTTCCCGCGCGAGACGGCGGCGGCTTCGGAATTCGTTTTTCTGGAAACCCCGCCCGAAGGCGGCCACGTGGGCTTTGCCGAAGGCAAACCCGATGGCGAGTATTACTCCGAGCGGCGCGCCGTGGAATTTCTGACGGCGGAAGTTCCGGGGTAATATGCTCTGGTGCTGAATTTGGAGAAATGTGCGAAATGTGTCCTTGAGAGGACGAAGCCATCCGTCTTCTGAAATGTACGAAGCGTGCTTAAACTGAAAAGCCCCTTTCTACGGCGTGTAGGAAGGGGCTTTCTGGTAAAGGGCCGCTTGTCACCAGCAGAGGACGGATGGTCACGGCTGCGCCTCGCCATGACACGGCTTGGGCATTAGCACATCAGCACATTCCCCCACATGCGCACATTAAGAAGTCGTGGGCACGAACACTACTTTTTTGGTTTCGAAAAACTCTTCCTGAAAATAGTCGCTCAGGTTGTGAACGTGGGCGACGAGACCAGATTCTTCGATTTCCTCGGTCAGGTCGCCGCCTTTCAGGTAGTAAAGGCCGGTCGTAGCATCGCCCTGCGACTTATAGCGGTGGGCAATCCAGGGGTGGAAAGTGGCCAGGCGGGCCACGGCGCGGCTGACCACGTAGTCGTACTTGGCACGTACCTGCTCGGCGCGGGTCTGCTCGGCGGTGAGGTTGTGCAAGCCCAGGGCGTGGGCCATTTCCTGCACCGCTCGGATTTTCTTACCGATGCTGTCGACGAGGTGAAACTTCACCTCCGGAAACAGAATAGCCAGTGGCAAGCCCGGCAAACCGCCGCCCGTGCCCACGTCGAGCACCGAGGTACCGGCCGGAAACTGCACCACTTTGGCGATGCCCAAGGAGTGTAGGAAGTGGCGCTCGGCGAGGTTGTCCACGTCGGTGCGGGCTACTAGGTTGAGGCGCTCATTCCAGCTCCGGAACTCGGTTTCGAGCTGGGCAAAGTGGCGTTTTTGTTGGTCGGTGAGGTCGGGGAAGTAGCGGGCCAGAATATCCATTGGGGCAAAGATAGTGAGGCAAGGCGGTAGGGGGAGAAAAGTAGCCTCCTAGAAAAGAGCGTCATGTCGAACAACAAAGTGAGGCATCCCGCGTGGCACCGTTGAGTTAGTAATCAAACGTCAGCACGCGAGATTCTTCGGCAAGCTCGGAATGACGTACTCTTGGTAAAATCAAGCACAAAAAAGCCCCGACTTGCGGCGGGGCTTTTTTGTGCTTAGATGATGTGCTTCTTGTTTTTTACCATGTCATAGAGCAACTCCCGGGCACGGTGCAGCTGGGCTTTCACGGTGCCAAGCGGGGCTTTGAGCTCGGTGGCAATTTCCTCGTAGCTCAGCTCATCGAAGTAGCGCAGGGTCACGAGGCGCTGGTACTTATCGGGCAGCCGCGAGACGACGTGCTGCATGATTTCGATTTTCTGATTTTTGATGGCCGATTCCTGCGGGTTCAGGTTCTGGTCGCGGAAGTCGATGGTAATTTCGTCGCCGTTGTCAATTTTGATGGCTGAATCAATCGACATCGTCTTGATTTTATTCTTGCGAATAAAATCGATGCAGTTGTTGGTGGCAATGCGGAACAACCAGGTACTAAAGGCGTACTCGGGGTTGAACTTGTGCAGGTTACGGAAGGCTTTGGCGAAGGCTTCGATGGTCAAATCCTCGGCGTCGTCGGGGTTGCGCACCATTTTGAGCACCACGTGGTACACCGGCTTCTTGTAGATCTGCATCAGCTCGGCGTAGGCTTTCTCATCGGCCTGCTCCACGGCGGCGCGAATGAGCTTGAAGTCGTGCTTGGCCTTGGCAGAAAACTGCTTTTGGATTTCCTGATTGTTTACTTCCATCGGAGGTTACGGTAGAGGAACAGCGAAATTCCCAGAGCTAGATAGTAAAAAAAATAAACAGCGTCGAGGACGGGCAGCAACGCTACGGGCAGCCGGTCATCGAGCCGTTGGCCGAGCTTTGCATATGAGACACATATGACCGAAGTACGAATACCCCACAAGGCCGTCAAAGGTACCCAATCGGGTCGGGAAAACAGCAGCACCAACGTCGTGAAATAAAAAAGCAGATTAGTGCCAATAAAGTTTCCAATTCGTAGTCTATCGGCGAGCCGGTAGCGCTTGCCGGCCGACAAATGCCGCCGCTTTTGCCGCCACCACACGGGCCAGGTAGAGGCTGGTTCGCTGAGCGTATGCGCCGCTGGCTCGGCCTCGACCACCACCCGCTGCTGCTGCCGCACGGCGTCCTGCACGAACAGATCGTCGTCGCCGCCGAGGCTGCGGATGTGGGAAGCAAAGCCTTTGGTTGCGCGGAAGCACTGCTGCGTGTAAGCCAAGTTTCGGCCTACGCCCATGTAGGGATGTCCCCGCCACGCGAAGGACAGATACTGTGCTCCGGTGAGCAGGGTTTCAAAACGGACGAGTTTATTTAAAAATCCGGGCGCCTCGGCGTAGGCCGAATAGCCCAGAATAACCTCGGCCGGCCGGCTAAAGCCGCGCTGCATCAATCGAACCCACTGATTAGTAGCCGGAATACAATCGGCGTCGGTGAAAAGCAGGCGCGGGTAGCGGGCTACTTTTATTCCGAGCGTCAAGGCATATTTTTTCGGCGACAAGCCCTCCGGCGTCTTGTCTACGGTGACCAGGCGCACGTTGGGGTAGTATTGGGTGAGCTGCTGCACGTACAGGTAAGTGTCGTCGCCGCTGCGGTCGTCGATCAGAATTATTTCGAAGCCGGCCGGGTAATCCTGCTGCAGTAGCAAGGGCAGGAGGCGGCGCAGGTTTTCCAGCTCGTTGTGGGCACAAACCAGAATGGAAACCGGTTCCGCGTCGGCCTGCGCGGCGGTGGGCGCCGCCGTTTCGGGCCGCAGGGCAAAGGGCAGAAAGTAATAGGCCGCGTAGCCTAGCTGCACCAGCACTGAGGCCAGCAGCAGCCAGATGGCCGGAGAAAAAGGCAGGGACAAAGCGGAAAGTGTTGAATCGGGTTGCAAAAGTAGGCATTCGGGATGGGGCGAGTACCTTTGTAGTTCTTTACGACTTTCCCGCCGGCGCTTGAGGTGAATTTCGCAGGATTTCGCAGGGTCGTTCGACAGACCACTGCCAAACCCTGCGCCTGCCACCGCGAAACCCTGCGTGAAACTGACTTCCCAGCATGACCTTCGATTTAGTAGCCCACGACCCCCAATCCAAAGCCCGCGCCGGGGTGGTGCATACGGCCCACGGCGCCATCCAGACGCCCATTTTTATGCCTGTCGGCACGGCCGGCACGGTAAAAGCCGTGCAGCAGCGCGACCTGAAAGACGATATCAAGGCCCAGATTATCCTGGGTAATACTTACCACCTTTATCTGCGGCCGGGCCTCGACGTGCTGCGTGCCGCCGGGGGCTTGCACAAGTTCAACGGCTGGGACCGGCCCATTCTGACCGACTCGGGTGGCTACCAGGTGTACTCGCTCAGCGGCACGCGCAAAATCAAGGAGGAGGGCGTGAAATTCCGCTCCCACATCGACGGCTCCCAGCACTTGTTTTCGCCCGAAGGTGTGATGGACATCCAGCGCACCATTGGGGCCGACATCATGATGGCCTTCGACGAGTGCACGCCTTGGCCCTGCGAGTACGACTACGCCGCCCGCTCCCTGGACATGACCCACCGCTGGCTCAAGCGCTGCATCGAGCGGTTCGACAGCACCGAGGGCCATTACGGCTACGAGCAGACCTTGTTCCCGATTGTGCAGGGCTCGACCTTCAAGGATTTGCGCATCAAGTCGGCCGAGTTTATTGCCGAGCAGGGGCGCGAGGGTAACGCCATTGGCGGTCTGAGCGTGGGCGAACCGGCCGAAATGATGTACGAAATGACCGAGCTGGTCTGCGACATTCTGCCCCAGGACAAGCCCCGCTACCTGATGGGCGTGGGCACGCCGGCCAACATCCTGGAAAACATTGCTTTGGGTGTGGATATGTTCGACTGCGTGATGCCGACCCGCAACGCCCGCAACGGCATGCTGTTTACTACGCAAGGCATCATCAATATCACCAACAAGAAGTGGCAGCTGGACTTCGAGCCCCTGGACCAGGAATTAGGCGGCTACGTGAGTACGTTTTACTCCCGCTCCTACGTTCGGCACTTGTTTCAGAGCCAGGAAATGCTGGGCCCGCAGATTGCCTCGATTCACAACCTGTCGTTCTACCTCTGGCTGGTGCAGCAGGCCCGGGAGCAAATCATTGCCGGCACTTTCCGCGACTGGAAAGACAAGATGGTAAAGCAGGTCATGACCCGGCTGTAAGCATTAGTTGTTAGTTGCTCGTTGTCAGTTGGGAGGAATGAACAACGACAACGACCTAACAACTGACAACGAGCAACTAACAACAAAACTTCTTACGTGAAGCTCCTCGATAAGTACATACTGCTAAAATTCCTGACCTCGTTTTTCTTCGTGGTAGTGGTGCTGGTGAGCGTTATCTGCGTGATTGACTTCACGGAGAAAAACGACGACTTTATCCAGCACAACCTGTCGGCGGGCAAGATTATTTCGGAGTACTACATCAACCTGTTTCCGTACTACGCCAACCTGCTCTCCCCTATTACGGTGTTCATAGCGGTGGTTTTCGTGACGGCCCGGCTGGCAGCGCGTACCGAAATTGTGGCTATTCTGGCCAGTGGGGTGAGTTTTCCAAGGCTGCTGGTGCCCTACTGGATGGGTGCTTTCGTCATTGGCGTCATCACCTTCGGCCTCATCGGCTGGGGCATCCCAATGGCCAACAAAACCCGGGTAGCCTTCGAGAAAAAGTATATCAAAAACCCTTACCGCTACGACGCGCGCAACATCCATATCAAGATCGGGCCCAAGGCCTACGTGTATATGGAGAGCTACGACAACGTGAACAATGTGGGCTACCGGTTTGCGCTGGAAACCATCGACGGAACCACGCTTAAGCGCCGTATGACTGCCGACGCCATTACCTGGGACTCGACGCGCCGGGCCTGGAGGCTCACCCCGCAGCTGGTGCGCACTTTCAACGGCCAGCAGGAAAAGCTCCTCTCGTTGCCTGCCCGCGACACGACGCTGAACTTGTATCCCAAGGACTTTGCCAGCACTTGGCGCCTGTCGGAAACCCTGACCTTGCCCGAGCTCAACGCCTACATTCAGCAGAAGATTGACCGGGGCGCCGACGACACGCAGGTGTACTTAAGCGAGAAATACGAGCGGTACGCCTATCCCTACGCCATTTTCATCCTAACTACCATCGGCGTCATTCTGAGTGCGCGCAAGTCGCGGGCCGGGGTGGGCGGGCAGATTGCGCTGGGCTTTGTGCTGGCCTTCGTCTTTCTGATTTTCGTGATTCTGAGCCGCAACCTGGCCCAGGTTGGCGACATGAACCCCATGCTGGCCGCCTGGGTGCCCAGCATCATCTTCACCGGCATTGGCCTGGCCCTATACCGTTTCGTTCCGCAATAACGGTGAGATGGTGAATGAGTGAATGAGTGGGTTGTTATGCTGGCTGCCCAAACGGTGCCACTAGCGCAAGTCGAACATTCACTTCACTCGTTCACCCACTTACTCATTCACTCTATGCTCAAAGACTACCTGCGTTTGCACTTTATTGTCCTGCTGTGGGGCTTCACGGCTATTTTGGGCAAGCTGATTTCGGTGCCGCCGGTGGAGCTGGTATTCTGGCGCACATTGCTGGCTTCGGCGGGCCTGGGCGTGCTGCTGACCGTGCGCCGGCAGGACTGGCGCGTGCCGCTGGCCGATGCGGCTCGGCTGCTGGCTGTGGGCGCGTTGGTGGCCGTGCACTGGATTACTTTTTTTCTGGCCGCACGGCTGTCGTCGGTGAGCGTATGCCTGGCCGGCCTGGCTACGCTGGCGCTGTGGACGTCGCTCTTGGAGCCCCTGCTGCTGTGGCGGCGGGTGCGGGCGTATGAAGTCGGACTGGGCCTGCTTACCATGGTAGGGCTTTACCTGGTGTCGCAGGCCGAGCTGGATCAGCTGCTGGGGCTGGGCGTGGCTATTATTTCGGCCGGAATTTCGGCGCTGTTTAGCGTGCTGAATGTAAAGCTCGTCAAGCGGTATTCGCCCATTAAGCTCACGTTTTATGAAATGGCCGGGGCCTGCCTGAGCATCGTGCTGTTCTTCCCGATTTATTCGCGCTACTACACCCAGGGCGCGGGCCTGCAGCTCGCCCTCAAACCCCTCGACTGGCTTTGGCTGCTGCTGCTGGCCGGCGTGTGCACGGTGTATGCTTTTTCCTCGTCGGTGGAGCTGATGAAGCGGCTGTCGGCTTTTGTCATCAACCTGACGATAAACCTGGAGCCCGTGTACGGCATCGTGCTGGCCGTGCTGATTTTTGGAACCCAGGAAAAAATGTCGACCGGCTTTTACCTGGGCACGCTGGTCATTCTCTTCAGCGTGCTTATTCACCCCGTGCTCGACCAATGGAACCAGCGCCGGGCCCGCCGCCGGCACGAGCCCGTGCCGGAAGAGGTAGTCGTGACGAATCCGTAGCACCCTCTACCTTGCTCAACCGGGCCCCAATCATGCGGATGATTGGGGCCCGGTTGGTTTTAGTTCAAGCTCTGCTCTATTCGTCCTGGCGGCTGCTCTCTAAACTCGTTAGTGCTTTTACGGGCACAATAAACTCCTGAAGCCACACTGGCCGGGCCGGTGCCCGTCGGCCGAGTTGCTCACGCCACTCCTCGTCGGTTAGGCGCTGGGGGCTGGTAAACTCGTAGTAGCTGAACACCCCGCCCCGGGCCAGCACCGGCGCACCTTCGATGTCGACTACTACATAAATGGCGTCGACAGCGCCGACGGCCTCTTCCAGCACGGTTTGGTTGAAGCTATACACGTCAGCCACCAATCCCAGGTGCCGCTCCCGGTCGGGCAGCTGCTGGGTTTTGAGGATGCGGAAGGTCAGGCTTTCTATTTCCCCGCCAATCCAGGTCAGCTTGACCATTTCGTCATCCGTCAGCCGCTCATGGCGGAGCTCCTTGCGGGAAATGTCGCGCAGGCGGATTATCAACTCACGTAGCTCCTTGTTCAGGCCGGCCAGGTGCTCGGTGTTGGCGCGCAGGCGGGTTAGGCTCCGGTCCTGCTGGGTTAGCAGGCCCAGGGCGGCCTCCCAGAAGGGCAGGTTGGGCTCCACGTAGCTCAAGTGACGCGGTGGTGGCGGCCCCCCTTCTCCCCCACCGGCCTCAGCACCCATGGGCTGCTCGGTATACAGCAGCAGGTCGTGCTTGAGCTCAGCCCAGCCACCCAGGGCAGTACTCAGGTTGCGTTTCTGCCAGGCCGGCGTGCGGGCAAACAGCGGCAACGGCTGGGTGGGCACGGGCTTATTCAGGGCCAGCAGCATCTGCATGGTCTTGGTGTAGAGGTTCTGGTCCCAGCTCTTGAACCCGGCAAACTGCCGCTGCAAGGCCCGCAGCGTATCAGGATAGGCAGGCCAGCGGGCAGCTTCGCGATACTGCTTCAGCAAAATATCCTGGGCTGTGGAGTTGCCAAAGGTGGCGAATACGTCGAGGCCCTTGGGAAACGGCCGCGGAGGCTCCTGTCCGGCTTTGGGCCGCAGCACGTTGGTCAGGCGCGACAAAATTTCCCCGTCGAAGGTGTAGCGGCCGGCCGTAAAGAGCAGCTTGGGACGCTCCACGGCTTCTCTGGCCTTAGCCGAGGCCCCTTTCACCCGAATCCGGTCGGTGCCGGCGGCCACGAGCTGCTGGCGGATGGCGGCCAGGGTTGCAGGGTTGGCCAGCTGGTCGAGCGACTGGCCGGGGTAGCGGGTTTTGAGCAGGCGCAGCAAGTGGGTCAACGAGCGGTTGTCTTCGTCACCGACCAGCACATCCAGCACCTGAGTCAGGGTTTCGAAGCTCCGCTGCCCGGCGGGGGTGCCGGCCAGGGCCTGGGCCAGAGCCACGGCGCGCAGCACACCAGCATCGGAATCCAGAAACACGGGCGCCGAGTTCAGCCATTTCACGGTTCGGAAGTAGCGGCGGGTGGTGTCGTTGCGGGTGTACATGCCCCGGGGCTTACATACGGCGTAGTCGAACAAGGAATCCTGCAGCAGCACCGAGCTACGGCCTTCCGCGGTGGTACACATAGCCACTTCCCGTTCGGCGGCAGCTGTGTAAGCTCTACCTCCTGGTACCAGTGCCCCGGTCAGCAAAGCCTGACCCACACTGTAATACGCCCCGGCCCACTCGGCCGCGTCGCGGGCTAGGGGCTGCTGGGCGCGTTGGCTCAGCCGTTGGGCCTGGCTTGCTCCCTGCCCCAGCATGGTGGCTACCACCGGTCCCAGGCGCTGCTCTTCCACGTCGCTCAGGATGCCGTTCAGGTATTTGTGCAGCAGCTGGAGCACCAGGTCGGTGGTGATGAAGTTGGGCGTTAAATCGTACTGGTTCTGGTCGTAGATAAAGAAGAGCTGCTCTTCGCTGGTGGGCACCAGCACGAAGTTGTTGCGGTTGAGCACGGCCCGCATGGGCGGCGTCACGGGGAAGTCCCGCTGGTTGGTCACGTAGTCGAAACCCACCATAGCGTAGCCGTTCTGCGGGGTTTCGCGCTGCTTGAGCAGCTCTACTTCCCGGGCGTGCACCCGCTGCACAAACGCCAGCTCCTGCGGGTTCAGCGGCACCTGCATCACCGAATCGGCGGGCTGCAAAACCTGGCCGGTGCTGTCAACGATTTCCTCGCTCCATACCGGCCGGTACCATTTCTGCTTGTCGAAATACCGCCGGGCCGTGACGTTCAGAAAACAGTAGCCGTTGCGAGCATACACCGTGTTGCGCAGCAACAGCAGGTCGAGGTAGGACTTGCCAGCCAGACTTTGCTGGTAGTCGAAAGCCGGTAATACAGTCTTGGCGGCCTCATAATATTCCTTGATGTAGGGCCGCTGATAGTAGCTGGCAAGGAGTTTCTTATCGGCGGCAGGCAGTACGGCCACCTTCTCGCCAAAGCCATTATCGTGTACCGTAGCCGAAAGCTCGGGCACGGAGGAAGTAGGCTGGGCAACAGCCGCCGGTGCCGTGGTCGGCGGCGTCGTTGTGGGCCGGAGCCAGAAAAACAGCCCGGCTCCCACGGCCACCAGTACGGCGGCCACTATACTAAGTAGAATAGTCCGATTCATACACCGCCCCGTATTAGGGTTGAATAAAGTGAAGATACGCCTCATCGAGCGAGGCGCTTTGCTGCGTAAACTGGTCGAGCGTCAGCCCAAACCCCTGCCAATAGTAGCGCCCCACGCAGTACTGCTTAGCGGGCGTCTGCTCCAAGGTAAGCACAACCGTGCGGCCTGCCGCATCCCGTGCCGGCCGGAAGTACAGCAGCCGGTGCACGACGCGGGAACCCAGCCAGCGGGGCGTCCAGCGGCCGTCCTGTAGCCGGTACACAAACAAGCGGCGACGCACCGTGGAATCGAAGCGGGTAGTTTTGATAGGACCCACCAGCAAATCAGCTTGTCCATCGTTATCCACGTCGCCCAGGGTGAAGCGGTACAGCGGAAACCCCAGATCCAGCCGCGTGGTGGCGGCCCCGACGCTGGTCTGCACCTGATATTCCCGGGCCTGGGGCCGGTAGCGCAGCCGCACGGTCGCGCCAGCGCCCGGTAACACCAGTTGGCGGGCAACATACGCGGCCGTCGTATCAGCTATAGGAGCCGGCACATTCGGCAGCAGCTGCCAGCCTCCGGCAGCCGGGTCGGGTACCAGCCGGGGTGCGGAGGAGGCACCTTGCAGCCGGGCAGCAAGGATAGCCTGCGCAGCTTTGTCGGCGGGCCGGGGCACGGCTCCTCGCAGGCGCAGCGGCCGAATCCAGGTGGCTATGACCTGCCCATCTTGCACGTCAAAATCGGCTTGCACGGCCAGGTCGGCACCGCGGCCCTGCTGATCAAAGAGGAAGTTGCCCAGGCTATAGAGAATGGGATGCCCCCGGTAGAACTCGGCCGCCTGCACCACGTGCGGATGCGCCCCCACCACGGCCGCGGCTCCGCAGTCGATAAGTGTGCGGGCCTGCTGCCGCTGCTCGGGCTCCGGCGCAAAGGAGTACTCGGTGCCCCAGTGCAGGTACACGAGGACGGCCCGCCGGGGAAACAGCGTTTTGTAAGCTGCCACCCGCTCGCAGAGGGCCGCAAAATCCCGGCCGCACAGGCAGCCCTGCCCCTTAGCTTTTACATGCAGGGCCGAGTAGGCAAACACGGCCGCGCTGCTGTCGGGCCCGAGCAGTGTGGGCAGGCAGCCGGTCAGCGAATCGGGGGCAAAACCCAGCCCCGTAAGCCCGGCTTGCCGCAGCGCCTCGTTGGTCGCGCGTAACCCGGTTAGCTGCTGGTCGAGGGTGTGGTTGTTGGCCAACGAAAGCTGCGTGAACCCCAGACGCCGCAACCACCGCGCCGACTGAGGCTGGCCCCGAAACGAAAACTGCTTTTGCACCGATACCCCGGTCGTAGCCAACGGGCATTCCAGATTACCGATTACGTAGCGGCTGTGCGCCCAGAGCCGACGGGCTGTGCGTTGCAGACCAGCACTGTCACGCTGCAAGGCCGCCGGCACGCCCCGGTCCAGCAGCACGTCGCCCACCACGCTGATACGCAACGGCGGCTTGGCGGGGCCACACCCGGCTCCCCACAGGCTACTAGCGAGGGCCAGTAGTCGCCAGAAAAGCGGTAGCCGCCGCTTGGGAGGCATCAATGCTTGCCCATTACAGCCGGCCACTCCAGACCTGATAGTCTCCCGGCCACTGCAGCGACGGTGGGGTTTCCAGGCCCGAAAATAGCCCGTACACCGCCGAGCCCGAGCCCGACAAACTGGCGTAGGTGGCACCGGCGGCATACAAGGCGGCTTTTATCTCGCCCAGCACCGGGTAATGCGGCGTTAGGGCGTCTTCAAAATCATTGGTTACCGTGTCGCGCCAGGTGGGCATGGGCTGGGCCAGGCTCTGGCGCAGATCGTGGCGCGGCGGGCGGGTAGCCACCCGGGAATACGCCTCGCCGGTGCTGATGTGCAGATTCGGGTACACCACCTGGCAGGCCATACCGGTCAAATCGAGCGAAATAGGCGCAAACACGTCCCCTTTCTCATAGGCAAACACCGGCTTGTTTTCTACGAAAAAGGCGCAGTCGGAGCCTAGGCGGCGGGCGTACTGCTGCAGCTGCCCAGTGGTGAGCGGCAAGGCAAACAACTCCTTCAAAGCGCGCAATGCAAAGGCTGCGTCGCCAGAGCCGCCGCCCAGCCCCGCCCCGATGGGCACGGCTTTGTGCAGGTGCATCTGCACGGCAGGCAGGTCAAAATCGGCTTGTAGCAGCTCATAGGCCCGCCAGCACAGGTTAGTAGCCGCGTCGCCCGGAATCGGAATGCCCGACAGCGTAAGGGAATTGGTAGCGGCGGGCAGCACTTCCAGCGCGTCGGTCCAGGACAGGGGTATAAAGACTGATTCCAGGTTGCGAAACCCATCGGGCCGCTGCTCGGTGACGTAGAGCCCCAGGTTGAGTTTGGCGTTGGGAAAAACCAGCATAAGCAAAACAGGCAGAGGCGGAAAGCAGAAAAAATGGACCGCAGGCAGCCTCTGATTCAACCACCAGAAGCGGAAGTTGAACGCGTCAGGACCCGGGCACGGCGCAAGCTACGGCCTGCGCTGCACAAAAAGCATATTTTTGCCCTTAGCCCGCTTCCTGTGGCGTGGGCTTTTGTTGCGCGTATGGCCGTTTCCGAATCTGCATCCTGGTACCAAAGCTGGGGCAAGCGCGTGCTTGACTTGGTTGTGGCTGTGCCCGCCGCGCTGCTCACACTGCCGCTGCTGCTCGGAGCTTCCCTGCTATTGGCGCTGCAAAACCGCGGTACCGTACTGTTCCGTCAGCTTCGGCCCGGCCGCCACGGGGCCCTGTTCACGCTCTACAAGCTCCAGACCATGTCCGAGGCCCGCGACGCGGCTGGCCACCTGCTGCCCGATGCCGAGCGTCTTACCCGCCTGGGCCGCTGGTTGCGCGCGTCGTCCGTGGATGAGTTGCCCCAGCTCTGGAACGTGGTGCGCGGCGAACTGAGCCTGGTGGGTCCCCGGCCCCTGCTGCCCCAGTATTTGCCGCTTTATTCGCCCCGCCAGGCCAGGCGTCACGAGGTCAAGCCCGGCATTACGGGCTGGGCCCAGGTGAATGGGCGCAATGACCTATCCTGGGAACAAAAGTTTGAATTCGACGTCTGGTACGTCGACCATGTGTCCTTGGCCCTGGACCTGCGCATTCTGCTGCTCACAGCGCGGCGGGTGCTCGAAGCCCAGGGTATTTCGGCACCCGGTCAGGCTACTACCCAGGCCTTTACTGGCTCGCCGCCCGCTTCTCCCCCACCTGTTGCATGACAAATTTCGCTACGCATTCTGCTTCTGAGCCTGTGCCTAACCCGTTGCCCAAGCTGGCCATTTTCGGGGCCGGCGGACTAGGCCGGGAGGTTCTGGTCCTGGCCCGGCAAATCAACGAAGTCCGCCCAACCTGGGAGCTGACGGGCTTCTACGATGACTGTCGCCCCACCCTAACCGACCTGCACGGCCTGCCTTACCTAGGCGACACGGCTGCTTTAAATGCTACTACCGAGGCGCTGCAGGTCGTTATTGCCGTGGGCAACGGACGCAGCCGGGCAGCCATTGTCGGGCAACTTACGTCTCCCCTGCTCCGCTTTGCCACCCTGGTACATCCGGCCGTGTCCCTCCAGCCTTACCAGCATATTCAGGTAGGCGAAGGCTGTATCATCGGGCAGGGCTGCATCCTGACCACCGACATTCGCCTGGGCCGCCACGTGCTGCTCAACCTGGGCTGCACCATCGGCCACGATGCCGTGCTCGAAGACTTTTGCTCCCTGATGCCCCACGCCAACGTAGGCGGTGAGGCCTATCTGGAAACGGGCGTGTACTTAGGCACCAATGCCACCGTTATCAACCAGGTCCGTATCGGGGCCCGCACTATTGTAGGCGCCGGGGCTGTAGCCGTGCGCGACCTGCCCGCCGGCTGCACCGCCGTGGGCGTACCCGCCACCGTTATTAAAACGCATGCATAGCCAGAATTACGACCGAATTTTCCTTTCCCCACCCCACCTCGGCCGTCACGAGCTCAACTACGTCCACAAGGCCATTGAGGACAATTGGGTGGCTCCGGCCGGCCCCAACCTCACGGGCTTTGAGCAGGACATTTGCCAGTACACGGGTGCCGCTCACTGCGTGGCGCTGTCGTCGGGTACGGCGGCTATTCATCTGGGTTTGCTTCTGCTCGGCGTCGGGCCCGGCGACGAAGTGCTCTGCCCTTCGTTTACGTTTGTGGCCACCGCCAACCCTATTCTCTACCTGGGCGCTACGCCGGTATTCGTGGATAGTGAGCCGATAACCTGGAATATGTGCCCCGACCGGCTGCGCGAGGCCATTGAAGACCGGATTCGGCTGGGTAAAAGGCCCAAAGCCCTGATTCTGGTGCACCTCTACGGCATGCCGGCCCTGCTCTCCCAACTGCTGGCCGTAGCCGAGGCCCACGATATTCCGGTTCTGGAAGACGCCGCCGAAGCTCTGGGCTCCACCTTCGATGGTCGCCGGCTCGGCACATTCGGTCACGTGGGCATTTTCTCGTTCAACGGCAACAAGATTATCACCACCAGCGGCGGCGGGGCTTTGGTTACCAACCAGGCTGCCTGGGCCGAGAAAACCCGGTTTTTGGCTACGCAGGCCAAAGACCCGGCTCCTTACTACCAGCACTCCGCCGTGGGCTACAATTACCGGCTCAGCAACATCCTGGCCGGCATTGGCCGCGGGCAAATGGAGCTTATCGACAGCCGGGTGAAAAGCCGCCGGGAAATCTACGCCTGGTACCAAAAGAACCTGCGCGACGTGCCGGCCCTACAGTTTGGGCCCACCGAGCCGGCGCTGGGCAGCTCCAACCGGTGGCTTACCGCCGTCACCCTCGACCCGAAGCATACCACCAGCACGCCCGAGCAGGTTCGCCAGCACCTCGAAACCCACAACATCGAGTCCCGGCCGCTGTGGAAGCCGCTGCACCAACAGCCGCTTTTCGCCCAAACCCCGCGCTACGGCCAGGCCGTCAGCGCCGATCTGTTTGCCCGCGGCCTCTGCCTACCTTCCGGCTCGGCCATGACGGAAACAGAGTTGCAACGGGTAGCTCGGGCCTTGCGAGAGATTCTACTGCCATAATCTGCCCGCTGATTTAGCACATAGACCTTCCTGCTAGTATATAAAGTTCCGGCGCCAGTACAAGCCGTACAAAAAGCCGCTTATGTGGTACAAAGCATAAGCGGATAGTATATTCCTTAGCCTGCTGGGCCTTACCTTCAACGGGCTACTTTCGCCACGCTTCGGGCAAAATGCGTGCTTAGGCAGCCAAGCGGCCTGTGGCCTCGGAAGTGCGGAGCCCTTGGACGCGCTGCATGGGACTACCGAATACTTTGCGCAACACTAAGTGAGTTGGCAGGTAAAACACGACCAGCAACGCCGTCATCCAGCACACTAGGTATACTGGGGCAGGCAGCCAGGTTTGGGCGTGAGCGTCATCAAAACCAAAGACGTAGTTGATATTGACCGGAATTTTCGGGTCGGGCATGACGGTGCCGGCGGCGGGCAGCAGGAAGTACGCTACCAGGCACAGACTCCAGCCCAAGCCCGTCCAGGCCCACAGGGCCCGCCGGTCGTAGCCCAGCCGCTTCACCAGAAACAGTAGCAGAAACGGCAGCCAGCCGTGGAAGAAGGACAGCCCGCGCAGAAACAACGACCGGTTGGGGTCAAACATGTAGCTCGTCATCCCGACCAGCCGCAGGCCGAATAATTCACCGAGAAAGTCGGCGCACCAGAAGGCCTGGGGCAACAAAATACCCACCGCGGCCATAGAAGCCGGCAGCGCCGACTCGGTCCAGAGACTGATAAAGCAGAGCAGTAGGGCTATATCGCAGAAGTAAAGAAAGTTGGTAGGGCCATAGTTGTGATAGTACACTGGCACCATCACGGCCAAAAAGGCGCTGACAATAAGCTTAAGCGGAAGCGGCAAGCGGGATGAAGTAGAAGCCATGAGCAACAGGATAGGAAAGCGTGGAAGGAAGCCGGATCAAGCCAGCAGTACACCGTTGTACCACTGCGAAATACGACACCTTTCGAGCAAACATAACAGCAAAAAATGCTCTTGCCAGACTTTTTCTTTATCTATACACTAAATACAAAACGTTTAACATCAGTACTATACACCAAATCAATCAGACTTAATAAATAGTCTAATACCCGCCGATCCAGCCAGATTTCACCTCTAATCCAGGGCCTGCGCCAGGTCGGCCAGGAGCTCTTCCAGCGGCTCGATACCGACCGAGAGCCGCACCAACCCAACCGTAATACCTAGCTCCTGCTGCTGCTCGGTCGTCAGGTAGCGGTGCGAGGTGCCCAGCGGGTACGATAGGGACGAGTCGACCCCGGCCAGGGACGGCGCAAAGGGAAACCGCTTGGTGCGGTGCATCAGCTCATTGACGGCTTCAGCTTCATCAGCCAGCAAAAACGACATCATGCCCCCAAACTGGCCGGCACCCTGCTCCCGAGCCAGCGCATGCTGCGGGTGGGCGTCCAGGCCCGGATAGTTTACTTGCCGCACCTTGGGGTGAGTTGCCAAGAAATTAGCAATGGCTAGGGCGTTGGCGCTGTGTTCCCGCATGCGCAGCCGCAGGGTTTTGAGGCCACGTACGGCCAGCCAGCTTTCCATGGGGCTTAGCGTAAGGCCATAGAACATGCCGATTTGCTTGAGCCGGTTCGCCGTTTCCGCGTCATTGGTTACCACTACGCCCGCCGTCACATCGCTGTGCCCGGCAATGTACTTGGTCACGCTGTGCAGCGTAATATCGGCGCCCAGCTCCAACGGCCGGGTAATAATGGGCGAGGCAAACGTGTTGTCGACTACCAACTTCAACCCGTGCCGGTGGCACTCGGTGGCCAGGCTCTGCAGGTCGGCCACGCGCAGCAGCGGGTTGCTGATGGTTTCGGCCAGTAGTAGCCGCGTCGTAGGCTGCACAAATTCATCCAGCGTATAAAGCTGCTCAAACGGCACATACGTCACCGTGATACCCATGCGGCTCAGCTCGGCGTTTAGCAGGGACGAAGAGCCCCCGTAGATATCCGCCGCGCACAACACATGGTCACCAGCCTGGCAGTAGGCCAGAATAGCGGCGAAAATAGCCGCCATGCCCGAGCCAGTGGCAATGGCTCCTACCCCGCCTTCGAGCTTGTTGACGGCCGCCGCCAACTCGTCGGAGTTGGGGTTGCCGTTGCGCGAGTACATATACCGGCTGCCTGGCTCCCCAAAGTATTGCTCCAGCTCGTTGAGGTCATCAAACTTGAAGACGGACGTCTGGTAAATCGGGGTGATTTTGGGGGTAATTTTCATGGGCAACGCCGGGAAAGAGGTAATTGGAGCGGCAAGATACGGCCCCAGGCGCCGTTGGGCGTCATTTCATTTCCCGAATTTGCTTGCCCCAGCCGTCGGCTACAACCAAAGTCGCAGACACAAAAAAGCCCCGCACCTGTTGCCAGCTGCGGGGCCTCCGTATTTTTTAACGGTTAGCAGCTTACGCTACTACGCCTTCGGCCAGCACAATCACGTTGTTGCGAAGCACTTCCACCACGCCTCCTTCAATGCGGAAGGATTCGCGGCCGGCAGCACCCGTCACCGTGATGTCGCCCGACTTGAGGGCGCTGATCAACGGGGCGTGGTTGTTCAGGACCTCAAACAGCCCGTCGATACCCGGAAATTGCGCCGACACTACGTCGCCCTCAAATACTTTCCGGTCCGGCGTGATGATTTCTAAACGCATGGTTTCTAATGTGAGAAATGTGGAAATGTGATGAATGTGCTGGGGGTTGTGTGAAAGAGTATTTCACGTTTCCCACATCAGCACATTCCCCACATTAGAAATTTACTTGGCTTCAGCCATTAGCTTAGCACCCTTGGCTACGGCATCTTCAATGGTGCCAACCAGGTTGAAAGCCGACTCGGGCAGGTGGTCGTAGGCACCATCGATGATGGCGTTGAAGCCTTTGATGGTATCCTTGATGTCAACCAGTACGCCGGCTAGACCAGTGAACTGCTCGGCTACGAAGAAGGGCTGCGACAGGAAGCGCTGTACCCGGCGGGCCCGCGTTACGGTCAGCTTATCTTCATCCGAGAGTTCATCCATACCCAGGATGGCGATGATGTCCTGCAGTTCCTTGTAGCGCTGCAGAATCTCCTTCACGCGCTGAGCCGTGTTGTAGTGCTCGGCACCGAGAACTTCAATCGACAGGATGCGCGAAGTCGAGTCCAGCGGGTCTACGGCGGGATAGATGCCGAGCTCGGAAATCTTCCGGCTCAATACCGTAGTAGCGTCCAAGTGGGCAAAGGTGTTAGCCGGAGCCGGGTCAGTCAAGTCATCGGCAGGTACATATACGGCCTGTACCGAGGTGATAGAACCACGCTTGGTCGAGGTGATACGCTCCTGCATGGCACCCATTTCGGTAGCCAGCGTGGGCTGGTACCCTACGGCCGAAGGCATACGACCCAACAGAGCCGATACTTCCGAACCTGCCTGGGTGAAGCGGAAAATGTTGTCGATGAAGAACAGGATGTCGCGGCCAGCACCGGTGCCGTCACCGTCGCGGAAGTTTTCCGCAATGGTCAGACCCGACAGGGCTACGCGGGCACGGGCTCCGGGGGGCTCGTTCATCTGGCCGAACACCAGGGTAGCCTGCGACTTGAGCAGCTCATTCTGGTCCACCTTCGAGAGGTCCCAGCCGCCGGCTTCCATCGAGTGCTTGAACTCCTCACCGTACTTGATGATGTCCGACTCAATGAATTCGCGCAGCAAGTCATTGCCTTCGCGGGTACGCTCACCCACACCGGCAAATACCGACAGACCAGCGTAGGCCTTAGCAATGTTGTTTACCAGCTCCATGATCAGTACGGTCTTGCCAACACCGGCACCACCGAACAAACCAATTTTGCCACCCTTTACATAAGGAGCGAGCAGGTCAATTACTTTGATACCCGTGAACAGGATTTCTGACGAGGTAGCCAGATCCTCGAAGGGCGGGGGCTGGCGGTGAATCGGCAGCGCACCGTCGCTCTTGGGCTGAGGAATGCCGTCGATGGCGTAGCCTACCACGTTGAAGAGACGACCTTTCACGCCGTCGCCCGTGGGCATCGACATGGGGGCGCCCAGGTTCCGAACCACGGCGCCGCGGGTCAAACCCTCGGTCGAGTCCATGGCGATGGTGCGCACACGGTCTTCACCGAGGTGTTGCTGGCACTCCAGGATGACTACCTGGCCGTTGTCTTTCGTGACTTCGAGTGCGTCGAGGATATTGGGAAGCTTAGAGCCTTCACCCGCGAAGCTCACGTCCACAACGGGACCGATTACCTGGGTGATTTTACCGTTATTCGCCATTGCGAGTCTTTATAGAGGATGGGTGCAACGTTTTCAGGGTGCAAAACTACGGCTTAATCCCGGCTTTGCCAAAGTCTGTTTGGAGTAAAGCTTGGAGCTTTTTTTCATCTCTAATCAACCCTGATTATCAGCCTATAAGCTCAAAAATGCCATATTTAAGGGGATAGTGCCCGAAAAAAACTTGAAATATTTTTGCGGTAAAATTTGCCTTGAATGTTTCCCGTAGTACATTTGCACACCCAAACGGCACATCCACACCGATAGCCGCTTGGAAATTGTCCGATGGTGTAACTGGCAACACGCTTGATTTTGATTCAAGAAAGTCCAGGTTCGAGCCCTGGTCGGACAACCGACTAAGTAACGCGAAAGGCGCTGATCCTTCCTCCTCGGAAGAATCGGCGCCTTTCGCTTTTTCAGTTTATTCCGTTTTCGCCCCCTTTCCCCTCTCCATGGCCCAGCAGGTTAAAATCTTTGCAGGAAACGCATCTCCTGAACTCGGTAAAGCAATTGCCGAAGCATACGGTACGCAGCTCGGTGATTTGAGCATTCAGCGTTTCGCCGACACCGAACTCGGTCCCAGCTTCAATGAAAGCGTGCGCGGCTGCGCCGTATTCCTGATTCAGAGCACCAACCCTCCGGCCGAAAACCTGATGGAGCTCATGCTGATGGTGGACGCCGCCAAGCGCGCCTCAGCTGCTTCGGTGACGGTGGTCATGCCCTATTTCGGCTACGCCCGCCAGGACCGCAAGGACAAGCCTCGCGTGAGCATCGGGGCCAAAGTAGTGGCCGACTTTATCCAGAGCGTGGGCACCGACCGCCTGATGACTTGTGACCTACACGCCGGTCAGATTCAGGGCTTCTTCGACATTCCCGTGGATCATCTGGATGGGGCCACCGTTTCGGCTCCTTATATAAAGTCGCTAGGGTTGGATGATTTGATCTTTGCCTCCCCGACGTGGGTGGCGTGGTGCGGACCCGGGCGTTTGCCAAGAAGTTCGGCGCCGAAATCGTAGTCTGCGACAAAATGCGCCTGCGGGCCAATGAAATTGCCTCCATGCAGGTAATCGGCGACGTGACGGGCATGAACGTGGTCCTCGTCGATGACATTGTAGACACAGCTGGCACCATCTGCAAAGCCGCTGAGCTGCTGATGGAGCGCGGGGCCAAATCGGTGCGGGCCGTTATCACCCACGGCGTACTCAGTGGCCCGGCCCACGAGCGGATTCGCAATTCGGTGCTGGAAGAGCTGGTCATTACCGACACGATTCCGCTGAAAGAGGAAAACCATAAGATAAAGGTGATTTCCCTGGCGCATCTGTTTGCCAGCGCCATTCGCAACGTGGTAACGCACGAGTCAATCAGTTCGCTGTTTATCTAACTTTCGAATCAGGTCGGGCTAAGAACTAGCCGGAGCCAATTTTGGCATGGTGTTGAAGAGGGGAACTGGAAAGTTCCCCTCTTCTCGTTTTTATTTTCCGACTATGAGCTATTCTTTACTTCGTTCTGCTTGGGTCAGCTTGGTCATCTTGAGCTTGGCTAGCAGCTGCACCACCACCGTTCATTTGGAGGCGCTAGCTCCAGCTTCGGTGCCCATGCCGCCGGCCCTGCAACGTATTGCCACCGCCAACCGCATCCTGCCCGACAGCCGCCGCGACAAGTTTTTCGATGTGCTGGAGGGAATTTTTACAGGTGAAGGCCCAATGGTAGACCGGGCCGGGGCGGAAGCCTGTGTGCTGAGCACGGGCGAAGCCCTGATGCGCAACAGCCCACGCTTCCGCGTGACGCCGGCTAATCTCCAGCTCGTCGGCCGCACGCGCGAATTCTTCCTCCCTCCCATGGCCCCCGACTACGTGCGGCGGGTGTGCCGCACCTCGCAGGTAGATGGGCTGGTGGTACTCGAAGCCTTCGACTCCGACATGCAGGTGCAGAAGCGCCAGGAAGAGCGGGTTATCAAGGAGAAAGACAAGCCCGACCGGAAAGTGATGGTAACGGTCGTGCACATGGACATGCGTATTGTGTCCGGGTTCCGCACCTACGGCCCGGAGGGGCTGGTGGTCGACCAAGCCCGGCAAGAGGACCATTTGGGCTGGACCAGTGAAGGCGCCACCTACCAGGCCGCGCTGGCGGGCCTGCCCGCCCCGGAGCGTTGCATCCGGGAAGTAGCCCTCCGTATCGGCGACCAGTATGCCCGCCGGATTGCGCCTTCCTACGTGCCCTTGTCACGCAATATTTACACCCGGGCCAAGAAGAATGCGCACATGCAGCAAGCCCGGCAGTGCGTGCAGGCCACCGACTGGGACCAGGCCGCGGCCCGCTGGCAGCAGGCCGCCCGCAACCTCAACCACGTCGTAGCGGGGCGGGCCTTTTATAATCTGGCCGTGTACGAGGAAATGAACAACCACTTGCCAGAGGCCATCGACTACGCCCGCAAGGCCGCCTATACCTGCCAAATGCGGCCCGCCATAGCATATCTGCGCGTGTTGCAGGACCGTCAGCAGGCCGCACATATAGTGCAAAATCAGATGGCCGGCTCACAGACCAAATAGGTCGATTTTCCCCGGGCCTATTCGCAATGTGGTGACGCACGGATCAATTAGCCTACTGCTAACGTAGCAAACCTTACTATGGATCTGCTCTTTGTTATAGGCTTTATTGTCCTGTTCTGGTTAGCACTTCGGGCGATTTACTGGATATTCTCGGCTGAGTCGGTTGGTCAGGGTGTGGAACGGTTGGCTTCAACTGCGGCGGCTGGCACCGTGCTATTCTGGCTGGTGGCGGGGCTTCTCATGGGCATTGGGCTGGAAGAGGATGCCAAGGAGCGGCAGCGTACTACCGGGGAATCTTTGTTTGGCGGGTAGCTAAGTAACTAAAAAGCCCTATCTTTGCGGCCCGTTTTGGGCTGATTGTCAGCTTGGCCGGGAAAACACAATTTACTTTTTCTCAAAAACACAAGCTTATGAAAAGCCTCGAGATTGTAGGGTTTAAAAGAGCGAATCTCGGTAAGAAGGATGCGAAAGCACTGCGTCTTGACTCGTATGTTCCGTGCGTATTGTACGGTGGCGACGAGCAGGTGCACTTCTCGGCTCCGGCCATCCTCTTCCGCGAATTGCTGTACACCCCCGAAGTACACGTTGTAGACGTGAACGTAGAGGGCACCGTATACCGCGCTATCGTGCAGGACGCTCAGTTCCACCCCGTGAACGAAATGCTGCTGCACGTTGACTTCCTGTTGTTGCAGCCCGGCAAGGAAGTGAAGATGGAAATTCCCGTGAAGTTCGTGGGTGTTTCGCCCGGCGTACTGGCCGGTGGTAAGCTGGTGAGCAAGCTGCGTAAGCTGAAGGTGAAGGCTCTGCCCGAAAACCTGCCCGACTTCGTAGAAGTAAACATCTCGGACCTCGAGCTGGGCAAGTCGATCAAAGTGAGCAAGGTGGAAGCTCAGAACTACACCATCCTGACCAACGGCGCGGCTCCCATTGCTACCGTAACTATCCCACGTGCGCTGAAAGGCCAGATGGCCGGCGGCGACCGTTAATATCTTTCCGCCCTGCGGAAAACCAACAGAAATCCTGTCCTGCTTCGGCGGGGCAGGATTTCTTGCGTTAAAACCCCGTATTTCGCCTTATGAAGTTTCTTGTTATGGCCCTGGGCAACATCGGGCCCGAATACGCCGACACCCGCCACAACATCGGCTTTATGGTGGCCGATTACCTGGCCCATAAGCACGACGCCAAGTTTGAGCTCAAGCGCCACGCCTTTGTCACCGAAATTAAGCACAAGGGTAAAACCCTGGTTTTGGTGAAGCCTACCACCTATATGAACCTGAGCGGCAAAGCGGCCCTGCACTACCTGACGAGCGAGAAAATTCCGAAAGAAAACATGGTCGTCGTCACCGATGACCTGGCCCTCCCCTACGGCAAGCTCCGCCTGAAAGGCAAAGGCTCGGCCGGCGGGCACAACGGCCTGAAGCACATTCAGGAAACCCTGGGTACCGACGAATACGCCCGCCTCCGCTTCGGCGTCGACGCCAACTTTCCCAAAGGCCGGCAGGTGGATTATGTGCTGAACCCCTTCTCGGCCGACGAAAGGATTGATCTGGCCCTGCACATCGAAAAAGCCGCTGAGGCCATCCTATCCTTCGCCACCATCGGCCTGGAGCGCACGATGAATGTGGTAAACACGAAGTAGTTGTTAATGTGCTGAGGCCATACTCAGGTCATTGCGAGGCGCAGCCGTGCCAATCCGTCCTCGGCTAGTGACAAACTTCTTATAACCAGAAAGCCCCTGACTACACGCGGTAGTCAGGGGCTTTTCACTTATGGCTGTGCTTCGCAAGCCCGCAGTGACCTGTTTCTCTAAAAGGCTCCAAGCTTACATTACGCGACGTGGCTGCCGGGGCGCACGTGCTGGCCGGGCTGCATAAGCTGCAGGGAACCGTCGGCGTTTTCGGCCAGCAGCAGCATGCCCTGGCTCTGAATCCCTTTAATTTCGCGCGGGGCCAGGTTGAGCAGTACCAAAACTTGCTGCCCTATTAAGGCTTCAGGGATGAAGTGCTCAGCAATGCCGCTGACGATAGTGCGCTGGTCGAGGCCGGTGTCGACGGTAAGCTTGAGCAGCTTTTTGGTTTTGGCGACTTTTTCGGCGGCTACCACCGTGCCTACGCGCAAGTCCATGCGGCCGAAGTCGTCGAAGCTCACGTCTTCCTTAGCGGGCTCAGCTACGGCGTTGGCCAGCTCATTGGCTTTTTTAGTATCGAGCAGTTTCTGCACCTGGGCTTCCACGGTAGCATCCTCGATTTTGTCGAAAAGCAGGGCCGCGGCCCCGATTTCGTGACCGGCCGTGAGTGTATTGGGACGGCCGGCGGCTTGCCAGCTGCCTTTTTCCACGCGCAGCATCTCACCCAGCTTTTCAGCCGAGGCGGGCAGGAAAGGCTCCATGAGCGTCACCAGGCCGGCGGCAATCTGCAGGGCTACGTGCAACACGGTGCCAGTCCGGGCCTCGTCGGTTTTGATCAGCTTCCAGGGCTCGGTTTCGGCCAGGTACTTATTGCCGACACGGGTCAGGTTCATCAGCTCCCCCAGCGCGTCGCGGAAACGGTAGTTGTCAATCAACTCCCCAATGCGCTGCGGAAATTCGGCCAGCTGTGCCAGGGCTTCCAGGTCGATGGGCTGCAGCTCGCCGCCGATGGTGGGTACTTTGCCGGCAAAGAACTTGTGGGTCAGCACCACGGCGCGGTTCACGAAATTACCCAGGTTGGCCACCAGCTCGTTATTGTTACGGGCTTGAAAGTCCTTCCAAGTGAAATCGTTGTCCTTGGTTTCGGGCGCGTTGGCACAGAGCGCATAACGCAGCACGTCGGCTTTGCCGGGGAAGTCCAGCAGGTACTCGTGCAGCCACACGGCCCAGTTGCGGGAGGTGCTGATTTTGTCGCCTTCCAGGTTCAGAAATTCGTTGGCCGGCACGTTGTCGGGCAGGATATAGTCGCCGTGGGCCTTGAGCATCGCCGGGAAGATGATGCAGTGGAACACGATATTGTCCTTGCCGATGAAGTGCACCAGCTTGCTGCCGCTGTCTTTCCAGTAGGTTTCCCAGGTGTCGGGCAGCAGGTCTTTGGTGGCCGAAATGTAGCCAATGGGGGCGTCAAACCACACGTAGAGCACCTTGCCTTCAGCGCCTTCTACCGGCACGGGCACGCCCCAGTCCAGGTCGCGGGTGACGGCGCGGGGCTGCAGGCCCTGGTCAATCCAGGATTTGCACTGCCCATACACGTTGGTTTTCCAGTCGCCTTTATGGCCTTCCACAATCCACTCGCGCAGCCAAGGCTCGTACTGGTCCAGGGGCAAATACCAGTGTTTGGTTTCGCGCAGCACGGGCTGGTTGCCGCTGAGCATACTACGGGGCGAAATCAGTTCGGTGGGGCTGAGCGAGGAGCCACACTTCTCACACTGGTCGCCGTAGGCATTCTCGTTGCCGCAATTCGGGCAGGTGCCCACAATGTAGCGGTCGGCCAGAAACTGTTCGGCTTTTTCGTCGAAATACTGCTGGGACGTCTGCTCAATGAACTTGCCTTCCTCGTAGAGTTTTTTGAAAAAACCGCTGGCAACTTCGCTATGCGTCTGGGAAGAAGTGCGCGAATAAATATCGAACGACACGCCAAATTCAGCAAAGGAATCCCGAATTATAGCGTGGTATTTATCAACGACTTGCTGGGGTGTAACGCCTTCTTTCTGGGCCCGGATGGTAATTGGTACACCGTGCTCATCGGAGCCGCAAATAAACTTGACGTCACGCCCGGCAGAGCGCAGGTAACGAACGTAAATATCTGCCGGTAAATATACGCCCGCCAAGTGCCCGATATGCACGGGTCCATTGGCATAAGGAAGGGCCGCCGTGACGGTATAGCGCTGAGGGTCAGATTGCATATGCAAAGAAAAAGCAGAAGTTCAGTGAAAGTAAAAGCGAAAGTCGGGAGGGCCTATTCGCTTCGGAATGCGCAAAGAAACGAGGTTTTGAAAGTATTAAAGGCGGCTTAAAACCTTAACATAGCCCAACAGGTAAATACATCTATATTTGAGCCTAACCGCGGCGTTGCCAAATGCTGCATCCGGGTTAGCCCCTACCTTATTCCCCCTCCGCCCCATGAAAAAATCTGCTCCAGATCAGCCCGAAAAAAAGGCAAAAAAGGATCCGGAACAAAAAGCGCAGCGCAAAGCCGATAAAGCCGCCGCCCGCGCTTCCAATTCCTTGGTTGACAAGAGTTCCGAGAAGAAAGCCAGTCAGAAAAAGACGCTAAAAGCTGCCGCTAAGCAACTGCAGAAAGAGCTGGATCTGCGCATGAAGGAAGTGGTAGACCGCATCCGCAAAGAAACGAAAGCCAAGCTCAAAGAAGTAGTAAAAGATGCTACCAAGCGCTTAGACGTTGATACTGAGCACCTGTTTAAGGAAGCCCTGCACACTATTATGCGCCACTACGATGGGGCTGCCTCAGTAGCCGGCTCCGACAGCATTTCTACGGCCGCTCCCGAAGCCCCCGCTACCAAGCCGGCCGCGACGCGCAACCGGTCGGGGGCTGGCACTAACAAGTCTCGTCCAGTTGCCGCTTCGGCTGCTCCAGCAGCCCGCCGTTCGCGGCTTTCAGCCGACGGCAGCGCCCCACGCCGTGACCGGAAACCAACTGCACCAGCGGCCGGTAGCTCCGAGGCAAGCGGCAGCAGTGAGCAAACTCAGGGCTAGGTCTGAGTGCTTAATATTTCTGCCACCGGGCCGGTTATCCCGCGGGAAAGCCGGCCCGGTGTGCTTTAGGGCAAGCGGCGCACGGTATCCACCGGGGCTCCGTTGAGGCGGCGCAACCGGGTTTCAGCCGTCGTATTGTTCGGGTCGTTGGTGTTCACATTCTCAACCCGCTGCCGGGCGTTGGAACGGGCGGCCTGCTCCCGGATAGGAACCCGGCCCGGCGTGGCATCCGGCACCGAGCCACCGTAGCCCGCATTGCTGTTGTAGGCGGCCTGCCGGTCGGCATCCGTACGAATAGTTGTGGGCAGCGGGGCGCGGTCTACTTCGGCACTGCTTTCCTGACTGGCGGTGCAGGCCGTGAGCCAGGCGGCTCCCACCAGTAGCGCCAGGCGGCCGGCGGTGAATATAGAATGGTACGACATGGTTGCAATAGTTAGGGCAGCCCTGGTATGAGCTGCCCCCTTACAACGCGCGGTAAGACCAGGAAGTTAGCTTACGTTCGAAACTGAAACAGCCGAACTCATAGCCTGCCGAATTCCGTCCCACAGCGCTATTCGGGCCTGCATGCAGCGGGCGGCTATTTCCCGGCACTCATCCCAGCTTTGCTCGGTGCTGCCGCACAGCTCGCGCACCATCTGCTCGGCCAGGGGCGTGTGCACTTCCTCATCGAGCTGAATGTGGCGGTTAAGGTAATAAATGAAGGTTTCGAGCTGGCCGGGGAAGCGCTGGCCCAGGTCGGCTACCAGGTGGCGGAACATGTCGGGAATGACGTCTTCGCGGCCGAAGGTAAAGGCCGCGGCCACCGCGTGCGACTTGCCCGAATTGATGACATTGAAGGTGCTGAGCACGAACTGCTGCACGGCGTACGGCACGTTGGCCTGCAGCAGCGCCATTTCGACCGACTCCCCCACCGACAGCGCGTCGAGCAGCTTACGGATGGGCTGGGTATCGGCCCCGCACTCGTCCATGGCTCGCATATACAGCTCGAAGTGGCTGGCCGGGCGCCCGTGCTGGTCCACATCGGTTTCTTCTTCCAGCACGATTTCATTGATCAAACGGCGGGTGGCCGGGTTGCCCCGCGGTACCCACGGCACCGTCACGCAGGTCAGGTCGCGCTGCAGGCTTTTAAGCAGCGACATAAAGTCCCAGACGGCAAAGACGTGGTGTTGCATAAACACGCGCAGGTCATCCAGGGACTGAATACCCTGATACACGTTGTGAGCCACCAACTGCTCCCGGGTGGAGGCCAGCTGCTGCTGCAAGGTGTGGATTGGATCGACGGTGGTCATAGACGAGAAGTTGAAGACGGGACGAAGGGCGCACCTACGCGGTAAGGTTCAGGCGAGGCCGATAACAAGGCAGCCCGCCGAAGGATTCAGCGGGCTGCCTGGCCGTACAAATATCGGGCAGTTTTACTTAGCCTTTTCAAAAACCATCCCGTCAGAATCCATGCAGTAGCGCAGGCCGGTGGGCTTGGGGCCGTCGTCGAAGACGTGGCCCAGGTGGCCGCCGCACTTGGCGCACACCAGCTCGTCGCGGCTCATGCCATGGGTGTTGTCAGTAGTTACCTTCAGGCTGCTATCGGTGGCCGGGGCCCAGAAGCTCGGCCAGCCCGTGCCCGACTCAAACTTAGCCTCGGAGGAAAAAAGCAGGTTGTGGTCGGCGGCGCAGTAGTATGAACCCTTTTCGTGGTTGTCGAAGTACTTATTATTGAAAGCCTGCTCCGTGCCCTGCTGGCGCAGAATAAAGTACTGCGCGGGAGTAAGCTGCGCCTTCCACTGGGCATCGGTTTTGCGCACCGGAAACTCGTCGGGGCGGTGCGTGACGGGCTGGGCCTTAGGGTACTGTCGGCCCGCGGCGGTGGGCCGGGTGGGGGCCTGCGGCTTCTCGGCGGCCAGATTCTGGCGTTTTTGGGAGCAGGCCGAGTTCAGCGTTAAAGAAGAAATAAGCAGAACCAGAAGGGAGGTGCGCATGAGCAGAGAAAAGAAATAGAAGGTAACACGAACAGGGCCCACGGGGCCGCCGCTGATGGAGCAAACATACGCGGCGGAGCTTCGGTTCGGTTTAGGTAAGGCCGTGCCTTTCAGCCTGAATCAGCTAACATTTTGATAACTCGGACTTTTGCCAACAGAAATGCCTACCTTTGCACCCGCAAAACCATCTGTATGCAGAACATTCGGAATATCGCAATCATTGCGCACGTTGACCACGGCAAAACGACGCTCGTGGACAAGATCATTCACGCCTCGAAGCTTTTCGACGAGCACCAGCAGTTCGACGACCTGATCCTCGATAACAACGATCTGGAGCGCGAGCGGGGTATCACCATCGTTTCCAAGAACGTATCCGTCCGCTATAAGGACGTTAAAATCAACATCATCGACACCCCTGGTCACGCCGACTTCGGCGGCGAGGTGGAGCGCGTACTGAAGATGGCCGACGGCGTACTGCTGCTCGTCGATGCCTTCGAAGGCGCCATGCCCCAGACTCGTTTCGTACTGGGCAAAGCCATTGACCTGGGCCTGAAGCCCATCGTGGTAGTAAACAAAGTCGACAAGGAAAACTGCCGTCCCGACGAGGTGCACGAGCAGGTATTCGACCTGATGTTCAACCTGGGTGCCAACGAAGACCAGCTGGACTTCGTGACCCTGTACGGCTCCTCGAAGCAGGGCTGGATGAGCACCGACTGGAAAGTAAAGACCGACAGCATCATCCCGCTGCTCGACGCCGTAGTTGCCTCCATCCCGCCGGCTCCTACCTTGGACGGTACGCCCCAGATGCAGGTTACCTCGCTCGACTACTCTTCGTTCGTGGGTCGTATCGCCATCGGCCGCGTGCACCGCGGTACGCTGCGTGAAGGCGCCAACATGAGCCTGGTGAAGCGCGACGGCACCATCAAGAAAGTAAAAATTAAAGAACTGCAGGTTTTCGAAGGCTTGGGTAAAAACAAGGTTTCGGAGGTTAGCTCCGGCGAAATCTGCGCCGTGACCGGCATCGAAGGCTTCGACATTGGCGACACGCTGGCCGACGCCGAGAACCCCGAGGGTCTGGCCGTTATCAGCATCGACGAGCCGACGATGAACATGCTGTTCACCATCAATAACTCGCCGTTCTTCGGTAAGGAAGGTAAGTTTGTGACCTCGCGTCACCTGCGTGACCGTCTGTTCAAGGAAACCGAGAAAAACCTGGCCCTGCGCGTAAAAGAAACCGATAAGGAAGACACGTTCCTCGTGTATGGCCGCGGTATTCTGCACTTGTCGGTGCTCATCGAGACCATGCGTCGCGAAGGCTTCGAGTTGCAGGTGGGTCAGCCCCAGGTTCTGTTCCGCGAAGACGAGAACGGCAACCGTCTGGAGCCTATCGAGCACCTCGTGGTCGACGTACCGGAGGAAACTGCCGGTAAGGTGATTGAGCTGGTGACGATGCGCAAAGGTGAGCTGACTATCATGGAGCCCAAGGGCGACCTGCAGCACCTGGAGTTCAACATCCCCGCCCGTGGCCTGATTGGCCTGCGTAACAACGTGCTGACCGCCACCGCTGGTGAGGCCATCATGAACCACCGTTTCTCGGCCTACGAGCCCTACAAAGGTGTAATTCCTGGCCGTATCTCCGGTTCGCTGATTTCAATGGACACCGGTGCCGGCACCGCTTACACCATCGACAAGATGCAGGACCGCGGCGAGTTCTTCGTGGATCCAGGCGAAGAGGTATACGCTGGCCAGGTTATTGGCGAGCACACCCGCCCCAACGACTTGACCATCAACATTCAGAAAGGCAAGAAGCTGACGAACATGCGGGCTTCGGGCTCGGATGAAAACGTGAAAATCGTGCCCAAGCGTCAGTTCTCGCTGGAAGAAGCCATGGAATACATCCAGAAGGATGAGTACCTGGAAGTAACGCCGAAGTCGGTGCGGATGCGCAAAATCCTGCTCGACGAAAACGAGCGTCTGCGTTCGGCCAAGAAAGTCGATTAGGTTTCTAATTGCTTGAACTATTGAAAAGGGAGGCAGCCGGTGGCTGCCTCCCTTTTTGTTTTATTCCCGGAATCGGCAGGTACTAATTGTTCTTGACTTGTTATAGAGCGGCATAGCCTGTTTGCCGATGTCTGCCGAACCACTCTCCCCTCCTACCGGTCTGCCCCTGATGCGGCAGCGCTGGAGTCAACTGCTTTTTGCCCACTGGCCGGTGGCACCTGAGGTACTACGACCCTACTTGCCGGCGCGGCTGGAACTGGACCTGTTTGAAGGCCAGGCATGGCTGGGCGTGGTACCGTTCACCATGAGCGGCATCCGGCCGCTGGGACTACCGGCCGTACCGGGGCTGAGCAATCTGCACGAGCTTAATGTGCGCACCTACGCCCGGCTGGATGGCGTGCCCGGCGTGTGGTTTCTTTCCCTCGATGCTAGCCTGGCCTTGGGCGTGTGGGCCGCCCGTACGCTGTTTCACCTACCCTATCTGCACGCCCGCATGAGCCTGACCCGAACCGGCCACACCCTCCGGGCCCAGGCCGAGCGGACTCACCGCGGGGCTGCCCCGGCCCGGTTTGCGGCCGCCTGGACACCTGGTACCGCCTTACCCCAGGCACAGCCGGGCAGCCTGGCGTACTTTCTGACCGAGCGGTATTACCTCTACACGGCTGGCCCTGAGGTGGCCCACGCAGCTACTGGCAGCACATTGTGGCGCGGCAAGGTATATCACCAGCCCTGGACGTTGCGCGAGGCCACACTCAGCACCTGGGAATCGACGGTGGTGGAAAGCCACGGCCTACCGACCCCGGCCGGGCCGCCAGTGTTGTATGCCGCCGACAGCCTGGACGTCTGGATTCAAGAACTGCGGCGGGTGTGAGGCCACCCGTGGCTTAGCGGGCAATAACAAACTCCGAGTAACCCTGCACCGCGCCAGGCTGCACCTCTACCCTCTCCACACGCGCGGCAGGTGGGCCTTTGTGGCACCAGGTTTCCAACTCATCAAGAGCTGCGGTGCTTCCTTCGGCTTCGATAGTGACGGTGCCGTCGGCATTGTTGCGGGCATAACCGGTCAGGCCCAGGCGCTGGGCTTCGGCGCGGGTACTTTGGCGGAAAAATACGCCCTGGACGCGGCCATGAATAAGCAGGCGCCGGTTTTGGGTAAGCATAGCACGTGGCGTGGTTGGGAGTGGAAGGTAGAAACAAAAAAGGCCTGAATTTCTTCAGGCCTTCAGAATGTAGGGCAACGGCAGGGCTACTTCATCGTAACGTTTGCCCGGATTTCACCACCGTTGTTAGCCGAGGTGTGCAGGTTGGCATACATCATACCGCCTTGCAAGGCCGTAATTTGTGCGTCGTTCAGTGTCACAGTGCCATTGATGGGCGACACGAAGCTCTTGCCGTCGGCGCTATTCAGGGGGAAGGGAAACGAAATCGGGCCGGTAGTGCCGGGGCCACCCATGTGCATATGGCCAGCCGAGGGCGTGAGGCCCGCGAAAGTAACCGTGTAGGTCAGCACTTTGGTCGTGGGATTGAAGGTACCAGTGATTTTACCGGTAGCCGACGTAGTCACGGCGGGCACTTCCTGAGCGCCGGTCAGGTCAGCGGAGATAGTTTGGTTGGCGGGCGTTACGGTGGTGTCGTCGTCAGAGCAGGAGGTGGCGGCTACCGAGCCCATTGTCAGAAACAGAGCGAATAGTAGTTTTTTCATGAAGAGGGTTGGGAATGTAGGTTTGTGTGGGCTAAACCTACTGTCGAGCAACTTGTTTTACGACTCGGCTATCCGAACGGTCCCTTTTCCTTTCCGAAGGATCGGTTTTTCTGGTTAAACGCGTTGCCGCACGGCCTCAAACGTCAGCACGGCGGTAGCAATGCTCACGTTGAGCGAGTCGATGTAACCGCGCATGGGGATAATAATAGTGTGGGAGCAGGCCTCGCGCAGCTCGGGCGTCAGGCCATCGGCTTCGGTGCCCATTACGAAGGCCGTGGGGCCGCGGAAGTCGTAGTCGGTGTAGGGCCGGGCCTGGGGCGTAAGGGCGGCGGCGTAGGTTTGGATTCCTTTTTCCTTGCACCAGGCCAGCACTTCCTGGCGGGTGGAGGCCACCGTGGGCACGGTAAAGATGCAGCCGATGCTGGAGCGGATGGCATTAGGGTTGTAGAGGTCGGTGCGCGGGTCACAGACGATGACGGCGTCGACGCGGGCCGCATCGGCAGTGCGCAGCACGGCACCCAGGTTGCCGGGTTTCTCCACGGCTTCCAGAATCAGCAACAACGGGTTGGCGGGCAGTTCCAGGGTAGCCAGGCGGCGCTGCGGGGGGCGGGCCAGGGCCAGAATCCCGTCGGAGCCCTCGCGGTACGCCACCCGCTCGAATACAGCCTTCGACACCGGAAACCACTCGACCTGGGCCCCTAGCAGGGCCTGCAGTTCCTGTTGCCGGGCATCGCCGGCCAGCTCGGGGCACACAAAAAGGCTGCGAATCTCGATGCCAGCCTGGTGGGCAATGGTCAGCTCGCGGTGCCCTTCGATGATGGTAAGCTGCTGCTCGCGCCGCTCAGAAGCTTTTTGCTGCAGGCGCAGCAGGTTTTTGATGCGCGGATTTTGAGGACTGGTAATCGGGTCGAGAGCAGGCATAGGTAGTAGCAGACAAAGACAGACGCGAAGGTACGCAGTGGGCGGCGGTGTGAGTGGGGCAGGTGGTGGTTTTGCTAGGGCATGTGCGCCGAAGCCCGTAGGTTTGTAGCCTATGCAACTCAACCTGAACACCAAAATCCTGCTGGGCTTTGCCGTGGCGGCCGGCGTGCTGCTACTCACGGCAATAGCCTCTTTTCTGAGCATCCGGCAGCTGGCCGTGCACACCCAGCAGGTGGAGCACACCTACCGCGTGATTCAGGAAGCCGAGCAGCTCACCTCGCGCGTGCGCGACGCCGAGTCGCGGGTGCGGGGCTTTCTGCTGACGGCCGACACGTCGTACCTGCAAACCTACGAAACCTCCCAGAGCGAGGTAGAGCACAGTTTTGAGCGGCTTTCCCGCATGATGACCGACAACCCGCGCCAAGCGGTGCGCGTGGACTCGATGCGGCAGCTGGTAGACCAGAAGTTTAGCAACATGCGCTTGCTGCTCAACCAGGACCGGGCTATTACCAGCTCTTCCACTCAAACGATTCTGGACACCGGCCGGCAAACCATGCGGGCTATTTACGGCCTGTTTGAGGACATCAAAAACAGTGAACTGGAACTGCTGGCCGAACGCAGCCGCCAGCAGACCGTGTACGAAACCATTACCCCCATCACCATCATCGTATCGGCCACTATTGCCATTCTGATGACGCTGTGGCTGTTTCGGAAGATTTCGCAGGAAATTGCGGCCAACGAAAAGCTGCAGCAGGAGCTTGCCACGGTGCATCAGGCCACCACCCAGCGTATCCAGATTATCGAGAACCTGGCCAACCAAGTAGTGCAGGGCGACTACAAGGTCAAGATTAAGGACAAGGAAAAGGACAGTCTGGGTAACCTGGCCAACTCGCTTAACCGCATGACCCAGACCCTGGACGACACCTTTGGCTCGTTGCAGAACCGCAACCGGGAGCTCGACCAGTTTGCCTACGTAACCTCCCACGACCTGAAGGCGCCCCTGCGCGGGGTGATGACGGTGGTAAAGTGGATTGAAGACGAGCTCAAAGCCGAGCTTTCCGACCAGATGCGGCAGTACCTGGGCATGATGAAAGGCCGTCTGACGCGCCTGGAAGACCTGATTAACGGTCTGCTGGCCTATGCCCGCATCGGGCGTACCGAGCAGAAACTGGAAGAAGTAGCCGTGCGGGAGCTGGTGGAGGAAGTTCGGGAGCTGGTGGTGCCGCCCACGTTCCAAGTGGACGTCACAAGTGAGCTGCCGGTACTTATAACCGACCGGCTCAGCCTGCAGCAGGTGTTCACCAACCTGTTTAGCAACGCGGTAAAGTACCATCACCAGGGCCAGGGCACCATCACGGTGAGCTGCATCGAGGCTAAAAAGGAATATGAATTTACCGTAGCCGACGACGGACCGGGCATTGCCCCCGAGTACCACGAGAAAATCTTCCTGATTTTCCAGACCCTGCGGGACCGGAACACGGCCGAAAGCACCGGCATCGGGCTGAGCATTGTGAAGAAGATTCTGGACGAGCAGAAGGGCCGTATCCGGGTTAGCTCGGAGCCGGGCCAGGGCACGGCGTTTATTTTCACCTGGCCCAAGATTTCCGTTACCGAAAAAGTAATCTAGGTGCTAGCTTGCACCGTTTTTCGGCGAATTCCTCACTTAATCCGGCCAACGGGGCTACCCTCTTTTTATCGTTTTTTTTATGCGCTCGGTACTACTGGTTGAGGATGACTTTTTTGACACGATGACCGTGCAAAAGGCCTTCGAGAAATTCAGCATTCAGCACAAGCTGTACACGGCCTTTAATGGCCTGGAGGCCCTGGACTTGCTGCTGGGCCACAACGGAGCCGAACCGATTCAGCCCCTGCCGGAAGTAATTCTGCTGGATTTGAACATGCCCAAGATGAACGGACACGAGTTTTTGGTAGAGCTGCGCAGCCACCCGGAATTCAGCGAAATTCCCGTGTTTATTACCACCACCTCGGCCATGGATATTGACCGGGCCCGGGCCCAGAACCTGGGCGTAAGCGGCTACATCCTTAAGCCCCTGGACTTCGAAACCGGCAACGACATGGTGGACAGCATTAGTCTGCTGGAGCAGTTGCTAAAGTAGGCTTCTTGTGCCATAACCCTTTATCTTCAAGGCCAATACTGTTGCTTTCGGGCACCGCAGTATTGGCCTTGCTCGTGGTAGATACGCCCAAAAAGCGTAGGCTCTGCAACTAATTAGCCCGGCCGTGGCATCTTTGGGAATGGATGAGACTCTGGCCGTATTCTGGCAGCCCGGCGGCTGACCTGTTTTTCGCGCCCAGGCTCCTTACAATCTTCCCGGCGTTATACCGGAATAACCTCTGTTTCTCATGACGTTCCGTTTCTGCCTTTTCCTGCTGGCGCTGGGCGCGGCCACTCCCACTGCGGTGCTGGCCCAGAATGCACCGCGGGAGCTCAACACCCTGCCCACTTTCCCCGATTCGGCGCGCCGCCAGCCCCGGCAGCAACCGCAGCTTTCCCAGCAGCCCCAGCCCGGTGCCCAGCCTGCCCGGCCCGCAGCTCCAGCCGCTGCGCCGGCACCCTCTGCTATTCCTTCAGAGAACAGCCGGTTTGCCGTAGGCCTCAAAAACGGCACCGTGTACCGGGCCTACGACGTGGAAACCAAGCAGCCCATTTTCGGGCGCTCCTACCTGCTGCTCGACGACCAGCGGCGAATCGACCTGAGTGAAATCAGCTTCTACGAGGATGAAACCGGCCATTACGTGCGTACCACCCTGCCCAAATCGTCGCGCGAGACCACGCTGCGCCGCGACCGGGTGGGCCGCCTAAGCCTGTACTCCCAGACCAGCACCCAGTACGCGGGCAGCGGCTACAGTCCGTTCGGCTACGGCCGTTACGGGGGCTATGGCTACGGCGGTTATGGCTATGGCGGCCCGATGTACCGCACCGTGAAAACCGAGTATTTCAGCAAGGATAACGGTCCGATTCAGAGCCTGAACGTACGCAACCTTAGCATCGCCACCGCCGACAACCCCGGCAGTACCGCTCTGCTGATGCAGGCCCGCAAGTACCAGACGTATACCACACTGAGCTACGTGGCGGCCGCGGGCGTCGTAGCCGCCGGGCTGTTTTCGACCCTGTCTCCCAACCAGTCGGGCATTTCCCCGCTGATTTACGCTGGTATACCGCTAGCCATCGTGCCCATCGTGTTGGGCAGCAAGCAGCAGCAGAGCGTTAAGCAGGCCATTTCACTCTACAACCGCGGCACGGGCACGGAGTAAGGCAGCCTTCCGGGGCAACCCCATGCGCCCCCGGGCGTAAGGCTTGAGGGTGGAACCTACCTCAGCCGTTTGTACCGATTTTGCTTCCTGCCAGGCGCGGGCCCTGCGGGCGCACGAACGGCTGTGCGCCGAGTACGGCGCCCCGTTCCGGTTTTTCAGCACCAAGGACCCGCTCAGTGAGCTGATTAGCGCCCTGCTCTCGCACCGCACCCGCAACCAGGAGTCGCACCGGGCTTACCAGCAACTGCGGGCTGAGTTTCCGACCTGGGAAGAAGTGCGCGATGCGCCCACTGCCGCCGTAGAGCAGGCCATCAGCGCCTGCACCTGGCCCGAGCAGAAAGCCCCACGGATTCAGGCCGTGCTGCGCGAAATCAGCGAACGGTGCGGCGGCCCCTGCGACCTTACCTTTCTGGCCGAAAAGCCGATTCCCGAGGCCCGGGCGTGGTTGGAATCCATTTCCGGAGTGGGACCCAAAACCAGCGCCGCTACCCTGCTCTTCAGTTCTCTGCGCCTGCCGGCCATGCCCGTCGATAGTCACCACCACCGCGTGGCGCAGCGCCTGGGCCTGATTGGTCCCAAAGTAGGCGAAGGACCTGCCCACAAGGTACTGGCCGCCCTGCTCCCACCCGACTGGGACGCCCAGCAGGTGTACGACCACCACGAGGCCCTCATGTTTCACGGGCAGAAGTGCTGCTATTTTCACTCTCCGGCCTGCGCACGGTGCGTGGTCCTGGATCAGTGCCCGTTCGGGCAGGCGCGCCTAGGCAAACCCGCCCCGACGCCACCGGCGGCGTAGTATCTTCGGGCTCCGTTTTACCTTCGTATGCCCGTTACGCTCCACCTCAAAGCCAAACCCAACAGCCGCCAGAACCAGCTCCTCGTGGCAGCCGACGGCAGCCTGACCGTGCGGCTCAAGGCGCCAGCCCAGGACGGCAAGGCCAATGCCTGCCTACTGGCGTATCTGGCTGAAGTGTTTGGCGTGAATAAATCCAGCGTGGAACTGCTGAGCGGGCATACGGCCCCGTTCAAGAAAGTGCGATTGGCTACTGTGGAAGAAGCAAAGCTGCCGGCCGTTCTGGCGCAGTACAAGGAATAAGCAGGCGAGAATCAGACCGTAGCAGGCGGACTGGGCCAAGGGCTGCACCACTAAGCCCAACCGTGCGTATACGGGTCGAGCTTTCTTATCCGCCACACATGACTTTTCCGACCTGGGCCGTAGCCGGCTTCTGGGGCCTGGTTTCCGGCTCCGCCCTAGTTATTGGGGCCGCCATTGGCTACTACGCCAACATTGCCCCCCGCGTAATTGCCGCCGTTATGGCCTTTGGCAGCGGCGTGCTGATTTCGACCTTATCCCTGGAGTTAATGGAAGACGCCTACGCCAAAGGCGGCCTCGACTCTACGGCGTTGGGCTTTGTGGGCGGGGCCGCGGTTTACACGCTGGCCAACTGTCTACTGGCCCGGCAGGGTGCTAAGCACCGCAAACGCTCGGGGCATCATCAGAAAGTAGAGCGCGAAAAAGTGCAAACCGGCCAGAAAGAAGCCACCGAGCCCGGCGACGACAACGGCATGGCCTTGGCTATCGGCGCCCTGCTCGACGGGATTCCCGAAAGCATCGTCATTGGCCTGAGCTTGCTGGCCGGCGGAGCGGTAAGCGTGGTGGCGGTAGTGGCCATTTTTCTGTCGAACCTGCCGGAGGGACTTTCCAGCGCGGCGGGCATGAAGAAGGCGGGCCGCTCGGCGCGCTACATCTTTCTACTGTGGTTGGGTATTGCCCTGATTTCGGGTCTGGCGTCGTTGGCGGGCTACACGATTTTTAGCCACTTTTCCCAGGAAGTGGTAGCGGCCACCACGGCCGTGGCGGCCGGGGCCGTGCTGGCCATGATTGCCGATACAATGATACCCGAAGCCTTCGAAACAGCCCATAACTTCACCGGCCTGATAACGGTGCTGGGCTTTCTGACGGCCTTTTTCCTGAGCAAGATGGAGTAATAATAGCCGGCAACGGTCCAACCCAAAAGCAGCGGCCACCGGAGTTTCCGGTGGCCGCTGCTTTTTACACTCTTCAACGGCCTTGCTGCCGCGGCGGGAATCAGACCTGCTGCTCTACTGCTTCGCGCACCTGCTCCTTGCGGTAGGTTTGCTCGAATTCCTCGTCGATGTGGTAGGTAGATTCCTCGTGCTGGCTCAAATCGAGGCCTAACTCTTCCTGAGCAGGTTTCACACGCAGACCGAAAATGAGGTCCGTTACTTTCAGCAGCACCCAGGCGCCGATGAAGGTAAAGCCGATGACGATGACCAGGCCCAGCACGTGGTAGCCAAACGTGGTGGCCGAGCCGTGAACAAGGCCGACTTTATCGGCAAACACACCGGTGAGCAGCATGCCCACGATACCGCCCAGGCCGTGGCAGGGAAATACGTCGAGCGTGTCGTCAATTGAAGTACGGCTGTTTTGCCAGTGTACGGCCGCCTGGCTGATCAGGGCGGCCAGCACACCAATCAGCACACTTTGGCCGTAGGTCACGTAGCCGGCGGCGGGCGTAATGGCCACCAGCCCGACTACAGCCCCGATGCAAGCGCCCATGGCCGTGGGCTTGCCACCCCGCACTACTTCAATCAGCAGCCAAGCCACCAGGGCGGCGGCCGAGGCCATGTTAGTATTCACGAATGAGAGGGCAGCCAGCTCATTGGCCCCCAGGGCCGAGCCGGCATTGAAGCCAAACCAGCCAAACCATAGCAGGCCGGTACCCAGGATAACGTAGGGCACGTTGGGCGTCACGAAGGAGGTTTTGCGGCCGTGAATACTGCGCGGACCCAACACTATGGCAGCCGCCAGGGAAGCAATACCGGCCGAAATATGCACTACCGTTCCCCCGGCAAAGTCGAGCACGCCCCATTTGCGCAGAAAGCCCTCAGGGTGCCAGGTCCAGTGGGCCAGGGGGCAGTAAATGAAGATGCAGAACAGCACCATAAAGGCCAGGTACGCCTTGAAGCGTACCCGCTCGGCGAAGGAGCCGGTAATCAGAGCCGGGGTGATGATGGCAAACTTGAGCTGAAAGGCAAAAAACAGCACGAAGGGAATGTTGGGCGACAACACCGGGTGCGGGGCCGTACCCACGTTGCGCAGCATTACAAACGTGAGCGGGTTGCCGATCAGGCCGTGCCAGGAGTCGCCGTAGGCTAAGGAAAAGCCCACAAAGTACCACACCAGGGAAATGACGCCCAGGGCCACGAAGCTCTGCAGCATGGTGGAAATGACGTTTTTGGGTCGCACCATGCCCCCGTAGAAAAACGACAAACCCGGCGTCATGATCAGCACGAAAGCTGTGGCGGTCAGCATCCAGGCCATGTCGGCCGCGTTGAGGCTGCCGGCTACGGCGGCCGGGTGGGGCAGGTCGACGAAGGCGGCGACAGTGCTCAGGATGATGAGCCCGGCCAACGTAAGTAAACTATAGCTCGGGCGAAGGACTGCAGAACGACTCATATACTGGATTGAAGTTGGCTACCTTTCTATTCGAAGGTCAATTTACGCCAACAACCATAAAAACGTATACAAGTACCCCTAAATATTTAGGGCATTCACTCAAAATACCTATCATAATACCAAAACCTCTGCTTTTTGAAAGGCATTTCCGAAAATAACTATCATTTGTTAGTCAAACACCCTCCTCCATCGGGCACACTCCGCCAATGTCACTCAGCAGTGGCTGCAACGAACTTCTCGACAAGTGGGCAGTAACACTTGTGCAGATAGGCTACACTAGGTCAGCAGGCTACTTTTTGCGCTTGAACCGGTAATATTTCCGGTACCAGGGCGCAGTTTTCTTGAACAGGGAGCTGGCAGTTTCCTCGGGAAACATATTGATGCGAAAAATCTGGAACCGGTCGTCTTCCAGGTGCATCCCACCCGTGTCGGTAGCTACGCCGAAGGCAAACCCGGCCTCGCGCACCAGCTGCTTGACCTGCTCATTGAGCCCGCCATAGGGGTAGGCAAAGGACACGACCGGGGTTTCGAGTTCCTGCTCTAGCTGCTGCTTGCTCTGGGTTATTTCCCGCGCGGCTTGCTCAGCGGGTAGCGTGGTCAGGTTGGGATGCTGCAGCGTATGGGCCCCGATTTCCCAGCCCGCGGCCACGAAAGCCCGCTTTTGCTCCAGATTCATAATCTCACAGCGCGGCTCAGTGGGGTCGGTGTCCACGTCCCAGAAGTTGTAGCGCACCGCGTCGTCGCCGAGCAGGTAGAGCACGCCGCGGTAGTTGTAGCGCTGCATCAGGGGCAGCAGGTTGGTGAAGTTATCCGTGTAGCCGTCGTCGAAGGTGAGGATGATGGGCCGGGCCGGAAACTCCTGCAGGTCTGTTTCGCCGTTGGCAAAAGCCAGATAGTCGAGAAACGTGATGGGTGTAAAATTTTTGCGCCGAAAAAACTGCAGGTGCTGCTCGAAGTTGCGTTGGGTGACGAAGATGCGGTGCTTGGTTTGCAGCGGCTCGGTCGGGATTTTGTGGTACATCAAAATCGGAATGAAGCCAGGCACCCGCTTTTTCATCACGGCGGCGCGGTATACGTCCAGCACCTGCCCGGCAATAACCGGCAGGCTGTAGTCGCGCTGCACCCGGGCCTGCAGGGCCGCCCCCACCGGGTGGGGCGCGGCCAGAAACGTGCGGGCGTCCTGGAGCAACTGTCCGTAGTCGACTGTGGTATCCTGCAGATGGGCCGAAATGTCGCCGAAGTTGGAGGCCGCAGCCTGCTCGTAGGTAGCTTCCGTGACTAGGCCGGCGTAGGCAGCCTCGCCCAGGGCCAGCACGCTGCAGCCCGCGCCCAGGCCCTCGATGGCGACGCGCCCCGCTCCCACCACCAGTGCCGACTGCTGCAGCCATCCGGGCACATCCTTGGTAAAACCTACCACTTCGACCCGCTCGCCAAACTGCGCCTGCAGCTGCGCCAAAGCCGCTTTGCCGGCGGCGGGCAGGTGTTCCAGCTCCGCTCCTACCATAGCCACGCGCAGCACCGCAAACTCCCGGAGCAAAGCCGGGAATACGTGTTGTAGCAATTGGGCTGCCCGCTCACCCTTGCCCCCATTGAAGCGCCCGATAAAGGACAGGCGCAGCGGCCGGACCTGGGTAGCCAGCTCGGGTGCCTGGTCGGCAAAATTGACACCGTTGGGCAGCAGCACAATTTTCTCGGGCTGCATCTTTACTTCCTCCACTAAGTGCGTTTTCAGGTTGGCGCAAATGGCAATGACCCGGTCGCCGTAGATGTCGAAGAGGCTGGTGGAGGTGTGCAGGTGCTGGCGGCCGTGCACCGTGGAAACCAGCGGCACGCCGGTGCCCTTCACGGCAAAGTAAGCCACCCAGCTGGCCGCCCGGGAGTGAGCGTGTACCACCTCAATCCGGTGCTCGCGCAAGAGGCGACGCAGCAGCAGAATGTTGCGCAGGCGCTGCGGATGACGCCGGTTGGTAATGGGGGCCTGCACGCATAACGCCCCGGTGGGCAGCTGGTCCATGTCCGACACCATGATTACCTCGTGGCCCTGGGCCCGGTGCGCCTCGGCCAGGTGCACGGCGTAGCTGACGGAACCGGCAAAGAAATCGGCGGACAAGACGTGGAGAATGCGCATAGACTGAAGAAACGGAAATGGCGGCCAAAGGTACGAAAGCCGCGAAGCGGGCCGCCCACCACTGGTCTTGTGGAGGCAAAACCCGTAGCTTGCAGTTTCAATTTTAGGCGTGTGTTATGGCTGCTCTGCCCAATCCATCTGACTTACAACCCCTGCTCGACGCCCTGGCGTTTTCACCCGAAAATGTACCGCTGCGGCGTCATGTAGCCACATTATTGCGGCAAGCCGGCCGCCTCGCCGAGGCCGAGGAGCACTACCGTACCGGTTTGCGCCAGGCCCCCGACGATGTGGAGCTACAGCTGGGCCTGGCCGAAACGTACGCCGCACTGCAGAAAACCTCGGCCGCGCTGGTCGTGCTGGAAGAATTGCTGCGCGACCACCCAGACCAGGCCCGCGCCCACCTGCTGCACGCCCGGCTCCTAGCCCGGGCCGGCGGCCCACCCGACGAAGCCCGGGTTGCCTACCAACAGGCCTTACAATTCGACAGCAGCCTGCGCGACCCGGCTTTGGATGAGCAGCTGGGGTTGCGCCCGGCCGCCCAGCCCGCCGGGGGTGGCGCCCCGGCCGACTACTCGGCCAGCGTATCGGCCGACTATGGCCTTGATGAGCGGGCCTTATTTGCGGGTTTGGAAAAGCCCAAAATCACCTTCAACGACGTGGGTGGTATGGAGGCGGTGAAAGAGGAAATCCGTCTCAAAATCATTCACCCGCTGCAGTTCCCCGACTTGTACAAAGCCTACGGCAAGGCTGCCGGGGGCGGACTGCTGCTCTACGGCCCACCTGGCTGTGGCAAAACCCATTTGGCCCGGGCCACGGCCGGTGAGGTGAAAGCCTCGTTTATCCACGTCGGCATCAACGACATTCTGGATATGTGGATGGGGCAGAGCGAGAAAAAGCTCCACGACCTGTTTGAACTGGCCCGGGTGCAGGCTCCGTGCGTGCTGTTCTTCGACGAAGTAGATGCCCTAGCCGCCAACCGCCACGACCTACGCCAGAGCGCCGGCCGCACCCTTATCAACCAGTTTCTGGAGGAACTCGACGGGGCCCGGCACTCCAACGACGGAGTGTTGATTCTGGCCGCCACTAACGCGCCCTGGCACCTGGACCCAGCCTTCCGCCGCCCCGGCCGCTTCGACCGGATTGTGCTGGTAACCCCACCTGATGAGCCCGCCCGCGTGGCCATTCTGGAAGTGCTGCTGCGCGGCAAGCCCGTGGCGCCCGGCCTGAACCTGAATGCCCTGGCTGCCCAAACAGCCGGCCTTTCCGGCGCCGATTTGCAGGCGGTGGTGGATGTGGCCGTGGAAGCCTGCCTACGCGAGTCGATGAAGGCAGGAAAGCCACTGCCGGTGCAGCAAACCAACCTACTGGCTGCCGCCAAGCAGGTAAAGCCCAGCACGAAGGAGTGGTTTGCCACGGCCAAAAACTACGCTTTGTACTCGAACGAAGGTGGCAACTACGACGACATTCTGACTTACCTGGGCATCAAAAAGTAGTCGGATCAGCCATGTCTTTTCCCTCGGATAGCCGCTGGCAGGAAGCGGTGCAGCACCTGCTGGCAGTGCACCGGCCGCAGCAAGCCGAAACCCTGCTGCGCCAGCAGCTCGTGCGCCATCCGCGGGAAATATATGCTCATGTGCTTTTGGCCGCCGCGCTTTACCAGCAGGCCCGCTACCCGGAGGCCCGCACGGCCGCCCAGGACGCGCTGGCCCTGGACCCGGCTACCAGTGAGGCCCACTACCTGCTGTGCCTGATTTGCTCCCAGCTGAACCTGGTACCGGCCATGGTGGAGGCCATCGACGAGGCACTGCGCCTGCAGCCCTGGAACCCGAAGTACCTGGGAGCCCGGGCTCAGGTGTACCTGGGCTTCAATCAGCCAGCCGAAGCCCAGCGAGTGGCGGAACTGGGGCTGGCCTACGATCCTACGCACGCCGGCTGCCGGCTGCAAAGGGCCGAAGCCTTGCAGCAGCAAAGCAAGTGGGACGACTTGGCCGTTGCTCTGGGGCAGTTGCGCCAAGCCCATCCTACGCTACCTGCCGCCTATCGGATGCTGGGCCGGGAAGCCTTGCGCCGGGAGCAGTTTGCGCAGGCGCAACTGCATTACCAGGAAGTGCTGCGACTCGCGCCCAACGACCCGGAAGCTTTGGCGGGCGCCAGCCAGGCCATTCGGCGGCAGCTGGGCATTGGGCGCGTGGCCTTGCGCCTCGACCGGTATTTGACTTTTATTTCGGAGGGCACTAAGCGCAGGCAACTCAAAGCCTGGGGCCACTTCCTACTGATTCTGGTGCCGCTAAGTATGCTGTGCATTCCCTTGCTGCTGTTCCTGGGCTTTGAGGCGGTGTACTGGCGGCTGCACCCCGAGGTGCGGCGGCTGCGCAACCGGCCCGACCACGCCATGCCCTACGCCCAGCAGACCCTGTACCGCTATGGGGCTCCAGCGGCAGTAGCCTTGCTTATCCTGGCCTGGACGACGGGCCTGATCTGGTTGCTGCTCTGGCTGGGTCTGCCGGAAAGCAGCCTGGGCCCGGGCCTGACCGGGGGCCTGACGACGATAGTTATCAGCATCGGGGCCCTGCTGAAAGAGGCAGCCCACCGCCCCCTGCCCACGGCGTCGCCAATGGGCCGCCTGCTACTGGCGGGGCTAACGCTGGCCGGCAGCATCCTTGTCGCTCTGCACGAGGCTACCTGGCCATACGGTCCGCTTCTACTCCTACTTTTTACCACCGGGCTCCTGTACTGGCAATTTCGCCGACTGGTGCAGGCGCCCCGCTAACTTGGTTTCGGCACTGCGCCTTGGCGCCTTGTCTTTCTCTTTTGCTCCCCTTGATTGCCTTATGAATTCGTACTCGAATATTGGCCGCGTTCAGCTCTTACTCCAGCACCAGCGCCCCGCCGAGGCCGAGCAGGAAGCCCGCCGCCAGCTGCGCGACGACCCCGACAACAGTCCGCTGCTGTGCCTGCTGGCCCTGGCTCAAATGGCTCAGGAGCAGCTGCCCGCCGCTCAAGGCTCAGTGGAGCAGGCCATTCACCTTGACCCGGAAAACGCTTTTGCTTTTTACGTGCTCAGCGCCGTGCAGCTGCGGCAGCAAAATATTCCGGCCGCACTAACGGCCATTGAGGAAGCCTTGAGCCTCAACCCCGAGGATGCCGACTACCAGCACGTGCTGGGCCAGATTCGCTTTCAGCAGGGCCAGCTACACGCCGCGCTGCGGGCGGCCGAAGCCGGCCTGGCTGCCGACCCTACGCACGTAGATTGTCTGGGGCTGCGGGCCCGCTGCCTGGCCCGCCTCGGCCGCGGCGACGAAGCCTCGGCCAACTTCGACGAAGCCCTGCGCCACGACCCTACCGACGCCGGCACCCACGCCGACCTGGGCTGGGTAGCCCTGGAGCGGGGCCGGGCCAAGGAAGCTGCCAAGCATTTCCAGGAAGCCCTGCGCCTAAACCCCACTTCCGATTACGCCCGGGAAGGGCTGGTAGCGGCCCTGAAGTCGCGCTTCTGGCTTTACAACTGGTTTTACCGCTACACCGTTTGGACCCAGACCATGAGCCCAAACATGCGCCAGGGCATGTTTATCGGCCTGTTTGTGCTCTCCCGGCTAGTGCCCATGCTGCTGCCGCTGTACCTAGTGCTGGTGTATATGAGCTGGTTTGCCGAGCCGCTCTTTAACTCCCTGCTGCGTTTTAACCGCTACGGCCGCTACGCCCTCAGCGAGGAGGATACCCGCTACTCCAATCAGTTCTTAGGCGTGCTGCTGGGCGGCTTGGCGCTGCTGGGCGCGGGTCATTTGGCGGGCGTTGCGCCGTTGGTTACGGCCGGCATTATAGCCCTGGCTCTGCTCTTTCCGCTAGTGGGCACCCAGCGGCAGTGGCAGCCGAAGCGCCGGCAACAGTCGCGCTGGTTTGGCTGGGGCCTGGCCGCCCTGGGCGGGGTGGCCGTGCTGGCCCAGGTACTGGCGCTGCCCTTTGAGGGCGGCATTTTCCTGGCCTTTCTGGGCGGCACGCTGGTGTATATCTGGCTGATGGCTTTGCGCAGCTAACCCCCTTATTACAACCCCAGAACGGCCCCCAGCACACCATTGACGACTTCGGCCATGCGCCGGAAGTCGAGCGTGTCGATGGTATCGGTGGGTTGGTGGTAATTGGCGTTGCGCAGAAAAGAAGTGTCGTTAATCATCAGGGCCTGGTAGCCGTAGCGCCAGTAGTTGCGGTGGTCGGAAAGGCCGGCCAGGCCCACGGCGCTGGGCAGGTTGATGCGCTGCACGTCGATGTCGGCGTGGGCCTGCATGAGCTGCTGGACTTGGCTTACAATGGCCTCCTGCCCTTCTTTGCCCACTACCGTAATGAAGTTGCCGGTGTTGGGAAAAAGCTTGGCCAGCTGCTCGTTCGGGAAGCGCTGGGAGCCGGGTTCGTCGCTGAAGTAGCCAATCATTTCGTAGCAGATCATGGCCCGGACGGCTACGTTCTGGTGGTGCAGGGACTTGGCGTGCACGGCGCTGCCCATGTCGTCGGTCCCGAAAAACGGCGGCTCTTCGAGCGAATACGCTACAAAGTCGATGCGGCGGGTGAGCTGGGGCTTTTGGGCGTGGAGCAGGCGGGCCGTTTCGAGCAGGCCGGCCACGGCGCTGGCGTTGTCGTCGGCCCCGGGCTGGTCGCCGCACACGTCGTAGTGGGCCCCCACAATGATGCGCTCCGCTTCGGCCGGGCCAAAGGAGGCAATGATGTTGCGGTACTGCTGCCCATCGGCCCGAAAAGGCTGCTCCTGGACCCGGCAATCCAGCTTGTCGAACTCGGCCTTGATGTAGTCGGCCGCTTTGTTGAGCGAAGTCAGGTTGCGGTAGTTGCGAGCCGGGCGCAGCTCGGTCAGAAACTCGACATCGGCGTACAGACGGTCCTGATTGGCTTTCATAGCGTTAACTTGCGTGGGTAGCGGTACGGGCTGCTCGCGCTTCTTCCAGCCGGCAAACGCCAGCACCCCAACGACCAAGGCTACGGCAGCAAGGAGCAGAAGCTTCGACATGTTGCTAGTGTACCGTAAAATCAGCGGTTGGTTATGGTCCGGCTTAGAAGCAGCTGCTCGGCCGCCGCTACGGCGTGGCTGGCGTAACGCTCCGGGCCGTGCACTATTGCCTCTAGCTGCGCCGAGCTATACCCGCTAAAACGCTCCCGGAACTCGACGATGCGCCGCTGATGGTCCGCCGCGGCCGCGGCCAGCTCCTGCTCCGACAGGTGCCGGTGCTGAATGGAAGGAAAGCCGGCTACCGATTGGTAATGTACGCCCAACAGCCGGGCAATTTCTTCGGGCGGACCAGTTTCGTGGGTTATAACGCACACCTGCCGGTTTTTCAGCTGAAAAACGATGTGGGCGTACTCCCGGGTAGAGTACCGGTCGGCTACGCCCCGCACCACGCTACACTCGCGCACCTGCTCCCGGTCAAATTCCAATACGCCCCAGCGGTCCTGCACCCGTAGCCGATGCTCCACCGGGTTTATGGATACTTGCTGCCCCTCACTGACGCGGGCATACTGCCATTTCAGCCAGGCTTCCGGCCCCAATAGCAGCAGGGCCCACAAACCGCCCATCGACGGCGCCCACCAAGGCAGAGAGGTAAAAAGCAACACCAGTACGCCAACTACCCCGGCCCCAAGCAGCGGCCACCACACCCGCCAGGAAGCGCGGCTGACCGACACAAAGCGTACTAACTCCGGGGCGGCAGCTGTAGCCCGGTCCAGGTAAGGGTCGGGGTCGGCATTGTGCCAGCCAGGCCACTGACTTAGGCTGCCCGCGAAAAACATTTGAATCAGATCTTCCGGGGCGAGGGTATGGGCCCACCAGCTCTCGGAAAGCTCGTAAAAGTACGCCGCCTGCACTAGCTGATAATCGGCCAGTACGGCCCATTCGTTGGCTCTGGTAAGGGTCAGGGTTTCGGAGCCGCGCCGAAACCAGACGCCGGGCGGCACGCTGGTTGTGCCGGCCCGGTATCGTTCATTGAGCTGATCGAGCTGAGCTTGCCAGGGAAAATCGGTGTAAGCAGCCAGCGCCTCGGCTTCGGTAATCGGATCCTGCTCCCGGCGCTCATCGGGGTAAAAGTTAACGTGCTGCCAGCCCCAGGTTACGTCCATTAGTTCCGCCTTTGGTAGAGCAGCAAGCTACTGAAAGCCGGTGTTTTTACCCTACCGGCTTAGTACTGGCCTTCCACGTTGTCGAGGTATTTCTGGCCGGCACCAGTGTTGAGCAGCAGAATTTTCTCGTCGGCCCGCAGCCAGCCGGTGCTGAGCAGGTGGCGGGCAGCCATCCAGACGGCGGCACCTTCGGGGGCTACAAACAGGCCTTCAAGGCGGCCCAGTTCCCGCATGCCTTCCACCATCTGCTCGTCGGTGATGCTCACGACCGTGCCCTGCGACTCGCGCAGCACGTCCAGCATGAGAGGTTCACCCAAGGGGCGCGGCACGGCCAGTCCGTTGGCAATGGTGGGTTTGCCAACGTAGTGGTGGGCATTGGCCTGCCGGCCCGTATAGGTTTCAATCAGGGGGCAGCAGTTGGCAGCCTGCACGGCCACCATGCGCGGCAGCTGCACGTCGGGAGCCAGCCAGCCCAGGGCTTTCATTTCCTGGAAGGCCTTCCAGATGCCAATCAGGCCGGTGCCGCCGCCGGCGGGGTACAATATCACGTCGGGCAGGGTCCAGTTTAGCTGCTCGGCAATTTCGTAGCCCATGGTTTTTTTGCCCTCAATACGGTAGGGCTCCTTCAGCGTCGAAACGTCGAGCAGGGCCCCGCTGGCGTTGGTTTGGCGCACCCAGGCGGCGCAGTCGTTGATGAGGCCGTCAATCAGCTCCACTTCGGCCCCGTACCAGTAGCACTCTTCCCGGAAGGCCTTAGGCGTGTGCCGGGGCATGGCCACTACGGCCCGCATACCGGCCTTGGCACAGTAGGCGGCCATGGCCACGCCCGCGTTGCCAGCGGTGGGCACAATGCAGCCCTCAATACCCAGCTCCTTGGCCTTGGAAATAGCCATGCTCAGGCCCCGGGCCTTAAATGAGCCCGTTGGGTTTTTGCCTTCATCCTTGAGCACCAATGAGTGCAGGTCGTAGCGGCTGCCCAGGCGCTTCAGGTCCAGAATGGGGGTAAATCCTTCGCCCAGGCTGACGCGGTTTTCATCATGGAGCAAAGGCAGCACTTCGCGGTAGCGCCACATCGAGCCCTCAGTCTGGCAGATGCTGGCTTTGCTTAGGGGCTCGTGCAGGTCGTAAACAGCCAGCAGCGGCATCTGGCAGCACTCCGATACCCGCTGCAAGGTGAAGGCCGAGTGGGGCCGGCCACAGGCGGAGCATTCCAGGATCTGGATTCGAGAGGTAAGGGCGGTGCAGGTTTCCATGGGGCGGGGCTAAACAGTTGCGCTTTAGAACGGCAAGTAGCCCCGGCGGTATGCGAAAACAAAATAGGGATTCGGAATAGCCTATTCCCTTTTCGAATAGTGCCGCTTCATGAACTGCACGAAATCTTTGTAGGGCAAGTTGTTTTCGGTGCCCCGGCGTTGGATGAAGTTGAACTGCCGCCGCATGGCCAGTCCCTGAATCGGGACTTCGAGCAGCTCCCCCGACTCCAGCTCCTTGACTACCGCCTGCCGGGGCAGAAACGCCAGGCAGGTATCGACGCGCACGAAGTTTTTGAGGGCTTCCGTACCGCCCAGCCGCACTTTTACCGGCAAGTCGGGCAGTTTGAGGTGGTGTTCAGCCAGCGCTTCTTCCAGCACGGCCAGGGTGCCCGAGCCGACTTCGCGCACGGCCAGCGGCACGTTGTGCAAGTCCTGCACCGTGAGGTTTTGCCGGTTGAGCGGGTTTTTGGCCGAGCACACGGCAATGACATCGTCGGTCAGGAACGGGGTGTAAGTCACGTTGCTGACTTTGTTGATGCCCTCGATGATGCCCAGGTCAATTTCGTGGTCGAGTAGGGCTTTGAGGATGTTCTCGCTGTTGCGGTTTTTGAGCGTGAGCTGAATGTTGGGGTTCTTGTTGAGGTAGGCCGACAGCACCGGGGGCAGCACGTAGAGCGAAATGGTGGTACTGGCCCCAATCATCATCCGAAAGCGCGGGGAATAGTCGGCGCTCAGGGCTGTGAACTCCTGGTGGAGCTCGTGCTGGAGCTGCTTGGCAACCAGCAGCTTTTGGTAGAGCAACTGCCCGGCGGGCGTGAGCTTGACGGTGTTGCCGAGCCGCTCGAACAGTCCGATTTTGTACTCTTCTTCCAGGGCCTTTACGTGCTTGCTCACGGCCGACTGGCTCACGAACAGGTTTTGGCTGGCCTTGGTGAAGCTCAGCAGGCGGGCCACTTCCAGGAATATTTCGTGCTTGTAGGAGAGCATAACGGCGGCAAGCTACAACTCTTGGGCAGGTGCCGCAACGCGCCGGGGCTACTGCCGCTACCTCCTCCGCGCCCGGCCATCGAAAGCAGCTGCCACGCTTCAGCTCCGGACTTTGGCAGCGTACGCCGAAACGATTGGAATAAATCAGTAAGTTTCAGCTTCCAAGTCCGGGCCTACGCGGCCGGCAGCTCGGCCCGAGCCTTTCACCCAGCTTTGGCGGCGGCCAAGATTCTCCGATTTTCATCCAGCAATAGTAGCGTATGGAGGCTTTGCTAGTCATAGTTGTGACGGTAGTAGTGGCCCTGGTTTACCACGGCTTCAGGGACCGACTCAAACGACTGGAGCAGCGCCTGACCGAGCGCGAAACCGGCCACGCCCAGTTGCTAACCCAGGTAGAGCAGCTGCGCAGAGAGCTCCAGGAACTCCGCGACGCCCCACCCATACGGACTGCCCCACCGCGCCCCGCCGCGCCGGTAGCTGCTGCGCCGGCTACCGCAGCTTCAGCCACTACCACGGCTCCCGCCGTAGTACCTGCCCGGCCGGTAGCCATTCCGGCTACTCCAGCCACCCCGGTAGAGCCCAAAGTAATAGCTCCGCTGCCAGCCGCACCGGCAATTTCAGTCACGTCTACGCCGGTCGTTCCACCGGTTGTACCCACGCCGCCGGTACCCGTAGCTTCGCCGGTGGCAGCTCCCGAGCCGGTTGCGCCAGTTGTGCCGCCGGTTGCCACCCCGGCTGCTGAGCCCGCCATTTCCACTCCGACAGTACCACCGGCTCCGGTGCCAACTCCGCCAACTGCTGAGCCGGTTCTGCCACCCGTTGGTTCTCCAGCCGCACCGGTAGCGCCGCCCGTTGTTCCAACCCCTTCCCCGGCTCCTGCCCAGCCCAAGCCGGCGCCAAGTACGGAGCCCCGGCCTGCACCGCGCCCGGAACCCAAACCGGAATCCAAGCCCGAACCGGTTTTTACGCCCCCGGCCCCACCGCGGCCGGCGCCCCGGCCCGTTCCCACGGAGCCCGCCGAGCCTACGTGGTGGGAACGAACCGAACAGGTGTTGCTCGACAACTGGACCGGTATTCTGGGCGCCGTGGTGCTGGTTATCGGCGTCGGGTTTCTGGGAATTTACACGGCCGTGCAGGTCAAGCCGCCGGTGCGCTTCGCCATGATTTCGGGGTTTGCCGGGGCCCTGCTGGGCTTGAATTATTACCTGCGTACCAAGCCCTTTGCTCAGCGCCTGCACGTGTGGCTACAAAGCAGTGCAGCGGCTATTTTCCTGTTTGCCTGCGTGGGGGCTACCAGCGTACCGGGCCTGCAGTGGGCCGCGCCGCCGCTGAGCTACGGGCTGCTGCTGACGGGCGTAGCGGCCAACCTCTGGCTGGCCTGGACCAGCAGCCGGGAGTCGGTGGCGACGCTGCACGGGGTGCTGAGCCTGGTGGCCCTGGCCGTTATTCCGCCCGATTTAATTACGCTGGGCACGGCCACGGCGGTTACGGCCTTCTGCATTGCCATTACCTACCGGCAGCAGTGGAAATACCAGCTGCTGCTGAGCATTCTGAGCTTTTTTGTCTTTCATCAATACTGGCACTTCCACCTGGCCCAGCCCCTGACGGGTGTGGCCCGCGTAACGGCTATGAGCCTGGTGGTGCTGGTGGGCGTGGCGGCGGCCGTGGTACAGTACCGCCGCGTGTACGCCGATTCCCGCTTTGATGCCCTGCTTTTTGCCGCCCACGTGCTCAACTGGACCACGCTGGGCTTCAACCTCTACCAATACAGCACCGGCTCGCCCTGGAAAACTATTCCGCTGGCCCTGGGCGCGGTGCTGACCTTCTTCGTAGCCCGCCGGGCCCGGCAGCTGGGCATTCAGTGGCTGTTTCAGACCGACACCATCATTTCCCTGATTTTGGCCCTGGCTACGGCCTTTTCGCTGCAGGGCTGGCACGCTACAGGGCCGGTCGTGGGCCTATTTATGCTGCTCGAAGCCCTGCTGATTGCCTTTATTATGGCCCGGGAGCGGGAAGCCCTGGTGTTCCGGGTGGCCAGTGTGGGCGCTTTGCTGGCTGGCGCAGGCCTGCTGGTAATGATAACCGCCCAGCTCACCAGCTACTCGCCGGCCGAGCTGCAACGCAACGCCCTGATTGTGTTTTTGGCCGCCAGCCTGGGCGCGGGCTACTTCCGCCTGACCTTTTCCCAACCCCTACTTGAACCCGACGCTCAGGATTCTCCCACCAACCGGGCGTTGCACCAGGGTTTTGGCGGCCTCGTCGGGGCCTTATACCTGAGCGCGGCGGCACTGGTCCTACAGGCGTTGTTCGGCATACGAAATCCGTCTGTGGGCCTGCTGATTGGCGAGGCCCTGGCCGCCGCCGGGGTGGTATTTGCCCTGGCCCGGCAGCTGCGTGGGGAGCCGGCCTGGTTCCGCACCCTGCACTTTGCCGCCGGGCAGGTATTGCTGACCGTGGCCATTCTGGGGCTGCACAAGCTGGGACTGGTGTGGCCCGCCACGGCGGCCGTGCTTTACCTCGAAGTTCTGGCCCTGACCTGGCTATTAGGCCGGGCCACGGAAGTCCATGCATTCCGCATGTACCTTGGGGCGGCGCTGCTGGCGGGTCTGTGGCTACTGCTGGCCGGCACCGGGCCTGGGCAGCAGTTGCCAGCGGCCAGCTTGCACCGCAATGCGCTGCTGCTGCTCGGGGCGGGCCTGTTAAGCGCCGTCTTTTTCCGCCAGCTTTCCCGTCCGCTCTGGCTGAGTGCTCAGGCCAGTGCCTCGCCCGAGCGAAGCTTGCACCAGGGTTTGGGCGGCCTGACGGGGGTCCTGTATCTGGCCGGGGCGGGGGTGCTTTTGCAGGCATTGTTTGGCCCGCCGCAACCGCCGGCACTGGCCTTGATAAGTGGGGCGGCAGTGGCGGCCGGACTAGTCTTTGGCCTAAGCCGCTGGCTGCGCGGCAGCACCGAGTGGTTCCGGATTCTGCACCTGTTAGCGGGGCAGATGCTGCTGACTGTGGCTATTCTGGGTCTGCACAAGCTGGGATTGGTGTGGCCCGCCACGGCAGCCGTGCTCTACCTGGAAACCCTGGCCCTGACCTGGCTGCTGAGCCGGGCTACAGAAGTGGTAGCGTTTCGCATGTACCTCGGCGCGGCGCTGCTGGCTGGGTTCTGGCTACTGCTGGCCGCCGGCCTGCACTGGTCTGTGCTGCCCCCAGCCGCGCTGCACCGCAACACAGTGTTGCTACTCGCCGCGGGCTTGGCCAGCGCCGTGTTTTTCCAGCTTTTTGCCCGCCAGCTCTGGCTGAGCGCCCAGGTCAGCACGTCGCCCGACCGGAGCCTGTACCAGGGTCTGGGCGGCCTGACGGGGGTCCTGTATCTGGCTGGGGCAGGTCTGCTTTTGCAGGCATTGTTTGGCCCGCCTCAGCCCCCGGCGGCAGCGCTGGTGAGCGGGGCGGTAGTGGCGGCGGGCTTGGTTTTTGGGCTGAGTCGGTGGCTGCACGGCGGTGTTGAGTGGTTTCGGATCCTGCACCTGCTGGTAGGTCAGCTTCTGCTGAGCATAGCCGTGCTGGGCTTGCACAAACTAGGCCTAAGCTGGCCGCTGACCACGGTGCTGCTCTACGCCGAGTTTCTGCTGATGCTGGGGCTGCTGGCCGGGCGCCGCGAGTGGTGGGTATACCGCGTGCAGCTTTACGCTACGCTGCTGCTGGCTACGCTGCTGCCCGTAGTAGTGTACGGCACGGGTCAGCTGAGTCCAGAACAACGGGCGTTGCTACTGACCCTGGCCGCCCTGGCTACGGCAGCAGCCCAGGCTACACTGGTGCGCCTGGCGGCCCCGGAGTACGATTTGCTGCCGTTCTCCTACAATCCGGCTTACCGCCTGCGGGTGCTGGGCACGGTAGCGGGCTTGCTGCTGCTGGCCGCCGCCGGACTAATTTACCACCATACCTGGGCGGGCTGGGTAGCCGTGGGCATTGCTGGGGCGTTGCTGGCATTGCGGCGCTCGGTGCGGGTGCCCGGCTTGTGGGTAGGCCTGCTGCTGGCCGCGGCCGGGTATCATCTGCTGCAATGGCACCATGTTTTGGTGGCGGAGCCGGGGCTGAATTCCGGCGCCGCCCTGCTGTATTTGCTGCCCCTGGTGCTACTGGCCGCACCGGGCCTGGCCTTTTCCTGGTGGCAGGCGCAGGCTCGCCACGTTCGGTGGCCCTGGCTGTATTTGCTGGGCCTGCACGTGTTGGTTCTGGGCTGGGCTACGGCTCCGGTCCGGTTCGAGGCGCTTGCCGTGCTGGTATGGTGCGGGGCAATTGCGCTGGCGGCCGGAGCAGCTCAATGGCTACGTCGCCGCTTCTCCGACCCCGCCGCGCTAACCCGCCAGGGCAGCCCCGACCGGCACCTGCTGCACGTGGCCTACGGCTTGCTGGCGTGGGCTCTGCTTTGGCATTTTTACCATGAAGTGCCGGGCACCGCCGAGCTATGGCACGTACCTACCCGTCGCCTCACGGCAGCAGCCTTGGTGCTGGTACTGGCGGGCCTGGCCTGGCGCCGGCCGCCGGCTACCGCTCCCGTTTACCGCAGCTGGCAGCTACTGCACCCGTATCTGCCCGAGCTGACGCTGCTGTTCCTGGGCTTTACGCTCGGGTATGAAGTGCGGCTCACCTGGTTGGCGCTGTCGTGGCTGGCCCTGGCTTTTGCCCTCACCCTGGGTGGAGGCCGCCTACCCGAACAACTGCACCGGGTGCAGCTCTACGGCGTGCTGTTTTTCTGGCTATCGACTATCTGGGCGACGTACGTGGCTCTGCGCTACCTGGCACCCGGCCAGCTGCTGAGCGTCCGGTGGCTGACTACGGCCGGAGCGGTGGCTTTACAGTTTGCGTACGCCGCGGTAGCTCTACAATCTCACGCTACGGCCAAACCACTTTACTGGCCCGCGGGCCTAAGTGGCCTGGCCCGCCTGGGGCAGCTTAGTCCCCGGCAGTTGGTGGCGGCACTGCTCTACCCGGCCTTCGTGGCTCTTACCGTGCTCCTCGTGCAGTCCTTCGACCGCTCGGTGCTTACGGTGCTGCTGATGCTGGAAGTCGTGGCTCTGTTCGTGAGTAGCCTGCTGCTGCGCCGCCAGGATTTCCGCTACGCCTCCCTGGCCGGCGTGGCCGTCTGCCTGGTGCGCCTGGTGTTCTTCGATCTGAGTCAGCGCGGCACCGTCACCCGGGCGGTAGTCTTTATCCTGATGGGCCTGCTGCTGCTGGGCATGAATGCCCTGTATGCCCGCTTCAAGGACCGCTTCGCTCCCACCCCGGCCGCGGATGAGTCAGCCGAGGACTTTTCTCCTACCACTGACCCCGATGAGCCCCAACCGGCTGCCACCCCGACGGAGTAGACGGCTGTATCAGGAGGCCGGGCCGCTCCGGTAGTATCCTGAGCTAACATAGGCCGGCTGCTGAGGCGGCGCTTCGCTGCTAGGTTCAGCGGCCGGCCACCAGTTCCTGCAGCAGCGCGTGCCCTGCCGGCCACTGACCCAGTCCGGAGGTGGAGTTCAGGTGGCCCAGGGCCCCGGCATTAACCAGCCGGCTGCCCCAGGCCCGGGCAAATTCGGTAGCCCGCGCCAGCGTCACGTACTCGTCGTTGGTAGAAGCCACTACGATGCTGGGAAACGGCAGCTCCCGCAAGGGCATGGGAGCAAAATCGACGGCCTCGGCAGGAAAGTCAGCTTGCTCAGTGTCGGCAGGCGCGACGAGCAGGGCTCCGTGCACCTTGCTGGCCGCGTGTTGCCAGGCCCAGTACGCAATGGTGCTGCACGCCAAACTATGACCCACCAGCACTACCGGGCCAGGGGCGGCTTGCACGGCCTGGGCCAGCGTGGCCACCCAATCGGGGCGGCGGGGCGCATCCCATTCGCGCTGCTCTACGCGCTGGTAGCCATACAGGTGTTCCCACAGGCTCTGCCAGTGCTCCGGGCCGGAGCTGCCCAGGCCAGGCACGGTTAAAATGAGGGTTGACATAGGCTGCAAATTACGGTTTACCCGGACCAGCCAGCAGTCCGAACTCTTGCTGTAAGATTCGCTCCGTGACGGCGCGTCGGCCTTGGATGAAGGCACTCGTGGCCGGTTTTCCGTCGGCTGGCTCTACGTTCAGGGCAAAGAAATGAGCCTTGCCTTTCTGCTCTACCCAGCCCACAAACCAGCCGTTGTCCTGACCTTGCCGCATGGCCCAGCCGGTTTTGCCGCGCAACACCCAACCGGGGCCGCGGCTTAACACCAGCAGGTCTTTGGTTAACTCCTGAGTGCGCTTGCTCACGGGCAGCTTGCCTTGTTGGAGGCGCTGCAAAAAGTCGATTTGCTCGAATTGCGTGATGCGCGAAGGGCCGACCACCCAGAACGAGTCGACCGTGGCCGGCGTCACCTGCATCCGGCCGAAGCGCAGCTTGGGCAGCCACTGCTGGTAGCGCTCGGCCCCCACACGCCGGGCAATCTGCTGGTAGCACGGCAGGCACGACACCCGCAGGGCCCGTCCGAAGCTCATGTCCTGGTTCCACTGCGGAAAGCTGCGCTTCACTCCGTCCCACCGGAATACTTCAGCCGTGTCGCGCACAGCCCCGGTTTCGAGGCCGATAAGTGAGTTAGGAATCTTGAAGGTAGAAGCCGGCAAAAAGCCCTGCCGGCACCGGTCCAGGTCGTAGGCTGTGTACTGCCGGGTGTCGGCATTCAGCACCAGAAAGGAGCCCCGCAACCCGTAGGCGGCGAAGTAGGACTGAAAATCACGCGTTTGCACGGCCGGGTCGGGCGTGGCCGAGCCAGTGAGCAGAGCCAGCCCGAGCAACAGGCCGGTAAAACGCAACAAGCGGGGGTGTCGCACAGGGAACTGACTGCAGAGCCCGCCCGGCACCGGGCAGGCAGTGAATACTAAACCAGACCCAATACTAGCGTTTTTTGACGGACGACCTTGTTCCTTATTCGCCCTTTATGGCTTCCAGGCGGGACAAGCTCAGGTAGTAATATTCCTGGCTGGCCACCGGCGGCGAGTACTTGTTAAACTGAGTATAGGTCCCCGTGAAGCTGACCAGCAAGGAGTCTTGGCGAAACGCCTCGGGCAATACGCCGCAAACAAAGCCCACAATTTGCCCATCCGGGGTGCCCGGTACGCTGGTCTGAATGGTATACACCCGCTCCCGGACATCGTACAAAACCAGGCCACGGCCGTCCACATTTTCCTTGACGATAAGGGAGCTGCACCCCTCGGGCGCAATGACCCCGGCTTTGTCTTCGGAACAGGAGGTAGTCAACAGAGCCGTCAGAGCCAGCAGCGGTAGAATAGCTTTCATCGTTCTTTCTTTTTGAACTGAATATGTCGGTAGAAGAGCCGGCTGCAAGCTACAACGTTGCACGCGCCCCGGCCCGCTCTTTCCCAGACAAAAAGGCTGGCCGGCTGGTTTCGGCCCAGTCAAATTCTCCGACCCGACTGCCAGCACTACGACCCAGCGGCCCGTTTGGCCAGTCCTTTGCGGCCGGCTGGCCGCAAAGGACTGGCAGAATAAGCGTACCTTGGCCCGGCTCCCGCAAAGCTACGGCCGGGCTAAACCCGGCGAGCCGGTCGGGGGTATACGGCTTCTATCACCCAATTTTCTGCTTAATCATTTCTCATCATGGCGACTACCAATCAGACCGCTGCAACCAACCAGACGGGCGAGGCCCGCACCGAAACCGCCCAGGAGGCCCTCTACCGCCGCGTAAAGCAGGCTCAGGAGCGTCGTCGTCAGAAGCGCAAGCGCATCCACGCTCACTAAGCTTCCTTGCTCCGCTGAAAAGCCCTGATTGCCTTTGCGGCAGTCGGGGCTTTTCTTTTTATTTCAATTTTGCACTTTTAGCATGTAGCTACATAAATCATTCCTTCTTCACTTAACAAGTATATTACAATTATTGTATAAATACTGATAAATAAATCTTTAGCATTTGAAGAGCACCACAGAGCCATAGACAGCAATTCTATGGCCATTTTTTTGCCAAAAATTTAATTTATCTACGTAAAACCGATTGGAAAACACAGTCGTATGGGTGTTTTGTTGCCATAGTCCTACTTAGCAGAACCCTGGATTTCGCTACTCATCCGGTCAAATCACAGAAGTAGGATTACTGGCACAGTCCCATTTCTTCTTTTCCACTCTTTCCTTTCCACCATTCTTCGTTTATGAGAAAACAGCTATTCACCCTCGCCTTTGCCTGCCTGGCAAGCCGAGCCCTGTTTGCCCAGGCTGTCGTCGACCCCGAGCTCAGGAACGTACTGCGCACCTCCCCCTGGCCCAGGTGGTGGTAACCTTTCAGGGCGACGGTGCCCCAAAGCCTCTGCAGCTTAATCTGCTGCGCGAGCTGGGTATCAGCAAGGGCCTCACCTTTCAGGCCCTGCCCATTGCCGGCGTGCTGGCTACAGCGGCTCAGGTAGAAGCCCTGGCCCAGAACCCGCAGGTCAAATCCATTTACTACAACAAACGCCTGACTTACTACAACTTCGACGACACCAACCTGACCGGGGTGAAGCGCCTGCGCGCCGACAAGGACCTGACCGCCCGCAACAATGGCTTGCCGGTGTCGGGTAAGGGCATTGGGGTACTCATCAACGACAGCGGCGTGGATGGCACCCACGACGACATCAAACTGGGCACTCACTTGGTGCAAAACACGCTGGGCAGCACCAACCTGAACGCCTACGACGCCATGCTGCCCGTGACCTACGTGGAAGGCGTGCCTAACACCGATACCAACTCGGGCCACGGCACCCACTGCGCCGGCACCGTGGGCGGCAACGGCACCCGCTCGGGCGGCAAGTACGAAGGCGTGGCTCCGGGCGCTTCGCTGCTGGGCTACGGCTCGGGCGGGGCCCTGCTCGTGCTCGACGCCATCGGGGGCTTCGACTACGCCCTGACCCACCAGTACCAGTACAACATCCGGGTTATCAGCAACTCGTTCGGCACCAGCGGCGACTTCGACCCGGCCGCGCCCATCAACCTGGTAACCAAAAAGTGCTATGACCGGGGCATGGTGGTGGTATTTGCCGCCGGCAACGACGGCCCCGGTGCCGACACGCACAACCCCTACGCCATTGCACCCTGGACTATTTCGGTGGGTGCCGGCGACCGGTTTGGCCGCCTGGCCGACTTTTCCTCGCGCGGTGTGAAAGGCGAAGGCGGCACGTTCGTGGCCGACGGCGAAACCTGGACCTATGCCAATCAGCCGGTCATCGTGGCCCCCGGCGTCGACGTGGTTTCGACCCGGGCCGTAGCGCCGGTTTCGACGCTGGGCGCCCAGATGGACGCCGAGCTGCTGGCCCCGGCCCACGTGCCCTTTTATACCCACATGAGCGGCACCTCCATGGCCACGCCCCATGTGGCGGGTGTAGTGGCCCTGCTGCTGGAAGCCAAGCCTTCGTTGTCGCCGGCCCAGGTGCGGGAGCTGCTGGAGCAAACCGCCACCAACATGCCCGGCCGCGAAACCTGGGAAGTGGGTGCCGGCTACGTAAACGCCTACGCCGCCGTAGACAAAGCCTTTCGGGGCACCAACTTCGGGGCTACCGTCAACGCGAAGCGCACGTTCAACAGCAGCGTTAATTTCCTGACCAATACTCAGGACTTTAGCCTCGACTACAGCCCGCTGCCGACTTCAGCCAATCAGTTCACGTTCTCGGTAGCGCCGGGCACCAACAGCCTGGAAGCCAAGGTAAGCGCCGCAGGCCTGCTGGGCCAGACCGGCAACCCCGTCAACCTGATTCTGCTCGACCCCAATGGGGTGGAATACCGCTCGGGCATTCCGGCACTGTTTGCCCAAACCTACGACCGTAGCGTGGCCGTGGCCGCGCCCGCGCCCGGCACCTGGACGCTGAAAGCCGAGGGCCTGCAAGGCCTGGCCCTGCCCGAAACCCTGACCGGCAAGATTTCCCAGGTGGTAGCCAACGGTACCAGCGGCCTGAGCGACATCGTGGGCCACCCGGCCGAAGCTGCCATCAAGATGGCCGTAGCGGCTCGTCTCACTGATGGCGTGAGCGGTGGCTACCGCCCCAACGACTTGCTACGCCGCATTCAGCTGGCCGACTACCTGATGATGGGTCAGGCGGGCCGCCAGTACTTGCCGACTACCGGCACCCCGAACTTCACCGACGTGACGGGCAGCCAAGTGCTGCTGGCCGAAGCTGTGACGGCCAAGGGCGCCGCCCTGCGCGACCGGTTTCAGCAGTACAACGGCATGATGCGCCCCACCGCGCCGGGTCAATTCTCGGCCAATGGCACCGTGGACCGCACCACGCTGGCGTACGCTCTGGTGCAGGCCCTGGGCTTGCAGGAAGCCGCTCTGGCCCGCACGGGCAAACCCGTGACGGTAAAAGCGGATGGCAAAGACATTGCCGTAGATGACGCCGCTAAGATTCCGGCCGGAATGGAAGGCTACGTGAGCGTGGCCCTGGAGCTGAACCTGATTAACGCTTACTACTCCCTGAGTCAGGGCCCGTTTGACTTGCAGCCCAAGCTGCACGCCACCTTCAAGCCCACCCAGAATGTGACCCGCGCCGATTTTGCCGTGATTGTGACCCGAACGTTCCCGCAGTGGGAGGCCCTGACCCAGCCCGTGGCCGGCGCTTCGCAAACCAGCACGACGAGCGACGCAGTAGCTACGCGGGCAACCCAGGAAGCCCTTAGCGCTTACCCCAACCCTTTCTCGGGCAGCACCACGCTCAGCTATAGCCTGCCCCAGGCCGGCTTCGTGTCGGTCGACATCTACAACCTGATGGGCAAGAAAGTGAAGTCGGTGGTGGCTGAGCAGATGGGCGCCGGCTACCACGAGGTGAAAGTGGATGGCAGCAGCCTGTCGCGCGGCACCTACCTGTTCACGGTGAAAGCCGGCGGCCAGACTTCGTCCCAGCGCCTGGTTGTGCACTAAACCTCTCACCCATAGTCGTAGTTTTTCAGTATCCAAACAGCCCGTTTCCGTTGGAGCCGGGCTGTTTTACGTTGTACAACGTACATCGAGCCTGCTTTACCCGGTCATCTTTCCATGCCTCAACGGCCTCTATCATCAATCCTGCTGCTGCTCTTGGCCAGCTGCGACCCGGCCCCGCCGGTGCAGCTGCTAGTTACCAACGACAGTCAGGTTCCGCAGGTGGGCATTCGGGTGGAGTGCGACGGGCAGCTGGTGCTCGATACGGTGGTGAGCAAGTACCGCAGCCGCGCCGACCAGCTGCGGCGTGAACTGCGCCTGCGCCCGGGGCCGCACCGCGTGGTGGCCGAGGCCCGTGGGCAGCGTACCCGCCTCGACACGCTCATCAGCACAGCCGAAACCAACGTGCTGGGCCTCACCTTCCGCTTTGATTCGCTGGCGCCCCGGTCGCGCAAAACCTACTTCGCCGACGGAGCCGAGGGCGAAATCACCTTTCCCGCCTTTTACCAGCCCCGCTCCTTCCGGCTCTACCAGTTCCAGGCGGCCGAGCCGCTGCGCCCCTGATGCGGTCAGCAGCAATTTGCAGTGTTACTTTACCGCATGAGAAAAGCCCTTTACTTGCTGCTGCTGGGCGCCCTGAGTGCTGCAGGCTGCCAACCGACGTCTGAACCGGCCACCCCGCCGGCCGCCGCCGCAACGACAACCTCGGCTCCGACCGCCGCAGCGTCCCCGGATACAACCGCTACCATAACCACGCAAGCCCAGGCTCTTGAGGCCGTGGATTTCTACCTGCACGAGATGCCCGAAGGCGGACAGTACAACTTTGACTCAGCCAAGGCCCAACAGGTCGAGGGGCATTGGTTGGTACTGGTGCCCAGCATTCCTGGCGAGGGCCGCAAGCCCAACACAGCGGTCTTTGATGTCGGTAAGCAGAGCGACGACATTCGGGTTCGGTTTGTACCCAGGACTGGGGAATAGCGGCTTAATGGGCGCATTCACAGGAATTCAAGCAGCTCTGAACCGGAGCTATCTACCCGTTTCCGGTGCCTGGGGCGGCCCGATTACGGTATTGTTAAACGACCTCGGGCCGCGGCGACTACCGGCCCAATAGAAATTGCTGCCGTACTTTACGCCCATGAAACACGTCCTTCCTTTCCTGTTGCTCGGGGTGGCTGGCCTGCTGCTCGGCAGCTGCCAACAGAAGCCCGCCGCCGATTCGGCCACGCCGCCTACTGCCGATACGATTGCGCCACCGGCTCCCGCCACCGGCACGGCCGTATCGACGGAGGCCGAAGCCCGCACCGCTATTGGCCGCTACGTGCAGAGCCTGCCCAACGCCAAGCTTTTCGTGGTCGACTCGGCCACGGCTATTGAGGTAGATGACCACTGGCAGGTGCTGGTGCCCCGCACCGACTGGGCCGGGCGTATGCCCAACAAGGCCGCCTTCGAGGTAAACAAATCGACGGGCGCGGTGAAGACTCTGATGGTCAAGTAAACCCGCGACTTAGTCGCACAAAAAAGCCCGAGACATTATGGTTCGGGCTTTTTTATTCCGGTCAGATGCCGGCTACTGCTTGTTGAGCTGGTCGCGGTGCTCCTGCTCGGTGTCGGGCTGGTTGCGGCGGTCGGCGTGGTCGTCGGTGCCGTTGATGAAGTCCTCGTCGCCCTTGGCCAGGCTGTGCAGGTGGCGGATTCCGTCGCCCATCGTAACGCCGGCTTCCGTGTCGATGGTGGGCGACGTGGTGGCCGGGTCAATCGGGTTGGCGGCCGTAGCGCCGATAGCGCCGGGGGTGTTGTCTTGCTGTTTCTTATCGGTTTTCTTGGAGGTATCAGCCATGATTTCTAGTGGTAAGCTGCCCGGGGGCAGCGGTTCGGAACTGGGAAAGATCAGCCGAAGCTGGCCTTGTCTATACGCGCGGACGTAGCCACGGTTTTTGGTCGGCGGCTGAGCTGCGTATGCCCGGATGGCCCGGCGGCTTTCGGCAGGTAGTTTACAACCCGGTAGTTCCGGGGGCGTAGGCTAGAGGAACAAACGCTCCATCCGACCAGCCTACATCTCGCTATTCTTTATGAACAACCTCGAACCGCAACCCGCGGCAACCCCGGCCTGTGACCCGTCGCGCCGCCACTTCCTGACCCAAACCGGCCGGGGCCTGCTGGCCGTGGGCGTAGCCGGCACCCTGGGCGCTCTGCCTGAGGCCGCCGCAGCTGCCTCCGACCAGGCCGCCCAGCAAGTGCTCCAATCGGGCCCGACCGACGTGAAGCTGCCCGAAATCAACGCCAAGACCGAACCCAAGGGCACCAGCATTCCCAATCCCCAGCCCGTGGATCAGCGTGTGGGCTACGCCGTGGTGGGTCTGGGCCACCTCACGCTGGAAGAGCTGCTGCCCGCCTTGTCGCAGTGCAAGAAGTCGAAGCTGGTGGCCCTGGTCAGCGGCGACGCCGACAAGATGAGCAAAGTGGCCCGGCAGTACGGCATTTCACCCCAGAACTGCTACAGCTACCAGACCTACGACAACCTCAAGGACAATCCCGCCGTCGACGTCATCTACATCGTGCTGCCCAACTCCATGCACGCCGAGTACACCATTCGTGGGGCCCGGGCCGGCAAGCACATTCTCTGCGAAAAGCCCATGGCCAACTCGGCCAAAGAGTGTGAGCAGATGATTGAGGCCTGTCAGAAAGCCGGCAAAAAGCTCATGATTGCCTACCGCATTCAGTACGAGCCCATGAACCGCAAGGTGCAGGAGATGGTGCGCAGCAACACCTTCGGCAAAACCAAAATCATTGAGGCCACCAACACCCAGAACCAAGGCCCTCCGGACCAGTGGCGGCACAAGAAAGCCCTGGCCGGCGGCGGCTCCCTGCCCGATATCGGCCTGTACTGCCTGAACACGGTGCGCTTCCTGCTCGGCGAGGAGCCTACCGAGGTGGCGGCTCACATGTACAGCACCCCCAATGACCCACGCTTCAAGGAAATCGAGGAAAACATGCTCTTTACCCTGCGCTTCCCCAGTGGCGTGCTGGCCAACTGCGTCACGGGCTACGGAAGCTACACCTCCAAGCGCTACCGGGTACAGGCCGAAACCGGCTGGATTCAGATGGACCCGGCCTTCAGCTACCACGGCCTCAAGCTGGAGCAGGCCCACGCCCCCGACGGCAACGAGCAGAAAGCGCAGATCAACCTAGGTGAGAAAAACCAGTTTGCCCTGGAAATGGACCACTTCTCCGACTGCGTGCGCAACAACAAGCCGCCCTACACGCCCGGCGAGGAAGGCTTGCAGGACCAGCGCATTATGGAGGCCCTCTACCAGTCGGCCCGCAACGGCGGCAAGCCCGTCAAGCTCAAGCAGGACACAGCCAAGCTTGACGCCTTCCGTGGCACCCCACCCACCGAGCACCAGAGCTAGACCCGGCGTGCAGTGCGCACAAAAAAAGCCCCGACCAACGTTGGTCGGGGCTTTTTTGTGGCTAGCAACCGTTTATTGCTTCACCACTCTGTTTTCAAGGATGAGGAGAAACAGGTACCCATAAGACAACTAGAGTTGAATGGATATTGGGTTAGAAAGCGGGTACTGTTGGATGAATCTATCGGCCTGCGCAATAGTAAAGAATACTTATACATTATTAATATTTTACATATACAAATATTGGCTCTTACGCCCAGCTACGAGTCTTTTCCCGTTGTCCAACACCCACTCGCGCAGTACGTGGTTGGTACAGCAGCGGGCAGAACAGCCCGGATCCGGTCGCGCGCCGGTAACCAGGCAGGCAAGGTGTAACAACAAAACCTCAATAAATTATACTTTACCTATATATATGATCTTTATATTTACCGGCGCGGCCTAGTGCGTTCAACCAATCCGACCTCTTATCACACCTTTATGCAATTACAACGACACCTATTCTCCCTGGCTCTGGCCGGGGCGCTCAGCCTAGCCCTTAGCCCACGAGCCTGGGCTCAGGCTGGCAAAGACGGGGCCCTGACCGTAGGCACTGCCAACGTAGTGCTGAACCGCTACTCAGCGCTGACGGCTGATGCCCCGGCTGGAGCCACCACCCTAACTGTAGCCAGCACCAGCGGCCTGAGTACCGGCGACTTGGTATTACTTATCCAGATGCAGGGCGCCAGCGTCAATCCGGCCAATACCAGCAGCTACGGGGCCATAACGGCCTACAACAACGCCGGCAACTACGAGCTGGCCGTGGTGCAGGGCGTTATCAGTGCTACCTCGTTTGCCTTGGGCAACGCCCTGAGCCGTAGCTACACCGCTGCCGGCAAGGCCCAGATTGTCCGGATTCCGCGCTACACCGCTCTCACCGTCAACGCCGGGGCCTCCATCACGGGCGCAGCCTGGGATGGGGCGACGGGCGGCGTGGTAGCCCTGGAGGCTACGGGCACTACCACCATCAGCGGCAGCATCGTGGCTACGGGCCTGGGCTTCCGCGGGGGAGCCTTTGCCAACACTACGGCCACGAACAACGGCAACTATGCCGGCAACGGCAACACCGGAGGCGAGAAGGGGGAAAGCATTGCCGGCTATGGCACGACTTACCCCACTGGCAGCCGCGGCCGGGGTGCCGTGGCCAACGGCGGCGGAGGCGGCAACTCCGTGAATGCCGGCGGGGGCGGCGGGGCCAACGCTGGCACCGTAGCCAACTGGACTGGCAAGGGCAACCCCAACCGAAATGCGGCCTGGAGCGCGGCCTGGAACCTGGAGGGCGCTGGCTTCGCTACGGCCGCTTCTTCGGGCGGCGGCCGGGGTGGCTACGGCGTATCCGACGTAGACCTGGATGCCCTAACCGTGGGCCCTGACCAAGCCAGCTGGGGCGAATACAGCCGGCCCAACACCGGGGGCCTCGGCGGCCGGCCCCTCGACTACAGCACCAACCGGCTCTACCTGGGCGGCGGCGGCGGAACCGGCGACGGCAATACCGGCGTGGCCGGCGTGGGAGGCCGGGGCGGCGGGCTCATCTACCTCATCGGCTCTACCTTCAATGGAGGTGGTACTGTGGTGGCTGATGGCACAGCCGGGGGCATTTCTCAGGCCAATAATCCCTTCGCCGACGGGGCCGGGGGCGGCGGGGGTGGCGGTACGATCATTCTTGATGTCCGCACTGCCATTGGGCCCCTGAGACTGCAAGCCAATGGCGGCGCGGGCGGCAACACCGAGAATACCGTGACCAAAGCCTACGGGCCCGGCGGGGGCGGCGGGGCGGGCTACGTGGGCTTTTCGTCCGCCACGTTTAATGGGTTATCCATTAGCCAACTTGGCGGGGCCAATGGGGTTTCTACTTCCCCGGGCCTCACCGAGTTTCCGCCCAATGGCGCCACGCTGGGCGGCAGCGCCAGCTTTGCCTTCCGCACCTTTGGGGCCACTCCCCTACCCGTGACGTGGAAAGGCTTCACCGCTACCTGGGACGGCAGCCGCACCCGTCTGGTCTGGGCCACAGCCTCCGAGTTGAGCACCCAAAGCTTCGTTACGGAGCGCAGCACCGATGGCCGCACCTTCACCGCGTTTGGGCAGCCCATTGCCGCGGCCGGCAGCAGCTTCACCGAGCGCCGCTACACCGCCTTCGACCCCGCGCCCCCGGCCCGGCAGGTATACTACCGCATCCGCCAGGTAGATACCGACGGGGCGACCAGCTACACGCCCGTGGTAGTGGTGCAAACCCAGCTTATGAGCACCCTAGGGGCTTACCCGAACCCCGTGCGCCGCGGCCAGCGTCTGCGCACAGGCTTACCCACCGGCGCCACTCCCCTGCTCCTCGACTTGCTGGGCCGCTCGGTGCCGCTGGTTACGGGCGTAGCTCCCGATGGCACCCTGGACATCAACACCCAAAGCGTGGCGGCCGGGGTTTACTTCCTCACCTTACCCGGCGGCGTGGCCCAGCGTCTGGTCGTGCAGGAGTAGCGGTTGGACCAAGCATTCTTAGACAATGCCCTCGGGTACTATGGCTCCAGAGCTGTACTACCCCGGGGCATTGTTTAGTTACGCCCACCCTCTTGGGAACAAGCCTAGCGCCCGGGGGAATGCCCATTACCGGAACGGTGCCGGCAGCAGTTTTACCTTTGGGCCGGGCGCCGAACAGCGCAGCATTGCGGGCTTGCTACATCCAGGCTTTTTATTTGCCGGCAGCTCCGAGGCAGGTCTTCCGCTTGGGGCGCTGCCCTTGTATCCTTTATAGCGACTATGACCGACCCGCTAAGAACCCACATCGAGAAGATAGTTCCGCTTACAGACGCGGAATTTGAGTTTGTCCGCTCTCATTTTATCTCCAAGCGGTACAAGAAGCACCAGTTTCTGATTCAGGACGGGGAGCCGGTGCCGTATGCCTTCTTCATCGTTTCGGGGCTGGTAAAGCTGGGGTATGCCGATGCGGCGGGGAAGCAGCACATTATTTCCTTTGCCATGGAAGACTGGTGGGAAAGCGACTTTCAGGCCTTCTATACCCAGACCCGCGCAACGCTGACGCTGGATTGCCTGGAAGACACCGAAGTGCTCTGCCTTCCGTTTGCTAACTACCAGCAGCTGCGCACCGACCTGCGCAAGATGGAGCACTTCTTTCTGGAGAAATCAAACGGGGGCCACATTGCCGCCCAGCGGCGCATCCTGTCCCTGCTCACCACGAATGCCAAGGAGCGGTACGAGCAGGTAGTACAGCAATTCCCCACGCTTATGCAGCGAGTTCCGAAAACCTTGCTGGCGGCCTATCTGGGCGTGTCGCGCGAAACCCTCAGCCGCTTCACTTCTTAAGCTGCGCGGGCAGTAACCGACTCCGAAGTCGGCCTGCTTATGTGACTTACCGCACACGGTATTCGTGCGGTAGGTCACGCGCATTTGCTATGGCTGCTGGGGAGCTTTGCAACGTGCAATTCACCCCTCATAACAAGCAAAGCAACATGGAAAAACGCATCATCAACCCCTGGCAGTGGCAGAACGCCCGCGGCTACGCGCAGGCCGTGGAAGTAACCCAGGTAGCCGGCACGCTCTACTGTGCCGGCCAGGCCGCAGTGCATGCCGATGGCCAATCCAGTACCGCCGATATGAGAACCCAGCTACTGCTGGCCATCGAGAACCTGGAGCAGGTGATTAGCGCGGCCGGCTACGACTGCCAGGGCATCGTGCGGCTCAATGTCTACACGACTTCCTCCACCGAGCTTTTTACTTGCTTCGACGTTTTTCAGGATTGGATAGCCAAGCACGGCATTCAGCAGGCCAGCACTCTGTTTGAAGTCCCGAGCCTGTTCGAAACCCTAAAAGTGGAGCTGGAGGCTACGGTAGTCAGATAACCCGTTGCCTCTGTTCTTGCTCTCTTCCGTCTATCATTCGATAGGCCTGCACCAATGCTTATTAACCCCAAAGCCCCTCGGGCCTCGTCCTCCACGACGAGTTCCCGAAGGGCTTTGCCTTTATAGCTTATCTCTATCTATGGTTTACAGCTCGGCACGCTCTTCGGCGGCCTCGGCCAGCACCAGGTCGCCGTCGGCCACGGTGGTCAATAATTCAGTGGGGTAAGCCATGATAACAATAGGTAAATAAGTGGATAGAGACGCTGCACTGTGGGGCTCCAGCAGTAGCTATAAAACACTGCATACCAGGGCGAATTATATCCTTATCGGCAAGTACTTCTCAGTTTTTCCCAAGTCATTCAGGGTCCTTCTGAAAACGAAAAAGTATCGAATGGTACGGCGTAGCAAGGTGGTTGATAAGACTTCGCTCTAATCGTGGTTCATTTGCCACCACAACCCATGTATTGCACCCTGTTCTCTTCCATGGCCTGGCTTCAGCGATGCGCAATGGTCCTCCTTCTTGGCTTGCTAAGTACTCCTACCCTGTCCCAGCACGCTTCCAGCTACGGAAACCCTACGGGCGGGACGGCCCCGCTGTCTTCCGGGGCTTGTCCCGCTTTCCTGACGCTTCACCAGAAGTCCCGCGGGCCGGGAGCAATGGAAGAAGGTATCAAGGTGGGCCACACCTTCGTGCCCTGCCGCGTCGAGTGTACCGATAGCACGTACACTCTGCGGTTGGGCCGGCGGGGCTCCGCCCACTTTCCCGTGCTGCGAGCGGCCCGACCCGCTGCGGGCCTGAATCCTTTCAATCAACGGAGCTCCCAGGGGCGGATCGGTATCTGGTTTGAGCGCTACCCTTGGGGCAGCCTGCGAAAAGCTATCTGGTACCGCCAGGGCCAAGTAGTACGGGTTGTATATTACCGGCCCAACGGCCATTTACGACGTTATCTAACTGTGAGCCCACACGGAACGACGCTTTCGGAATACGACAAAGCAGGACGGCTCCTACACGCCCTACCCCACTTTTAAGTTGCAGCCTTGTTCATCAGCCAGCGGGCGGACTGAGGCCCCCGGCAAGCGTTTTCCCGATACAGTACCCGCTCTTTTCTGCACGCCAGCTCCCGACAGGCCTTCTTCCGCTTATGCAGTATACTTTTCCCCTGGGCCTAGTAGTGCTGCTCAGCGCGTGTGAAACGCCCTTGACCAGGCAGGGCGCTTCGGGCGCACAGTCCAACGCCGTGGAAACAGGTGCCCATTCCCTCGTTCAAAAGCGCAGTGACCGGCTAAGCGTTGGCCGGTACGACCCTGCTTCGGGCCGCTTTTATACCACCACGACGTTGCAGCATGACTACATACTACAGATTGAGTACGAAGATGAAATATGCATTATAGACCCCTTGACGGAAGAATCCGTGCTCTGCGATACCATCCAGTACCTAGTAGCTCAAGACGACGCGTACTGGCTCAAACGCTACACATCCAACGCAAGCTGCCCCCGCAACCCGTGGCTCGCAGCCACTCAGCCATTGGCCTATGCGTGGGACAACCGGCAGAACAAGGTGCTCATGTGGGTTACGGCTGAGGCCAATAAGCCGCCGAAGCGCGCCCAGACAAGTACCTACGCGGCCGTATGCTTTTACTTAGTCGACTAGCTCTACCGACAAACCATTCACCACAGGCCAGCAAGCACTACTGCGAGCCGCTACCCGGTGCTGTGCCATTCCGCTCCGCAATGAAACAGGATACGTCGTCCGCGTTGGCAAAAATCTACCGCTGGAACCGGGCTACCCTGTGGCTTACGCTAAGCAGCCTGTACCTATATGCCTTGGTTACGTGCCTGCTCAACCGGCACTACTTGTTTGACAACCTGGCGCAGAAGCTGGCGGCTTCCGTTACGATGACTCTAGTTTTGCTTTTCCGCTATTTCCCGCTGTGGGGCGGCATGGCACTGGCAATTGCAGCATTGGATTACGCCGCTTTGCATAAGGCCACGCTCCGCGAAGCCCCTGCCAAACGGGCCGAACTATTCTTGTGCGTAGTGCTGCCGGTGATAGTACTTACCACCGGCCCTCGGTGGGAAGCAGCAGTATTATACGCGGCGCTGGTCGGGCCGCTATGCGCGGGAGTCGCGGTAAAGTTTCGGCCCCGGCAGCACTTGTAACAAAAAGCCAGTGGACCAGGGTGCAAAGCCTCACGGTGCAACTCTTCGCTTCCGCACCACTCCAACACTAAAGTATCATGGCAGACTTCCTGTACCTAAGCCGATTTGATGAGAACCTACAGGCCGAGCTACCGATACCCAGCGCCGACTGGGAAACGTGCACGGAGACAGTGCCGGACGTGCGGCTGGGAGGCGCAGAAACGCCCGGGCAGGTGCAGGTATACGATGAAGACAGCCAACAATGGGAACTGCTGTTTTGGCTGAATGCCGACGGCTCGGCCTACACCCACGCCAGATCATTTTTCGGGCAGGAGGCGGGAATAGGTACTCGTTACAGCGTGGCCATGCAACTTGCCCACTGCCTCGGAGCCTGCCTACATGGTCAGGAAGACGACTTTTATTACGTGCCCGAGTGGCACCGCTTTTTCTGGGATGAGTCCGACGAGCTAGAATCGGTTACCTTGGAAGAAGTGCGGGAATACCGTAGGCAATACGGTTATGACACCGCCCACCTGCGCCCGCGGCTGGAAGCTATTCGGGCCCAGTACCGAACGCAGGAGCAACTGCTTCCGCCGGCTACGCAACGCCCAGCGGCTGCGGCCAAAACCTTCTGGCAACGGTATACCTGGTTGGTGTGGCTGGGGCTGTGCGCGCTATTTTATCTGATTACGCGGTTGTGGTGAGTGATGCTACCACCAGGAGCCCCGCATAGGATGTCTTAGCCACTACTTCACCGCGCCCTATCCCACCGGCTCCTTCAGATACCCGGCCAGCACGGCCGCCTCGGCCCGTAGCCCGGCCAGGCGTGCTTCCAGCAGCCGGTGCAGCGCCGGGCTCCCTTCCCCTTCCAGGGCTTGCTCGGCCTCGGCTGTGGTGGCGGCTATCCAGAGTTGATGTCGCTCTTTGTTTTCGGCGGGCAAGGTGGCTAGCAACTGGGGGGCGGCACGCAGCCAGTCGAGGGCGCGGCGGGCCCGGGCCTGCCCCCGCTCCAGACGCCGCAGCAGCTGCTGGGTTTCGTAGGCCACGGCCGAGGCGCGGGTGTGCAGCGGCGTGGCTTGCTCCGCGCTTAGGGGTGGCAATGGTGCGGGCGGACCGGGCGGCGGCAAGGCTTGCGTAAGCCACGCCAAAATTATTCCGGCCGCAGGCGGCAATACCCGCTGCCCGGCTTCTATCTTCGTGACCAAGTGGCGCGACACGCCTAACGCGCCGGCCAGCTGCTCCTGGGTCAGGCCCAGCCCACTACGAATGAGTGCCAGATAATGCGGGGCAGGTGCGGGGGTCGAATAACGGGGCATGGATGCAGTTGTCTCCTTAGTTAGCCGTTTTGGTTTTTTGGAGACAAGCAGCTTGTCTCCTTATTTGCTCATTACGATTTTTAGGAGACAACGCTCATCCGTCGCTTATCTTTTAGCTGTGAAAAGATGTAGAACTGGCTTCGTGGCTTCAACCCCGTGAAAAGCAAGCTACATGAATGCCATGCTTGGCTAAGCACCTCTCCTGCTTTGTTTGGCTCCTCAAAGAATGCTTGATGCACATTCCTTTTTCGAAAAGGAGCCGGGAGGCGCAATGCCAGAACGAAGCGGTAGAGATGCTTCGACTCTGCTGCGCTCAGCATGACGGCCTGGAAAGCATCAAGACAACATCTATGATTCTAGTCCACAGATCCTAGGCCGGTGGCGTAGCGGGGACTCGGTGGCTTCTCTGGCTAGTTCGGCAACAGTTGGGTCGGCTGGTTGCGTACTTTTGCCCGAGCCCCCGCATAGTCACGCTGCTTATGAAAGTACTACTGGTTGAAGATGAGCCGCAATTGGCTTCCTTTATCAAAAAAGGGTTTGAGCACGAAGGCTACGAGCTGACCGTGGCCTACGACGGGCGCACGGGCTGGTCGATGTATCAGCAGCAACCCTACGATTTGGTTATTCTCGACATCAACCTGCCCTACCTCAACGGGGTAGAGCTGTGCCGCTTTATCCGGGCGGGCCGGCACCGGATACCGGTGCTGATGCTGACGGCCCTCGACAGCCTGGCCGACAAGGAAGCGGGTTTCGAGGCCGGGGCCGACGACTACCTGGCCAAACCCTTCGCGTTTCGGGAGCTGCTGCTGCGGGCCCGGGCCCTGACCAAACGCTACGCCGAAACCGGGGTGCCCCAGCTGCTGCGCATGGCCGACCTGGAACTCAACCTGGAGTCGAAGACCGTGACCCGGGCCGGGCAGCGCATCGACCTGACCACCCGCGAGTACTCCTTGCTGGAGCACCTGCTGCGCCACCAGGGCCACATCGTGTCGCGGGTAGATATTGCCGAGCGGGTCTGGGAGCTGGACTTCGATACTACCACCAACGTCATCGACGTGTACGTGAGCTACCTGCGCAAAAAGATTGACCGCGACTTCTCGCCCAAGCTGATTCACACCGTTGTGGGCATGGGCTACGTCATGCGCGAGCAGTAACCTTTCCGTTGCCTATATGCTGATTCGCAACAAGCTGATGCTGCGCTTTACGCTGCTGGTGCTGGGCATCCAGGTCAGCTTTTCGGCGTTTATCTACTATTTCAACGCCACTATGCGGGCCCAGCGCTTCGAGCAGCGCCTGACCAACAGCGGTCTGCTGGCCGGCCGCCTGCTGGTGCGCACCCACAAGCTCGAAACCGGCATCCTGGGCAGCCTACGCCGCGGCGACCTGCTGACCCTGCCCCAGGAAGAAATCAGCATCTACGGCCCCGACAACTCCTTACGCTACAGCAGCGCCGACCACATTAGCCAGCACGTGAACCGGGCCCGGCTGGCGGGCCTGCAGCCCGGCAAAGTGGTGGTGTATCCGGCCGTCGGGCACCGCGAGTCCGTTGGGCTGGTTTTCTCGCAGGAACCTGGGACGGGGCCCTACCGCATCTTTGTGTCGGCTGAAGACCGGGTGGGCTGGGCGCAGTTGCGGCAGCTGGGGCTGCTGCTGCTGCTGGGCAACGTGGGCGCGCTGGTGCTCACCATTCTGGCCGGCTGGTTTTTTGCCGGCTCGGCCCTGCAACCCGTGGCCCGCATCACGCGGCAGGCCGGGCGCATCTCGGCCACCAACCTGGGCCGCCGCCTCGCGGAAGGCAATGGGCGCGACGAGCTGGCCCAACTGGCCCACGCCTTTAATACGATGCTGGCCGGCCTGGAAAAGGCGTTTGAGGGCCAGAAGAGCTTTCTGGCCCACGCCTCCCACGAGCTCCGCACTCCGCTCACCACCCTTACCGGCACCCTCGAAACGGCCCTCGAATACGACACCACCCTGCCCGAGGCCCGCCAGAGCCTGGCCCAGGGCCTGGAGGCAGCCCGCCACCTGAGTGCCCTGACTACCGGCCTGCTGAACCTGGCCAAAGCCGATGGCGCGCTGCCTGCCTTTGCCCCCGTGCGCCTGGATGAGTGCCTGAACCAAGCCCTGGAGTTTGCCCGCGCCAAGTACCCCGGCCGGGAGTGGCGCCTCACCTTCGGCGACTTCCCGACCGAAACCGACGCCGACTTGTTTATGCTGCCTGGCAACGCCGAGCTGCTGGTTACGGCCCTGCTCAACCTGCTCGACAACGCCGGCAAGTACTCCAGCGGCCCCGTACGCACCGAGCTGGCCTACGCCGATGTGGCCACTTTGCGCGTGCGCGTCACCGATGCCGGGCCCGGCTTGTCGGCCGATGAGCTGCGCCAGATCTACGAGCCCCTGTACCGGGCCTCGGCGGCCCTGGGCCGCCCCGGCTACGGCCTGGGCCTGCCCCTGACCCAGCGCGTGGTGCAGCGTCACGGGGGACGCTTGGAAATTACCTCGGCCCCCGGCCAGGGCACCACGGCCACAGTGCTGCTGCCGGCAGCTCCGCTTTAAGCCAAACCTACTTAGCAATGCCGGTAAAACGGGCTTCCACCACTCTTCACAGGGTGCAGGAAGCCCGTTTTCATGTTTTCTAATACCGTTCTCATCTCGTTCTAATGTCGGGGCGGCTCCTTTGTGCCACGTTTCACCTGGCCTCCTGCCCGACTCCGATGACTCTTCCTTCTCCCCGGCCTACTAACCTGCTGGCCCTGCTGCTGGGCGGGGCGCTGGTGCTGTCGTTGGGCCTGAACGGGTTGCTGCTGACGGCCCGGCCCGAACCCTGGCCCGCCGAAGACGACGAGCTGACTGCCACCACCGCCGACTTGCACCTGACCCAGCGCCTGCTGGCCCAGTGCCAGCAGCAGCAACAGCGGCAGGACAGCCTGCTGGTGCAGCTGCAAACCGGGCCGGCTGGTCCGGCCCTGGCCGAACACTAACCTGCTTTTCCTTTCTCTATAATGAGCTCAACCCGTTTGCTACCGCGCATGTATTCAGGACTGAACAATCCGGCGAAGCCGCGCCCCCGGGGGCCGTGGACCAGTATCCTGGCCGTGGTGCTGGCCGCCGGCCTGAGCGGCTGCTCGGCGGATGGCAAGAACCCGGAAAAGGCTGATGCGCCGGAAGTGCTGCCCGTCGTGACGCTGAAAACCACGGAGCAGGAACTGTTTCACGACTACGTGGCCGACGTGCAGGCCGTGCGTAACGTGGAAGTGCGGGCCCAGGTGGCGGGCTTCCTGGAGCAGATTTACGTGGACGAAGGCCGGTCGGTAACGAAAGGCCAGCCCCTGTTCCGGCTTAATGCCAGTGCCTACCAGAGCAAACTCAGCCAGGCCCAGGCCGCGCTGGCCAGTGCCCAGGCTCAGGCTCAGGCGGCCCGCGTGGAGCTAACCCGGGTGCAGTTGCTGGTCGAGAAGAACATCATTGCCAAAACCGAGCTGGCTCTGGCTTCAAGCAAGGTGAAAGACGCTGAAGCCCGTGTGGCTGAGGCCCGGGCCGGGGAAGCCGCCGCCCGCCTGCACCTGAGCTACACCCTTATCCGCGCGCCCTTCAACGGCATCATCGACCGGATTCCGCTTAAGATGGGCAGCGTAGTGGAAGAAGGCACCCTACTCACCACCGTGTCCGATTTGCGGGAGGTGTACGCCTACTTCAACGTGGGCGAGGGCGAGTACCTGCGCTACACCAAGGCCCGCCAACTGCACCCCGACCGCCACTCCGACTCGGTACGCCTCACCCTGGCCGACGGCTCGGCGTATCCGCTGGCCGGCCGCATCGAAACCACCGAGAGTGAATTCAACCCTAACACCGGCTCCCTGGCGTTCCGGGCGCGCTTCCCCAACCCCAAACGCCTACTCAAGCACGGCGCTTCGGGCCGCATCCGCCTGACCACCAACCTGCCCGCGGCCCTGCTCTTGCCGCAGAAGTCGGTGTTCGAAATCCAGGACAAAAACTACGTGTACGTGGTGGACAAGGCCGGCGCGGTGCACATGCGCAACTTCACTCCCCAGACCCGCACCGGCGACTTCTACGTGGTCAAAGAAGGCCTCAAACCCGGTGAGCAGGTAGTATACGAAGGCGTGCAGAGCCTGCGCAACGGGCAGCGCATCAGCCCCCGCCCCGTGGTGCTGGATTCCCTGCTGGCCGCACGGTAGTAGCACCGGGCGGTCCGCCACTTCTGGTAACGGGCTGTCATGCCGAGCATTTTCCGCAGCAAGCAGACGCCCGAGGCACCTGGCGGGCTCCGTTTGGTTCCCCAAGAATGCTTGATGCGCCTTCCCTTTCCGGAGGGGGCCGGGGGTGAGGCGCCCCGCCGCATGCCATTCCGTTTTCGCGTGCTTTAACAACGACATTCATGTTCAATATCTTCATCCGCCGGCCGATTCTCTCGCTGGTCATTTCGGTGTTTCTGGTGCTGCTGGGCGCGCTGGCGCTGTTTACGCTGCCCATCACGCAGTTTCCCGACATCGTGCCGCCGTCGGTGACCGTGACGGCCAAGTACACCGGGGCCAACGCCGAGGTGTGCGCCAAGGCCGTGGCTACCCCGCTGGAGCGCGCCATCAACGGCGTGCCGGGCATGACCTACATGAACTCGGTGAGTTCCAACAACGGGGTGACGCTCATTACGGTGTTTTTCAAGGTGGGCACCGACCCTGACCTGGCCGCCGTGGGCGTACAGAACCGCGTGACGACCATTCTCGACGAGCTACCCGAGGAAGTCATCAAGGCCGGGGTAACGACGGAGAAGGAGGTAAACTCCATGCTGCTCTACCTCAACATCACCAGCGACGACAAGGCGGCCGGCGAGAAGTTCATTTACAACTTCGCCGACATCAACGTGTTGCAGGAGCTCAAGCGCATCGATGGCGTGGGCTTTGCCGAAATCATGGGCTCCCGCGAGTACTCGATGCGGGTGTGGCTCAAGCCCGACCGTATGGCGGCCTACAATGTGGGCACCGACGAGGTGGTGGCCGCTATCCGGGCCCAGAACGTGGAAGCCGCGCCGGGCAAATCGGGGGAAAGCTCGGGAGCCGACAAGTCCCAGTCGATGCAGTACGTGCTGCGCTACACGGGCAAGCTGTTTGAACCCGACCAGTACCGCAACATCGTGGTGCGGGCCAACGCCGACGGCTCGGTGCTGCGCCTACGCGAGGTAGCCGACGTGGAATTTGGCTCCCTGACCTACGGCATGGCTTCCAAAACCGACGGCAAGCCCTCGGCGGCCATCATGCTCAAGCAGCGCCCCGGCTCCAACGCGTCCGACGTTATTGCCAACGTGAAAACCCGCATGGCCGAGCTGCAGGAAACCTCCTTTCCGCCCGGCATGAAGTACAGCATTGCCTACGACGTGTCGCGCTTTCTTGACGCGAGTATTCACGAAGTACTGCGCACCCTCGTCGAAGCCTTTTTGCTGGTGTTCATCATCGTGTACCTGTTTTTGCAGGACTGGCGCTCCACGCTGATTCCGGCGCTGGCGGTGCCGGTGGCGCTGGTGGGTACCCTGTTCTTTATGCAGACGCTGGGCTTTAGCATCAACCTGCTCACGCTATTTGCCCTGGTACTGGCCATCGGCATCGTGGTCGACAATGCCATTGTGGTGGTCGAGGCCGTGCACGCCAAGATGCAGGAAAAGCACCTGCCCGCTCGCGAGGCCACCTTCGAGGCCATGGGCGAAATCAGTTCTTCCCTCATTGCCATTACCCTGGTGATGTCGGCCGTATTCATCCCGGTTTCCTTTATGGACGGGCCGGTGGGCGTGTTCTACCGGCAATTCTCGCTTACCCTGGCCATTGCCATTGTCATTTCGGGCATCAATGCCGTGACGTTGACGCCGGCCCTGTGCGCGTTGCTGCTCAAGCACACGCCGGTAGCGGCAGGCAGGGAGCCCAAGGGACTGATAAACCGCTTCTTTGCGGGTTTCAACCAACGCTACGATGCTTTGTCGGGCCGCTACCAGGGCCTGCTGCGTGCCATTGCTGGCCGGCGGCTGGTGACGCTGCTCGTGCTGCTGGGCTTCTGCGCGGCTACCTGGGGCATAAACAAGGTTCTGCCCGCGGGCTTTATCCCGACCGAAGACCAGGGCATGGTATACGTGAACGTGACCACGCCCGCCGGCGCCACCGTGGAGCGCACCGAGGCCGTGCTCGACGAGGTGCAACGCATTGCTAGTAAGCTGGGCCCGGTAGAGTCGGTGTCGACGCTGGCGGGCTACAGCTTGGTAAACGAAGTGGCCGGCTCCAGCTACGGCATGGGCATGATTAACCTCAAGCCCTGGGACGAGCGGGAGCAGTCGGTAGCCGAGTTCATTGCCGAGCTGGAAGAAAAAACCAAGGGCATCAGCGACGCCGACATTCAGTTTCTGCCCCCGCCTACGGTGCCGGGCTTCGGCAACAGCAGCGGCTTCGAACTACGCCTGCTCGACAAGTCGGGTACCGGTGACTTGCAGAAAACCGCTTCCGTGTCGCAGACCTTCCTTACCGCCCTGCGCCAGGACCCGGCCATTGGCGGGGCCTTTACCTCTTTCGACCCCAACTTCCCGCAGTACCTGATTCACGTCGACCAGGACATGGCCGCTAAGAAGGGCGTAACCATCGATGCGGCCATGAGCACCCTGCAGACGCTGATGGGCAGCTACTACGCCTCCAACTTCATCCGCTTCGGGCAGATGTACAAGGTAATGGTGCAGGCCGGGCCCGACTACCGCACCAAGCCCGAAGACCTGCTGGCTTTGCACGTGAAAAACGACCGGGGCGAGATGGTGCCCTTCTCCACCTTCGTCAGGCTGGAGCGCGTCTTCGGCCCCGACCAGCTCACGCGCTACAACATGTATACCTCGGCCATGCTCAACGGCGACGCGGCCCCCGGCTTCTCGTCGGGCGACGCCATTACGGCTATTGAACGCGTGGCCGCCAAGGAGCTGCCCCGGGGCTACGCCTACGAGTGGAGTGGCATGACGCGGGAGCAAATCCTGAGCGGCGACCAGGCCCTGTACGTGTTCGGGGTGGTGCTCATCTTCGTGTACTTGCTGCTGGCGGCTCAGTACGAAAGCCTGCTGTTGCCCCTGCCCGTGCTGCTGAGTTTGCCCACCGGCATCTTCGGGGCCTTCCTTAGTCTGAAGCTACTGGGCCTGGAAAACAACATCTACGCCCAGGTGGCTCTGGTAATGCTCGTGGGCTTGCTTGGCAAAAACGCCATTCTCATCATCGAGTTTGCCGAGCAGCGGCGCCGGGCTGGAGCTGCAGTGCTGGATGCCGCTGTGGAAGGCGCCGTGTCCCGCCTGCGCCCCATTCTGATGACCTCCTTTGCCTTCATTGCCGGCCTGATTCCGCTGGTTATTGCCAGTGGGGCCGGGGCTTTGGGTAACCGCTCCATCGGCACGGCCGCGGCGGGCGGTATGCTCATCGGCACACTCTTCGGCATGGTGCTCATCCCCGGGCTCTACGTGCTGTTTGCTTCGCTGGAAAAGGTGAAAAACCTGGAGGACGATGAACCGGCGGAGGTAGAGAAAGCGCGGGAAAAACGGGAGTTGGTGGCGCATTGATCTAACTCAGCCCGCGCCCACTGCCCTATTTGCCAACGATAGTCAACCTTGCTCATGCGCCTGCCTTTTGCCTTTTTATTCGGGGCCACCCTTCTGCTGAGTAGCGGCTGCCGCGTGGCCGCGCCCACCGAACCCACCAGCGCCCCAGCCGTGCCGACCGCCTTTGTCCAGTCCGCCGCCGATACGCTGCACGCCGGCCACCAGCCCTGGCGGCAGTTCTTCCAGGACCCGGCCCTGACGGCCCTCATCGATACGGCCCTGCGTCAGAACCTGGACCTGCGGTTGGCCTTGCAGCGCGTGGAAAGCGCCCGGGCCCAGTACCTGGCCCGCCGTGGGGCCTTGCTACCGACCGTGTCGGCGGCGGCCTCGGCCAGCGGCGACCGGTACGGGCGCTACACCCTGAACGGGGTGGGTAACTTCGACACCAACCTTTCGCCCAATATCGACGGGCAACAGCGCATACCCGGACCCGTGACGCCGGAGTTTTTCGGGGGCCTGCGCAGCTCCTGGGAAATCGACCTGTGGGGCAAATTGAAGCAGCGTCGCCAGGCCGCCTACCTGCGCGTGCTGGCCTCGGAGCAGGGTCGTCACCTCGTCACGACCAATGTAGTAGCCGAAGTGGCCCGCCTCTACTACGAGTTGCTCACGGCCGACAACCAACTAGCAGTGTTGGAGCGCAATATCGGCCTGCAGCGCGAGGCCCTGAAGCTGATGCGCGTGCAGAAGCAGGCCGGGCGGGCCACCGAGTTGGCCGTGCAGCAGTTTGCCGCCCAGGTGGCCCGCACCGAAAGCCTGGCTCACGAAGCCCGGCAGCGCGTGACCGAAGCCGAAACCAGCCTCAACCGGCTGCTGGGGCGCTACCCCCGGCGCATTACGCGCGGGCAGCCCCTGCCCGGACAGGTGCTGCCCGAACGCCTCGGTGCCGGCGTACCGGCCACGGCCCTGCTCCGTCGGCCCGATGTGCGCCAGGCCGAACTGGAGCTGCAAGCAGCCCGCGCTGACGTGGCCGCCGCCCGGGCTGCCTTTCTACCTTCGCTCACTCTCACGCCCTACGTAGGCTTCAACTCCTACCGGGCCGCCACCCTGCTTGACCCGGCCTCGCTGGCGTACGGGGCCCTGGCCGGCCTGACCGGCCCCCTGCTCAACCGTGCCCAGTTTAAGGCCGACTTCCGGCTGGCCACGGCGGGCAGCTATGAGGCCTACTACCGCTACCAGCAGTCGTTGCAAGCTGGGTTTCGGGAAGTGGTAAACGGCCTGCAAGGGCTGGAAAACCACCGGGCCGCCTCCGCCGCCCGGCAGCAGGAAGTGGAGCTGCTCACCAAAGCGGTAGCCACCTCCAACGAGCTGTTTGTGGCAGGCTACGCTTCTTACCTCGAAGTAATTACGGCTCAGCGTAGCGTGCTCGAAGCCGAGTTGAGCCTGGCCGAGTCGCGCCACAGTCAGCTGCAGCAAAGTGTGAGTTTGTACCGCGCCCTGGGCGGCGGCTGGCAATAAGCGCCCGGTCTGCTTACTCCTACTCATCGGCGGCCTTGTTCCGCTACTCTATACCTCGAATCCCTATGCCCCTCTGGCACTCGCCCTCCGATATCTACGTAACCAAGCCCGATTATGCCCGGCTAACGCAGCTGGTGCAGCAAGAGCCGCCGCCGACGGCTGCCGTAGCCGTTGCGGCGTTGCGGCGGGCGCTAACCCAGGCCCACCTTATTAATTCCTACGACATTGTACCCGGCGTGGCGACCATGAACTGCTGCCTTACGCTGCGCAGCCTGACCAGCTCCGAAGAGCAGCAGCTTACCCTGGTATACCCGCCGGCCGCGGACCCGGTTCACGGCCGTATTTCCATCCTAAGCGCGGAGGGCCTGGCCATACTAGGCGTGCGGCTGGGCGACAAGGTCAGGTGGCTGACCCCACAAGGCGCGGTTGGCTACCGGGTAGAAGCCATTCTGCCTCAGCCGGAGGCGACGGGCATCCTGTCCTGACTGGTACCGGGCGCCAAGGACCGTTGTAGCTTTCTGCAACGGCTGCCCGGTTTTCCTTGGTGCTTCCTCCCCGGCCGGCGGGTGCGTAAAAGCGCCGCCGGGCCAGGCAGTACCGGCTGCCCGGTTTTCAGGTTCGTAGCCAAGTACCGCGTGATGCCCAGCACGAATAAGGGAAAGGAAACGTGGCGCGGGAGCTGTAGTCGGACGGCGGGGCCAGACCCGCGTTACTTTCTTGTTTCGACGTTTCAAGGTTTTGGCGCTAGCACCTACTCCGCTTGCTTCTCGGGCAGGTGGCTGGCAAGGCAACTCTACCCAAAAGCCTGGCCCCGAACACCGGCGCTACTTATCTATTTCAGGTGGGCGGCCTTCGACCCGCAGTTCTGGCATAGCCGACGCAGAATATTAGCGCCAACCTCGTAACATTGCAGGTGCTACCTTCTAATAATGCCATGCCTGAACCGGACAACCTCGGCCGTAAGATTCTGAGCTTCTTCATCACCGATGCCGAGCCCGCCCGCCCCGGCGCAGCCCCCGGCACCGCGGCACCCTTGGGTGCGGGCACGCCGGCCCCCGCGCCCCAGCCTACCGGGCAGCACGACAGCAAGTTTGCCGAGCACCTTGCCGGGGTGCTGGCCAAGAACAACCCGCCCGGCCCCGACTACTTCGAGTTTCGCGAAACCCTACGCAGCCTCACCAGCCTGGGTCTGAGTGAGGAGAAACAGTTTCAGGCGGCCTGGGCTAGCTTCAAGGCCATGGGCGGGTCGGCCAACGTGACGGCACTGACCTCCACTGGGCAGCACTACCTCACGGTGCTGGGCGCCGACCGCGACGCCTTCACCAAAAGCGTGGACGAGGCCATCAACGAGCGGGTGGGCGGGCTACAGAAAGAGCAGCAGCAGCTCCAGGCCGACAACGAAGCCCTGGCCCGGCAGCTGGCTGAGATTCAGCAGAAGCAGGCCGCCAACAACGCCCGCCTGGCGGCCATCGGCGGGGAAATCACTGAGCAGAGTGGCCGCCTCAACCAGAACCGCCAGAACTACGAAGTAACCTACGCCCAGTTCACCCAGCAGATCGAGCAAGACCTGCAGAAAATCGGGCAGTACCTACGGTAGGTGAGATGGTGAGATGGTGAGTTGACGTTCTAGTGGCGCGACTTGCACGACTTGCGCAGAAAGAACATCAAACTCACCATCTCACCACCCTACTATCTCACCACTCCAGCACTCACCATCTCACCATTTCACAATTTCACCGCATGGCAACTCCTGACTTTACGCAGCTTGGCGGCTCTACGGAAGCCGAGCGACGCTCCTTCTGGTCGCGCCCCGAGGGCGTGCTGGGCCTGGTAGTGCTGGCCGGCCTGGTCGGCACGGGCCTGTTTTACTTTAATGAGGTGGTCAAGTTTCTCATTGAGGTGGCACAGAACACGCTGCACCTGGCTTTTTTGCTAGGCGCGCTCGGGGTCCTCATCTTTCTGGTGACCAGCCGCGACATTCGCACCGGCCTGTTCTTTTTGTTTAAGACGCTGATGCGCAAAATTACCGGTCTTATCATTCAGCTCGACCCCATTGCCATCCTCAAGATCTACATCGAAGACCTCAAGCAGAAGCGCCAGAAGATGCAGGGCCAGATTGATACCCTGGCCGGGCAGCTGGCCAAGCTCAATAAGAAGATCAACGAGAACAACGAGGAAATCAAGCAGAAATTCGCCGAGGCCAACAAAGCGACCAGCATGGCCGCCAAGCCCGGCATGAAGGAAGCCGCCCAGCTGGCTACCATCGAAGGTGCGGGCCTGCAGCAGATGAACGAGAAGCTGCTGCCCTTGCAGCGCAACATCAAGATGGTGCTGGCCTTCATGGAAAAGGTAAACCAGAGTGCCGACTATATCATCAAGGAAACCGAAATCAAGGTCCGCCTCAAGGAAGTGGAGTACAAGATTGTAAAGGAAAGCTCCAACGCCCTGCGCACCGCCGTGAGCATCTTCAAGGGCGACCCCGACAAGAAGTTCTACTTCGACGAGTCGATGGAGTACATCCAGGACGACATGAGCCAGAAGCTGGGCGAAATGAAGCGGGCCATGGATATGTCGATGGACTTTATCAACTCTGTGGACGTGCAAAACGGCATCCTCTCCGACAAGGGCGAGGCCATGCTGCAGGCCTACAACCAGGGCGAGTTCAAGCTCGTGACCCTCGACGCCAAGCCCGAAGTGCCGGCCCCCAGCAGCTCCGAGCCCTACCCCGCCAAAGACGCCGGCTACCGCGACCTGCTCAACTAAGCGCGGTCAGCATCCTGGCAAGAGCGTCGTGTGCTAACGTTGTTTGTCCTGTCATCCTGAGCAAAGCGAAGGACCTTCCTCGCCTACCTCACTAAGCCTGATGCCAACGCCCAAAAGCCCTTGACCACGCAGTTGCCATAGAGCTTCTCACGTTGAAGAACACTTTTCACTGAGGCGAGGAAGGTCCTTCGCTCCACTGCGTTTCGCTCAGGATGACAGATAGCAAAAGAGTGTCGTCTTGAATATTTCTACATTCCCAACTCCCTAATTCCTTTCTTCATGCAGCGTATTACTCTTGCCGGCCGGCTGATTATCACCCTCGTCGTGGTGGCCGCCGTCTATTTCGGCTTCCGCTACTTCGTGGGCAACAAGGCCGCCGCTCCCGTCACCGCGACTACCGCGCCGGTTTCGCCGGGTGCGGCCCCGGGCACCGAAGCCAGCGGCGACTACTCCACGACTGAGTCCGGCAGTTCTACTTCTACTCAGACTTCCTCGTCGGCTACGGCAGCGGCACCGGCGTTTACCTACGAAGCCCCGGCTCCGGTTAATGGCAAGCTCAAGGGCGTGGTGGAACTGGGCGCCAGCGGCTTCAACTCCTTTATCGTGCGCATCGACAAGAGCCGCAATTGGAAGCTGGAGAAGGCCGAATTCGGCAACAGCCTGGTGATGGAAAACATGTCGTCGGATGATGACGTGCGCAAGGGCCTGAAGGCCTACATCGGCCAGATGCTGGACTACGGCGTGAGCGGCCGTGACATTCACTTCGTAGTAAGCTCCGGCGCTATTAAGGCTTCGGGCACGGCCAAGATCATCAAGGCCCTGAAGGATCTGAACTACGTGGTCAACACCGTAACGCCCGAAAAGGAAGGCGTGCTGGGCCTACGCTCGGTGCTGCCGGCTTCGTTTGCCGATAAGTCGTTCGTGACGGACATCGGCTCGGGCAACACCAAGATTACGTGGATGAGCGGCGGCGCGCCCAAGTCGGTGGAAACCTACGGGGCCAAGTACTTCCAGGACAACGTAGACGACGCCACTGTAGCCGCCGACGTGAAAGCCAAAGCCAACCAAGTGCCCCAGAACCTGCGGCAGACCTGCTTTATCATTGGCGGGGTGCCGTTTGAAATGGCCAAGAAGGTGCGCAACGGCAAGGAGCGCTACACCGTGCTGCAAGCCGCCGACGCCTACCAGCTCGACAACGCAAAGTCGAAAGCCGGCCTCAACATCTACAAGTCTATTGCCGAAGCCACCGGCTGCAAGCAGTTCGTCTTCGACTGGGACGCCAATTTTACTATTGGCTACCTGCTGACGCTGCCGCAGTAAAGGCGGGCTACCTAAGAGCATAAAAAAGGCGGGGCGCAGGCTCCGCCTTTTTTATGCTGTGACACCGTCCAATAATGGTGTTGAGGCGCTACGTGGCCTGCTCCAAGCCTTAAGGCCTTTACTCCTGCTGTTGCCCTTCCCAAATAGCGTATCCACCACCGTCCAATGCTATGACCGAGCTACCACCTTCCGCAACTGGAATATCATTTGATAATTGCCAAGGCTCATATCTATCCTTAGAGCTACCGCTGATCTTTAGCCATGCACCACCTTCAAAATAAATTTCCAGATCAGCGGCATCATTGCATTGAGCTTTCGTCACTTTCTTCAGATTCAAGCTGTTCATGCCTATCAGCATTCTATCTTCATCACTAACTTCTCCCTGATACGTGGGGCTAAACAGCACCTTAGAGTCAAATGTCAGATGCATATCGCTGCCGTGTTCATTCCTAAATTCTATGAAGGGCATTTGATGTAAAATACCGAAGCTCTCGACATTGGTATTCAACAGAAGATTCTGAATGATACGATTTGCGGCAGCTGTGACTTTATCAGAATGACTTTGCATAGTAGGCTTGTAGAGCACTCACAAGACTATAAACTAAATACCATAATCCCTCCTACTGCTACCGTATATCACCTTCTTTCCAGATCATCCCTGCGTCCATTTCTCTATCTCGCCGCTGGTTTCGCCTGCCTTCGCTGGTGCTTTCTCCGCATGATGGTTTAGTTCTATTAGTCGCTACTGGGAACTGGGGTCGATGAAGCTGCGGAAGGCTTTGCGGTAGGACTCGCTCACGGGCAGAAACCGGCTGCCGATCTGCACCTTGTCTTTGAACACGGCGTCGATACCCTCCAGGCTTACGATGTAGGAGTGGTGAATGCGGACGAAGTGGGTGGCGGGCAGCTGCTGCTCCAGGGTCTTGAGCCGCTGCAGGCTCACGATGCGCTGCTGCCGGGTGTGAATGGCCACGTAGTCCTTGAGGCCTTCCACAAACAGGATGTCGGTCTGCCGGATCTTGACGAGGCGGGTGCCATCCTTCACGAACAGAAACGGCGAGGACTCGGCAGCGGCCGGAGCGGCGGGAAGGGGCGCCACCGGGCCGGCTGCTACTGCGGCGCCGGGCAGCAGCCGGGCCTGGGCCTTGTGCACGGCCCGCAGAAACCGCTCCAGCGTGATGGGCTTGAGCAAGTAGTCGACCACGTCGAGGTCGTAGCTTTCCAGAGCGTATTCGGAGTAGGCCGTGGTCAGAATCACCAGGGGCTGGCGGGGCAGAATCTTGAGCAGGGCCAGACCGGTCAGCTCGGGCATTTGCACGTCGAGCAGCAGCAGGTCGATGGGGTGGCTGCTGAGCTCCTGCAGAGCCGCCAGCGGGCTGGCGCAGGCCGCGTGCAGGGTCAGAAACGGCACTTTCTCCACGTAATCGGCGAGCAGCTTCCGGGCCATCGGCTCATCGTCCACAATCAGGCAGCGCAGCATCAGGTCAGGGTTAGGGTGAGGTGGACGCGGTATTCCGTAGGGCTGTCGTCTACGCGCAGCGCGTACCGGCCGGGGTAGTGCAGGGCCAGGCGGCGGTGCAGGTTTTGCAGGCCCGTACCGGCGGTGGTCGGGGCCGGAGCCGGGTGCGGCGGACGGCCGTTGGCCACGGTGCAGCTGCACTCTGCGCCGTGCAAATGAATAAGCACCGTGACCCAGGCCTGGGGGTCGGTGGTGCTTACGCCGTGCTTGAAGGCATTTTCCAGAAAGGTAATCAGCAGCAGCGGGGCAATGCGCACCCCGTCGGTGGGGCCCTCCACATCAAACCGCACCGGTATGGGGGCGTTGAGCCGCAGCTTTTCCAGGCTGATGTAGTTCTGCATGTATTCGATTTCCTGGCTGAGGGCCACGGTGGCGTGGTTCGACTCGTAAATCATGTAGCGCATCATCTGGGCCAGCTTGGCTACCACCTCCGGCGTGTTGGGCGACTGGGTATAGGCCAGGTAGTAGAGGTTGTTGAGCGTGTTAAAGAGAAAGTGCGGGTTGATCTGGGCCTTGAGCAGCTTAAGCTCGGCCGTCAGCTGCTCGTTTTCCAGGGCCTTGGTGCGGGCGTCGAGGGCAAACCAGCCCACCACAAAGTGCAGCATGCTCAGGAAAGCCACGATGAACAAGCTGCCCACCACCACCGACAGCACGAAGGCCCCCGACTCCATGTAGCTCTGCTGCATCTGCCCCACTGCCAGCTGCCGCTGTACCCACACCCGCAGCGCTACCACCAGGGTAAAGGGAGCGGCCAGCTCCAGCAAGTAGCGCCCCAGCTGCTGCCGCCGCAGCCCCCGGGGCAGCAGGTAAAAGAAGTTGAGGTAGCCGATCAGGGCGTTGCTCGCCAGCGGCACCAGCGAATTGGCCAAGGCCAGCCGCCAGCCTGCCTCCCGGCTGATCTGGTAGAAGTAAAACGAAAAGTAGACGCCCCAGAACGAGAGGTGCAGCAGCAGCACCCGGTGGCGGCGAAGAAGCCCGAGCATGGCGGTAATGGCAGATAAGGCCCCAAGATACCCGCCACGCTGCGGTCAACCGGCACGCCCCACCGGATTTTCGACCGTTGCGGCCTTTCCCTCGACCCTTGGCTCAGTAGCCGCCGCTAGTTCAGTAGCAGGTCAACGGTTGAGCAAGGTCTGGCAATGGCCGAGTAAGCCGCCACAATGGTCGAATACTGGCAGCAAGCCGACGACGCGGGGCGTACTTGGCGGCTGGTTCTTTTCCCTCACCTTACGCTTTACGCCATGAAACTTCCCGGCTTACTGCTGGCCTTGGCCCTGACGGGTACCGCCCACGCCCAAGCGACGGCGCCCTCCGCCACCGACACGCTGCTGCTCAACCCGCGCCGCAGTGTGGATGGGCAGCTCATCCGGCCCTTCTCTGCCCGCTACACCATGCTCATGCGCCAAGCGGGACAGGAAAAGCCTGTCGGCAGCGTGGCTACCTCCTACGAGTACCTCTCCCGGCCGGGGCAAGAGTTGGCCCTCAAGCGCTCCGTCATTTCCTTTCCTACCGGCGTTATCGTCGACAGCGGCACCGTGGACCGCCGCACCCTCTACCCCCAGGCCCACCGCTCCCACCAACCCAACGGCCGCACCCTGGCCCTGGACTTTGCCGGTGCCCGCGTCACGGGCTTCAACCAGGTGGGCACCCAACGCACCGCCGTCGACCTGACGACCCCGGCCGCTCTGTTCGACTCCTTTTCCGCCGACTTGGTGGTGCAGGCCCTGCCGCTGCGGGCCGGGCAGGCCTTTAAGTTTGCCCAGTACGTGTACGAAAAAGGCGGGCAAGACTGGGTGCAGGGCCGTATCATCGGAGCTCGGACCCTGCCCTCCCCCGACGGCAGGACCAGCCAGCCGGCCTGGGTGGTGCAAACCTTTGGCAAGGACCAAAGCACCGTCACCTACTGGCTCGACGCCTCCACCCGCCGGCTGCTCCAGGTCGAGTTCGTGCAGGCTGGTCGGGAGCTGATTATGCGGCAGGCGGAATAAGCCAGTGTAAGCTACGTGCAACTCAGAACGCCAGGCACACAAAAAAGAGGCTCCCCATACTGGGAAGCCTCTTTTGCATGATAAAAATGAAGGAGCGCTAGTTGCGCGTCATCAGCTTGTTAGTTGCTAGTTCCGCCGCCGGGATGGGCCACACGTACAGCACGTCGGAAGGGGTGACAGCACTAACCGAGCCCTTGCCGGGAATCGGTGCGTTCAGGCGCATGATGTCGATGTTGCGGATACCTTCGCCCAAAAACTCGATGCGGCGCTCGATTAATACCGCATCAACCGCAGCTTCTGAAGTAGCAAAAGCCGTGTACAAGGTGCCATTGGAACGCTGCGACACAGCGTTAAGTAGAGCCAAAGCCTGCGGGTCGGCACCGCCGTTGGTACGGAAGCGGGCTTCGGCCAGGCTCAGCAATACCTCGGCGTAACGGATAACCGGGGCCTTATCGGTGTACGGAGCTCCGTTGGGGTACTTGCGCAGATACGACACATTATTAACCACCGTAACTAGGCTGGTGCGGCGCTCATCGGTGGCCTTAAAAGCCGGGTTAGCCAGGGTGCTGCCGGCTCCAGTGTTCAGACTGTACTCCCCATTACCCAGGGGAGCGGGCAGATAATAGTACGCCAACTGGTTTTGGGTGCCGGGCTGGTTTTGGGCTGAGAACGGGAAGCTCAGAATGCTTTCCAGCGTTTCCTGCGGAGCAGCAAATACGTTGGCTACCGAGGCTGTCAGCGTATGGCGCACGCCGGTTGGGGCCGTGAACGGCGCGGTAGCCGACACAATCTTATCGGCTTCCCGGATAACATCTGCGTAGCGGCCCATGCTCAGGTACACCCGCGTTTTCAGAGCAATAGCCGTGTTACGGTGGGCACGGGTCACGTTCAGCAACGCACTGGTCTGGCTCAGCGGCAGGTTTTGCTCCGCGAAGTCCAGGTCTTTCAGAATCTGAGCGTATACCTCGGCCACGCTGCTGCGGGCCAGGTCGTTATTGCCAAAGTCCATTTCGGCCTGCAGGCGTAGCGGCAGGCCGGGCTTGCTGCCCGCTCCATCAGTGAAAGGCCGGGCGTACAGCTGCAGCAGCGAGTAGTACGTCAGGGCCCGCAGCAACTGCCCCTCGGCCCGGTACTGAGTTACAGTAGCCGTATAATCGGCCGGGAAGGGCGTGGTCGTGAACTTGGCGGCATTTTCGTCGAGCCGGGCCAAAAACACGTTGATCTGGTTGATAGCGGCGTAGCCGGCAACCCAGGTGTTGACTACGTCGTTCTGCGAGGTTTCCGTCAGCGTGTGGTTCCATACTGCCAGGCCGGTTACCCCGTTGGAGGTCCGGTTCAGGAAGTCGTTGGCCCGGATGTCGCTAAAAATCTGGTAGCGGCCACCCAGGAATTGACCGGCCTTTACCCAGGAGTACATATTGTTGACCTGCAGCAGTACCCGGCTTGGGTTATCAAACGCCACGTCGGCCGGAGTCAGCGTAGTGGGAATGGGGGAAAGCTTTTCTTTGTCGCACGAAGTTGTGCCCAGAGCCAGCAGCGCGGCGCAAAGGCCGAGGGCGGTTTTATAAGAAAAAAGAGTCTTCATCAGACGAGAGTACTTGCGTTAGAAACCAATGTTGAAGCCCACCGTGTAGGTGCGCGCCTGCCCGACGGAGTTGCGGTCTACACCTGCACCAGTATTGCTGGCGCCGTTGGTGGAGATTTCCGGGTCGATACCCGAGTACTTTGTCAGCAGCAGCGCGTTCTGTACCTGCGCATAGAAACGGAGGCTGCTCACCCCAAAGCGGGTAATGGCAGTGGTAGGCACCGCGTAGCCCAGCACCACGTTGCGCAGGCGCACAAAGTCGCCCTTCTCCACATTCGACGACATTACCAGAGCCGAGCCGTTGGAAACGTTGTCGCCGTATACGACGCGCGGCCACTCAGCATTGCCCGGGTTTTCGGGGGTCCAGCGGTTGAGGATGTCCACGTCGTTGTTCCAGAAGCGCTGGTCGTGCAGGCCTGATTTGGTGCCGTTATAGATGTAGTTGCCACCGGAGTACTGCACGAACACGCCCAGGTCGAAACCCTTGTAGGTAAAGGTATTATCAACCCCACCGTACCACTTTGGCAGTACTGGCCCATAGAACTGGCCGTCGCCAAGCTGCGTGGGCGAGGGCACGCCCACACCGTCAAGGGTAGTCCAGCCAGTACCGCCGCCCTGGTGGTTGTACTGCACAATAGAGCCATCGGCGCGGCGCAGCATACGACGACCGTTCGCCGGGTTTACACCCTCCGAGGGCACGGCCAGTATTTCGCCTACCGAACGGCCTACTTCCGTGAAGTTTACCGTTTCCAGGCCGGAGGTAGAGGTGGCAATGCGCTGCCCTTCGGTAGCCAGCGCCAGCACCTCGTTTTTCAGGGTCGAGAAGTTGCCGCCCACGGTCCAGGTAAAGCTCGGTTTCCGTATAGCCTGAAACTTCAGGTTTACTTCTACGCCGGTGTTACGCATTTTGCCCACGTTATCCGGAATGGAGTTATTGAGCGAGTTGGCCGGGTCGCCGGGGGCTACGGTGCCGGGAATACCCTTGGAAGGCGCCTGCGGCACGCGCAGAATCAGCCCGTCCACCAAGTTGTTGTAGTAGCTGAAGTCACCGGTGAAGCGGTCTTCCAGCAGGCCGAAGGCAAAGCCTACGTCAGACTTCTTACTGGTTTCCCAGGTCAGGTTTGGGCTGCCGGGGCTGCTGAAGTAAAGCGTGGCGGGGTCGCCGTAGAAGCTATTATCGTAGTAGCGCAGGTAAGCATAGTCGTCGATGCCCTGGCTGTTGCCCACTTCGCCGTAGCTGCCGGTCAGCTTAAAGAAGCTTACGGCTTTGGAGAGGCCGGCATTGTTTTTCCAGAAGCTTTCCTCCGACAGCACATAGCCCGCCGAAGCTCCGTAGAAGATGCCCCACTTGTCGGCCCAGGCCGAATACCCGTCGCGGCGCACGTTGATGGAGAGCAGGTACTTTTTAGCGAAGTCATAGTTCAGGCGGCCGAAAAACGACACCAGATAGTTTTCGCCCTGGAAGTTACCGGCAGCGGCAATGTTGGTAAACAAGCCCTGGTAGTTGCTCAGAAAAGCATCGGCAATGCCGGTCCGGTTGGCGCCCCACCGCTCGGTGCTCGTCTGCTGCTGCTCGTTGCCCAGCAGCAACGACAGGTTATGCCGTTCGCCGAAGAGCCGGTCGTACTGAGCGGTGTTCTGCCAGTTCCAGCGCTTGTTGGTGCGGTAGTAGTTGATGGCCTGCCCGCCTGGGGAGGCTCCGTCGCCAGCCAACGGGGTATAAAAGGCCTTGTCTTCGAAGCTCAGGTTGTTGATGCCGTAGAGCGTACGTATGTTCAGGCCCGGCACCACTTCCCAGTTGGCGTATACACTGCCCTCTATCTGGTTGCTTTCCGAGCGGAAGTAGTTGTTTTCCAGATCTACCAGCGGGTTGTAGTAGCCCGGCAGCAGCGGGGCGTTGTTGGTACCGGTGGGGTTAATATTCGCTCCCGGCCCGATGCCCGAGCCGCTGAGGTTGTAGGTCCCGTCGGGGTTGCGGGCTGGCACGTTGGGCGGCAGCACCAGCGGCAGGCGGCCCAGACCACCGGTTCCGAAGGCTCCGTCGCCTACCGAGCCGGAGTTGGGCGACTGGTTGCGGCTGTTGGAATAGCCCACCCGGGTGCCTACCGTGAACGTTTTGAATACCTTATGATCCAAGTTCAGGCGGGCCGATATACGCTTGAACGTGTTGCCCTCCAGCATGCCTTTCTGGTCGCTGTAGCCCACCGAAGTGAAGTACGTGGTCTTGTCGGTACCGCCCGAAAAATTTACGGTGTTGGCAGTGGAGAAGCCCGTGCGGTAGATGTAGTCATACCAGCGCGTGTCCACGGGGTTACCACTACCATCGAGCGTGGGGCGGAAGCCTTCCACGTTGGTAGCGGGCTGGCCAATGGCGGCGCGGTTGGCGTTCAGGTTGCGTACCGCCTCATTCTTGATATTAATATACTGCTCGGCATTGAGCAGATCGTAGAGCCGCACCGGCTCCGACCAGCCCGCCCAGGAGTCTACCGAAATCTTGCTGGAGCCCCGCTTGCCTTTCTTGGTCGTAACCAGAATTACGCCGCCCGCCGCCCGCGAACCGTAAATGGCCGCCGCCGACGCATCTTTCAGCACCTCAATGCTTTCAATATCGGCCGGGTTGATATTGGCCAGTGGGTTATTGGGTACCGAGCCTACAGCCGAGGTATTGCCACTAAAAGCCGGAATACCGTCGATAACGAACAGCGGCTGCGAACTAAGACTCAGCGAGTTTACACCCCGTACCCGGATAACAGGGGCATTGTTGAGCACGCCGTTGGGCGTGGTGATGTTGACGCCGGTAGCGCGGCCCTGCAAGGCCTGGTCGAAGCTCTGCACCGGAGCCGCGGCTATTTCCTTACCGCTGATAGAAGCCACGGAGCCTGTCAGGTCCCGGCGGGCCTGGGTGCCGTAGCCCACCACGACTACTTCACTCAGCTGCTTGGTGTCTTCTGCCAGGCGAACAGTGAACTTGGATTCGGTGCCAATAACCTGTTCCTGGTTCAGATAGCCCACCGAGCTGATAATGAGGGTACCGCCGCCCTCGGGTACGCTCAGCGTGAATGTCCCGTCTGAGTTGGTCGAGACGCCCGTGGTTGTTCCCTTTACAATAACAGTGGCCCCAGGCAGGCCATTGCCCGACTGATCAACCACCTGGCCTGAAACACTCCTATTCTGCGCCGCTACATGGTGTAGCATGGTCACCGCAAAGAGAGGTGTTATGAGTAAAGCTTTTCTCATGTAAAATGGAGTTAAGAGAGAAGTGAAAGTGAAAGAGCGAACCCCAATCTACATAGTAGTATTCTAATTTTGTTGATTTTAATATTGATTTAATTTTCAATCATATTACTAATTAGCAGCTATAGTTTTATTTTATTATTATTTTTATTGAAATAATATTACATATAAATTCTATTATACTTTCCATAATACATTGGTTAATGACTGAGGATTATGTGCCCTATGCTACCTCCTGCTATTGCTTGTCAAACGCATTGAAAGTCAGCTAATATTTCGCATCCGGAGCCCTAGCTTAGTCTGGTTTCAATTTTTACCTCCTCTGTATATCCTCCTTTTTCTATACCTTCCCGCGTCCATTTTCTTCTCCCTATCCTTATGCTTACCCGCCGCTTATCCCGCCTGCCTTTGCTGGTGTTGCTGCTATTGCTATACGCCTGCTCTAAGTCGGGCACTACCGCTGATTCCAGCCCCGAGGGCGAGGAAATCAGCCCCTATCAGAACATCGTTTTCACTTTCGACGAGCCCGTGGGCGAAGGCCGCGTCAGCCGCTGGGATACCCTGCAGTACGTCGAGTTTGAGCCCGCCGTGCGCGGCAAATTCAAGTGGACCAGTGACCGGGAGCTGACCTTCTCCCCGTCCGAGCCCTTCCGGCCCGCTACGGCCTTTGAGGCCCAATGGAAGCCAGTAGCGCTGGAAGCCCTGAAGCTCAAGAAAGAGCCGCCGCTGAGCAAGCGCAAGTTTCACACCCCCGCCCTACAAATGCACGAGCCCCAGCTGTTCTGGAGCCAGAGCCGGCGGGTGGCGGGCACGGCCGAAATGCGCGCCAACCTGCTCTTCAACTACGCCGTGAAGCCGGCCGACATTCAGCCCCTGCTCAAAGTAACTCAGGATGGCAAGCCCGTAGCTTTCGAAGTCGTGTCGGCTGAAGCCGACAGCATCGTGGGCGTGGCTCTGACCCAGGACGTGCGCCCGGGTTCCCCCGTCACGCTGGAGCTGGCCCCCGGCCTGCACCCGATGGGCTCGGACCGGGCCACCACCCAGCCGTTAACGGCGCAAGTAGCCGTGCCCGACCAGCAAACCTTGCTCGTGCGCGAAGTGGTGGCCTCCATCGTGGAAGGTGACCCGGTTATTACCGTATTGACAAACCAGCCCGTATCGGCGGCGGAAGTACCGGCCCTGCTGAGCGTGGAGCCCGCCGTGGACTACTCCGTGGAGGCCCTGGAAAGTGGTTTTACCCTGAAAGGCGGCTTCGACGTGGATAAGACCTACCAGATCAGCTTGCGTAGCGGGTTGCGCGGGGCCCTGGGCGGACAGCTACCGGAGCCTTTCACCCAAACCGCTTCGTTCGTGGATGAGCGGCCCAGTCTGAGCTTTGCCAACGGCGACAAGGCCATGTACCTCGATGCGCTGGGTACCCGCAACCTGGGCGTGCGCATTGCCGAAATCAAGCAGGTGCAGGTCACCATTGCCAAGGTCTACGCTAACAACATTCAGCAGCTCTTGCGCAACGGCCCGCAGTACGGCTACGACTACGACGAGGACGGCGGCGGGGAAGAAGGCGACGGTGGCGAAGGCGGCTACGAAGACAAGTCGTACAACTACTACGACGTGGAGCAGCTGGGCAACGTGCTGACCGAGCGCACCTACACCGTGGCGGCCATGCCCAAGGAAAACGGCATGCGCCTGCTCAACCTGAGCTTCAAGGACCTGGAATTTACCGGCCCCATGAAGGGCCTCTACGTGGTGAAAGTGCAGGACACCGAGCGGCAGTGGCTGCAGGTGAGCAAGCTCGTATCGGTGTCGGATATCGGCCTGATTGTGAAGCAGGGCAAGGCCGGCCGCACGCTGGTATTCGCCAACTCCATCCGCAACGCCACGGCCCTGAGCGGCGTGAACGTGCGCTTTGTGAGCTCCAACAACCAAGTGATTAGCAGCGCTACTACCAACAGCGCGGGCGTGGCCGTCTTCGACAGCACTGCCGCCACCAGCCGCTTCCGCCTGACGATGGTCACGGCCCAGCGCGAGTCGGACTTCACTTTCCTGAATTTGCCCAGCAGCCGGGTCGAAACCTCGCGCTTTGACGTAGGTGGCCTGCAAAGCAACGCGGCCCGCTACCAGGCCTTCCTATACGGCGACCGGGACCTGTACCGCCCCGGCGACACGATTCAAACCAACACCGTGGTTCGCACCGAGGGCTGGCAGGCCCCACCGGCCAACCTGCCGGTGAAAATCCGTCTGCTGCTACCCACGGGTAAGGAGTACGCCAGTCTGCGCAAAAAGCTCTCGGCCGACGGCTCGTTTGAGTCGCGCTTTATCCTGCCCGCCGGCATCATGACCGGCCTCTACACCCTGGAAGTCCTGACTGGCAACGACGTGCTGCTGACTTCGCGCACCATTTCGGTGGAAGAGTTCATTCCCGACCGGCTGAAGGTGACGGTGAAAGCCGCGCCAGCCGCCGTAGGTCCGGGCCAGGCGGTGAATGCCAACATCACGGCCATGAACCTGTTTGGCCCGCCTGCGTCCGACCGGAAGTTTGAAGTGGAATTCTCGCTCAAGGAAAAGCCCTTCAACCCTAAGAAGTACGCCGACTACAACTTCTACATCTATACCGGCGAAGCGCGCCGCCGCTACTTCGGCCAGCAGGAAAACAGCTCCATTTCCGACCGGTTTGAGAAAACCGTGCGCGAAGGCACCACCGACGCCAGCGGCAACGGCACAGCCACCTACGACGTGCCCGACTACCAGGACCTGGGCACCTTGGAAGGCTCGGCCTTTGCCACGGTGTTCGACGAAAGCGGCCGGCCCGTGAACCGCCTGGCTACCTTCGAAGTGCAGACCCAGCCAGTGATGTTCGGCATTCAGTACCTGCCCGAGCTGGTCAGCACCCGAGAGGCCCAGACCTTGCGCTTCGTGGCCCTGACGCCCAAAACGGCCGAGCCCACGCGGGCCGAGGCCCAGATTAAGATTGTGCGCATGCTGTGGGAAACGGTGGTTGAGCGCCAGGGTGGACGCTACCGCTACACGTCCCAGCGGCGCGAGGTGCCCATCCTGACCCAGAACCGCACCATTGACGGCATGTTCACGCTCGATTTCACCCCGGCTTCGTCGGGCGAGTACGAGGTGCGCATTTCCCGGCCGGGCGCAGCTACGAGCGTAACCAGCCACCTCTACGCCTACGGCTACGGCGACACCCAGAGCAATTCCTTCGAAGTCAACAACGAGGGCGAGGTGACCATTGAAGCCGACAAGGAGAAGTACCAGCCGGGCGAAACGGCCAAGCTCCTGCTCAAAACGCCCTTCGCCGGCCGGGTGCTCATCACCGTGGAGCGCGACAAGGTGCTCGACCATTTCTACGTCAACACCGATGAGAAGTCGGCCCGGGTGAGCATCCCGATTCACGGCAACCACGTGCCCAACATCTACGTGACGGCCACCGCCATCCGCGAAATTACCGACAACCGCCTGCCGCTCACGGTGGCCCGGGGCTTCGTGCCGCTGACGGTGGAAAAGCCCGGCGCCAAGCTGCCCGTAACGCTGACCGTAGCCGAGCAGAGCCGCTCCCAGACCTGGCAGACCCTGGAGGCCAGCACCGCGCCGGGCGCGGCTGTGACCTTTGCCGTCGTGGATGAGGGCATCCTGCAGATGAAGGACTACCGCACGCCCGACCCCTACGGCTACTTCTACCAGAAGCGCGCCCTGGAGGTGAATGCCTACGACGTGTACCCTTTCCTGCTGCCCGAGCTGGGCACTAGCTCCTCCGGCGGCGACGGGGCCGACCTTTCGCGCCGCACCACGCCCGTGCCCTCGCGCCGGGTGAAGCTGCTGGCCAAGTGGAGCGGGGTGCTGCGGGCCGATGCCAACGGCAAAGTGCGCTACAAGCTGCGCATCCCGCAGTTCAGCGGGGCCGTGCGCGTCATGGCCGTGGCCTACAAGGGCGACGCCTTCGGCTCGGCCGAGCAAACCATGCGCATCGCAGACCCGGTGGTTATCAGCACCAGCCTCCCCCGCTTCCTCAGCCCCGGCGACACGATTGACGTGCCCGTCACGCTGACGAATACGACGAAGAGAAAGGTAAGATTGGATGTGATGCCGTTGGTTGACGGGCCTTTGGAGCCAATTGTTAAGACAATTATAGCAGGAGGCCATACCGCCGGACTTACTCCCACAGTAACTCTTAGTCCGAATACCGAAGGGCGGATTCAATTACGTTTTAGGGCTAAACAGCAAATAGGAAATGCTACTGTAAACGTTAAAGTTGCTGCTTTTAATCCGGCAGATGCAGGTAGCCAGGCTTTCGAAACCTTCACTGAAACCATCGAAATACCCGTCCGTCCGGCTTCCCCACTGGAAAAGGTATCCGGTTCGGGCGTGGTGAAGGGTGGCAGCAACCAGGCGCTGAACCTGAAAACAGCCTTTATTCCCTCCACCCTGCGCAGTCAGCTGGTGGTGAGCCGCTCGCCGATGACGGAGTTTGCCAAGGACTTGCGCTACCTGTTGCAGTACCCCTACGGCTGTTTGGAGCAAACCGTGTCAGCTGCCTTCCCCCAGCTCTACTACGGTGATTTGACCGCCACGCTCAGCCAGAAAACCGGCAAGCAGGCCAAGGGCACGCGCTTCAACCCGAACTACAACGTGCAGGAAGCCATCCGCAAAATCGAGTCCCAGCAGCTCTACAACGGCAGCCTGAGCTACTGGCCCGGCGGCGACTACGACAACTGGTGGGCCACCACCTACGCCGCTCACTTCCTGCTCGAAGCCCAGCGTGCCGGCTTTGAGGTGAACAAGAGCCACCTCGACAAGGTGCTGCAATACCTGCAGGCCCGCACCCGCAAGCGCGAAACCGAGGAGTACGACTACTTCGACGTAAGCAGCATTGCCCGCCGCAAGGTCATTGCCAAGAAGGAAATTCCCTACAGCATTTACGTGCTGGCCCTGGCCGGCCGTCAGGATGCCGTGGCGCTGAACTACTACAAGTCGAATAAACAGTTGCTGGCCCAGGACTCGCGCTTCCTGCTGGCGGCAGCCCAGGCCGTGGGCGGCAACCAGAAAGCCTACCGCGACCTGCTGCCCACCACCTTCACCGAAACTGCCGCCCACCGCGCCTTCGACGGCTCGTTCTACTCTCCCATCCGCGACGAGGCCCTGGTACTCAACTCCCTGCTCGAAGTGGACCCCGGCAACGCCCTGGTGCCCAAGCTCACCCGTCAGCTCAGCCGGCAGGTGAAGCAAGCCACGTGGCTGAACACCCAGGAACGGGCCTTCTCCCTGCTGGCCTTAGGCAAAGTAGCCCGGCAAAACGCCAAGAGCACGGCCACAGCTTCCTTATTGGCCGACGCCAAGGAAATCGGCAAGTTCACGGGCACCGATTTGACCGTAAACAACGTGGCCAACCGTCAGGTAGCCCTGCGTACCACCGGCACCGGCAGCCTGTACTACTTCTGGGAAACCGAGGGCGTGTCGCCGCTGAACACCGTGCGTCAGGAGGATTCCTTCCTCAAAGTGCGCCGCGAGTTCCTGGACCGTAACGGCAAGCCCGTCAGCAGCACCACCTTCCGGCAAAACGACCTGGTCGTGGTGCGCATCACGATTCAGTCGGCCGACGCGGCTGGGGAAGTGCCCAACGTAGCCATTACCGACCTGCTGCCCGCCGGCCTGGAAATCGAGAACCCGCGCATCGGGGCCGTGCGCGACATCGACTGGGCCACGGACGCCGCCACGCCCGACTACCTGGACATGCGCGACGACCGGCTCAACCTGTTCACGACCGTTTCGACTTCACCAAAGTCGTTCTACTACGTGGCTCGGGCCGTATCAAAGGGCACTTTCCGCCTGGGCCCGGTCAGCGCCGACGCCATGTACAACGCCGAGTACCATAGCTACAACGGGGCCGGCGTGGTGCGGGTACGGTAAGATTCGAATCACACTGAACACGTCATGCGGCGCAGCAGCGAAGCCTCTTAACCAACTTCGCTGCGCCAGAGAAACCGTCCTGTCTCCCACTGGTCGACAGGATGGTTTCTCTGGTTAATGTATCCCAACCTACCTTCTTTCCTCACACCTAACTACTTCCTCTCGATGGTCAACCTGCGCGTTGTCTTGATTTCTTCGCTTGTCATGCTGCTGGGCATGATACTCTGGATGGGCTACTTCTTCTATTTCCGCACCGACGGCCGCGGCCATTTGTTGCAGGAAGCCGAAAGTCCTGAAGCCGCCGCCCGGGGTCAGCAGCTGCTAGCCCGGGCAGATGCCCTGACCAACCAGCAGCAGTACGACCAGGCCAAAGCCTTGCTCGACTCCCTGCGCGACGCTGATGCCAATCCAGCTATGTTTATCAGCACCGACGAGCTGATGCAGCGCTTCGACACGCTGCGGGTGCGCCGCGCCCGGCAAAAGCAGGCTGAATAAACCCGCTGCCCGTAGCTCAACCGCAGCTTTTTACCGGCGCTACCCGTACGTATTCCTGTCACCAGCCCACAGCCGGCCGCCGTTGCGGTCGGCTGTGGCGTTTGGGGCAACTACGTATAGTCCAGCTACTCTCCATCCGGTATTCTCATGCGCATTCGACGCTACGTTGGGGCTCGGCTCCATTCTATTCTGCTTCGCTTAGTACTCCTGCTTATTGGGGTACTGGCCTACACTTCCCTGCAAGCCCAGGGCATTGTTACGCTCACTGCCGCCGACAACGGCAAAGAAACCCAGCTCAACATCGGCGACCAGCTGATCATCCGCCTGCCCACGGCCCAGCCGCGCTTTGGTTGGCGGCTGGCCCAAGCCTACCCCGGGCAACTAAGCGTGACTAGCAGCCATACCCTGCCGGGACTGAGCAGCGGCGTGCCCGGCGCTCCGGCCACCCACGAGATTCACCTGCAGGCCATTGGCGCCGGGGGCTTTGATCTGACCTTTATTTCGGCTACTCCGGGCTCGGGCTATTCCCCGCTGGGCAACTACTTCCATACCTACGTCACGATAAACCAGCCGGGCGTCGCCAAAAACGTGAACATTTCCGAGTATGGCAACCACGGGCGGGTAACGGTCAACCAGGGCGACCAGCTGCTGATTAAGCTGGGCACTACCGTCGGGTCGGAGTACGCTTGGGAAGCAATTCCCAACGATGCCAGCATCGTGAAGCTGGTTGGTCAGAAGAAGGATGAACCGAAGAAAAACCGTAAGAAACCCAAGCCTGGCAGCTCTGAAGAGGTTACCTACCAGTTTCAGGCCCTAAACCCGGGTCAAACCACCGTGCGGTTTATCTACCGCAATACCGTCAACAACGAAGCTCCTCCCTCCCGCGATTTTGAGCTCGACGTAACTGTGCCGCAGCCGCCCAGGTAAGCCAAGGAACGAAATGCTGCCACAAAAAAAGCTCCGACCTGCCGGCCGGAGCTTTTTTTGTGGCATAACGCACTGAAGCAGCTTATTGCACCACTACGGCCGTAAAGTAGCGCCGGTCGGAACCGCCCTCTGGGTTGATGGCGTCCACGGCCAGCGTAAAGGTGTTGGCGGGCCGGGTCGTGGCATTGGTGGTGGCACCTACTATTGGGGTATCCGACAGCGCAGCCGTCGGGACACTCACAGAAGCCACGCCATCACTAACGGGGAAGGTGCCGACCAGCTTGGTCTTGGCAGCTCCAGCTACGGTGTAGCTGCTCTCAATGCGCACGCTGGTGGCACTGCCCACAATACCCACTTTGAGTGTGAGATTGTTTGCCTTCTTGTAGTCGGCCGTGACCTTGTCGATGTTGTCGTCGAAGATGATTTGCGACTTGGGAGCTACCGTGTATTCGGGGTCATCCTTCTTGCACCCGGCCAGCAGCACCAGGGCTACGAACAGCAGCAGAAAATGAGGAAATATCTTTTTCATGAAATCAAGCTAAAACAAGGCGGTGAAAGCAGGCCGGCAGCATTGTAACGCCGCCAGCCCGCGTAAAACGTCAGGCTATTTGCCCGGGTCCCAGAACACGCTGGGCGTAATCAGGCTGGTGCGTGCCGGCGTGTTGGTCGGGTTAGCAGCGCGGTCGGCATCCGAGTAAGGCAAAATCCGCAGGATGGCCGTCGTCTGGGCCTGAGCCGGCAAAGCCAGTTGCGGGAAGCCGGTGCGGCGGTAGTCGGTCCAGGGCTCGGCCACGACGCCGAAGTTGGCCACGTACTTTTCCTCGATGATTTGCTGAATGGCGTTGGTGGCCGTTAGGGCCGGGCGAGCCGCAATGTAGGCCGTGCGCGCAGCCGCTGGCACCTCTGCCATGGTCATGGAAGCCGTAATACCCGCGTCAAAAGCTGTTTTAGCCTTAGTCAGGTCACTGGTGCGGGCATAGTGTTCAGCCAGAATAAACTGGTATTCGGCATACGTCACCATCCGGATAGGAGCCGAGCCGGCATAGTCCTGCAAACCCGTGCCCGTGCGGGGCCCGCGCAGGTAGGTGTGCATTCGCGAGAAGTCGGTGCTGACCGTGGCGCCAGCCCCGTTGGCGGCACCAGTGTACTGGCCTGCCCCCCGAACTCGGTGAAGTAGGATGCGCGCCGGGGGTCAGCTTTGGTGTTCATGATGCCAACCAGCGTGGTGCTGGGAAAAAACTGGTTGGCCCGGGATGACCGTTCAAACTGGTCAATAGGGTTGGTTTTGCCCACTGCTGACTCGAAACTCAGCTGGAAGTTGTCGGCCACGCTGGTCATCACCGGAGCTTGAGCCGTCAGCAAATCATTAATACCCTTAGTAGCTTCTGCCGAAAATTTGGGGTAGTAATGTACGTAGAGCCGCATTTTCAGCGTGTTGGCAAACTTCTCCCACTTTACCACGTCACCACCGTAGATCAGGTCTTCTGCCGCAGGCTTCAGGGCGCTGGGCTTTTTCAGATCGGCAATACCCGCGTCGAGCAGGGCCAGAATGCCGTTGTACACCTCTCTCGAGTCGTCGTACTTGGGCGCTCCATTGGCCGCAAACTTCAGGGCATCCGTGAAGGGAATATCCCCGAAGCAGTCGGTGGTGATGCCGTACAGGTAGGCCTGCATAATCTTGGCAATACCAGCGTATACCGGGCTGCTTTCCTGAGTTGTATTGATCAGCTGCTGCATGTCGGCCAACGCCGTGGCGTAGATGGCGAAACGGAACGTGTTGTTCACGTCGCTGCCCGTAATCACGCCCCGGTCGTACTGCACAGGCTGCTGGGCGCCCCCACCCTGTCCGGCAAACTGCTGGACAATAAGGGAAGTAAAGCGGTGCAGGTCGGAGCCGGCCATGAAGCCCAGCTGGGTTTGGGCTGCCACCAGCACGTTGCCGGCCGGTGCCACTACCACCGCGTTGGGATTGTCGTTCACGTCCAGGAAACTGTCGCAGGAGCCCAAAGCGCCCACTGCACCAGCCAGAACGATATATTTTGCGAAACGAAACGTCTTCATTCAGATTGGAAGCTAGAAGTTAGAAAGTAAGGCGAATAGAGCCGCCGTACATCTTCGACTGGGGCAGGGAGTTGAACTCGAAACCCTGGGAGTTGCTCACACCGGTCGTGTTTACTTCCGGGTCGATGTGGGGAATGTTGGGAGCGTAGAGGAACAGGTTGCGAGCATTCAAGCTCAGCTCCACGCCGCCCAAGAAGGTTTTGTCGGTCAGGCTGCGGGGCAGCGCGTACGACAAAGCCACTTCCCGCAGACGCAGCCACGAGCCATCGAATACGGCAAACTCGTAGGGGCCCGAGCCCCACAGGTCGGTGAAGTACTGCTCAGCCGTTACCTGCACGTTGTTCTTCGTGAAGGTACCATCAGCCTGCTTGATTACGCCGTCGATGATGTAGGTCTGGTCGCGGTTAGCCGTTTCCTCGCCTACGCCGTTGCGGCGGATGTCGAATACGTTACGCGAAACCACGTCGCCACCCACCCGGATATCAAGCAGGGTATTCAGCGTCAAGCCTTTGTAGGTAAAGGTGTTGGTGATACCACCCGTCCAGTCGGGGTTCGGGTCGCCAATTACACCGTTGTCGAGCTGCTGCTGGGTACGGCCCTGGGCGTTGAGCACCAGCGGGCCGGTGTCGCCGTCCTGACGCAGGAACTTGGAGCCGAAAATAACGCCGTAGGGCTGGCCGGCAATCAGGCGGGTACCAGGCGTGGTGAAGCCGCCCAACTGAATGAAAGTTACGCCGGGAGCCAGTTCCAATACCTTGTTGCGTACCCGCGAGTAGTTGAACGAGTTGCTGTAGGTGAAGTCGCCGATTTTAACCGGAGTGGTGCTGATCATCAACTCGACACCGCGGGCTTCCGAGGTACCGATGTTGCGGTTGACGCTGCTGAAGCCCGAGGTAGCCGAGAAGGGTACGGCGAAGACAATGTCCTTGCTTTGCTGCACGTAGTACGTGGCTTCCAGGGCTACGCGGCCTTTGAAGAAGCGCAGGTCGGTGCCGACCTCGTAGCTGGTCGTAAACTCGGGACCCAGGTCTACGTTGCCACCGGTGTTGTTGTAGGTCAGACCTACTTGACCGAGGAAAGGATAGTTAATAGCTGGACCGAAACCATCGGTTACGCTCGTCGTCTGGTAGGTCGTGTTAGTACTGTATGCAGTTGCCTCACGGCCTACCTGAGCTGCGGCAGCCCGGATTTTGAACTGGTCGAGCACGCTGTTGTCCTTGAGCATCGGCACGGCGTCGCTCACGACGATGCTGGCCGAAGCGCCGGGGTAGAAGTAGCTGCGCTTGTTGGCGCTGAACGTCGAGGACCAGTCATTACGGCCCGACAAGCCCAGGAAGACGAAGTCTTTGAAGCCCAGTTGCAGGTCGCCGTAGAAGCCGACCAGACGACGAGTCGTCTTCTCAAAGAAGGGCGTGTAGTTCTTCGTGTTGGAGATGTTGTTGAAGCCCCGTACCTGAATATCGGAGCCTACAATTGCCAGGTTATCGGTGCGGCGCTGGTTGATTTCGTTACCCAGCAGCAGGCGCGCCGTGAAATTCTCGCTGAAATTGCGCCGAATGTTCAGCGTCAGGTAGGAGCTCAGTTCGCGACGGTTGTAAGTCTCGTCCTGGATGTTGCCCACGGCGGAGCCGCCCCCGGACGAAGTCGTGGTAATACCGCGGCTGTCACGGGCATTCACGTACTTATACTGCTGCGAGTAGGTGTCGGTGCCCAGCTTGTAATCCAACGACAGCCAATCGGTGAAGTCGTAGCCGATGCTCACGTTACCTACAATACGGTTTACCTCGTCGTCGTAGGTGTTGTTTTTGATGGTCCACAGCGGGTTGTCGCTGGTGCCGAAGAACGTGTTGTTGGGCGTGAAGGTACCCACCACAGCGGCGTTCTGCTGGCCGCCGGTCGGCTGCTCAAACGGATACCGATTCACGTCGTACGAGCGGGGCAGTACCCAGGAGTGGAAGAAGGGGTTGGCCAGCTGGTTGCCCTGGGGCGTGCGCTTCGACACGCTGTTGGAGAAAATAATGTTGGTGCCGGTGCGCAGCTTGTTGGTCAGCTGAGCATTACCGTTGAAGGTCACGGTATTGCGCTTCAGGTCGTTGTTGTCCAGAATACCTACTTCGTGCAGGTTGCCGTAGGAGGCGTAGTAGCGCGTACGCTCCGTTGCGCCCGACAAGGCCACGTTGTTCTGGAAGTTGGAGCCGGTCTTGAAAAGGTCCGACACGTTGTCCGGGTTGATGGTCAGCGTTTCGTCCTCGCCGCGGAAGTTCTGCACCGTCTGGCCCGTAACACGCGGCCCCCACGACATCTGGCTGATGCGGTTGAAGTTGCCGTTGATGCCCTGACCGTAGGTGTTCTGGTAGTCGGGCAGGCGGCCCACCTTCACGATGTTGTAGTTAGAAGTAAGCGTTACCGACTGCTTTTTGGTGCCCAGCGTCGCGCCTTTCTTGGTGGTGATAATGATGGCGCCTGAAGCGGCCCGGGAGCCGTAGAGTACGGCTGCAGCAGGACCTTTCAGGATGGACACGCTTTCAATATCGTCCTGGTTGATGTCGATGGCGCGGTTGGAGTTAGCTACCCCACTCTGCAAAGTGTTAGTGCCACCGCCGTTGTCAATCGGAATACCATCTACCACGAACAGCGGCTGGTTGCTGCCCGTAAACGTGGTCATACCGCGGATAAAGATGTTGGAGGAAGCGCCCACCATGCCGCTGGAGCCCTGTACCCGCACACCGGCCACTTTGGCCGTCAGCGAGTTGACTACGTTGGTAGAGCGGGCCTGCACCAGCTCCTGGGACTTTACTTCGGAAACCGAAAAGCCCAGGGCCTTTTTCTCCTGCTCCCGCCCGAAAGCCGTTACCACAACTTCGGTCAGTTGCTTAGAATCAACGGCCAGGCCGATGTTGAGCTGAGTTTCGGTGCCAATGGGCCGCTCGGAACTAACGTAGCCGACGGAGCTGAAAACGATGGTGCCGCCCTCGGTCGGCACGCTCAAGGTATAAGTACCATCCGAGTTGGTCGATACGCCGTTGGTGGTTCCTTTCAACAAAACCGTTACCCCGGGCAGACCTTCCCCCGACGCGCGGTCTGTAACCCGGCCGGACAGGTTCCGGCTCTGGGCAGTCACTTGCTGCAGCAGTGTGAGCATAAGCAAAAAGCTTATGAGTAAAGTTTTTTTCATGCAGAAAAAAGGGTTGGTGAGTGATGGATTGGTGAGTACTGACTTAATGTTCTTCTTTTTTTACTACTGATCTTGCAAAAGCGAAACTCGGTTTTTTTACAAAAAATTGGCAATCAATTTCCGAAATATAGTTCATGACTGCTCAGGTACGAAAGCCTAACATAAGGCAAATACATTATCAAAATTTCAAATAACAAAGTTTTACACCTACTTACTTCCATACTAGTGCCCTAAACTTAACGAAAAGAACTTCATCCATCATCACCTGTTGAGCTATCATTAAGTACAAAATGAATTATTTGTGAGGCAGAGCCAAATTACCCAAACCCCTTAGTCGTAACCCATCGAGTGGCTGGTGCTGGCATTGCGGGGCGGCCAAGCGTATTTGCAACCCTTCCCTAACCGCATGGTCTTTGACAGTTTCGCGGTGCGGTGTATGGGCTGCGGGTGTATCTTGAGCCACCTTTTTTTATGCCAGGCTTAACTTGGTAGCTACTCAACGAATGAAACGCGCGGTCCGGGCTCTGCTCTTCCTCCTCCTGCTCCTAGGCTTGCTCGGGGTCCTCGACGCCGCGTTTCCCCTGCCTTCCGCACCACAGTACTCGCCCCTGGTTCTGGCGGCCGACGGCTCGGTGCTGCACGCCTTTCTGAACCCGACCCAGAAGTGGCGGATGAAAACCGAGCTGCGCGAAATCACGCCGGCCTTGCGTGCCACCATTATTGAGAAGGAAGACCGGTATTTCTATTACCATCCGGGTGTCAATCCACTGGCCCTGCTGCAGGCTGCTGGACGCAACGTGTTTGGCCGGGGCCGCACCACTGGGGCCAGCACCATCACCATGCAGGTGGCCCGCCTGCTGGAACCCAAGGAGCGGACGGTGGGCAATAAGCTGCTGGAAATGCTGCGGGCTCTGCAGCTCGAAGCGCATTACAGCAAGGCCGAGATTCTGCAGCTTTACCTGAACCTGGTGCCCTACGGTGGCAACATCGAAGGCGTGAAGTCGGCGGCCCTGCTCTACTTTCAGCAGCCGCCCGATTACCTGTCTTTGGCCCAAACCGTGACGCTGGCTATCATCCCTAACCGCCCGCGCGGCCTGGTACTGGGCCGGCATAACGACGCCATCCGGCAGGAGCGGAACCGGTGGCTGCGCCGCTTTCAGCAGCAGGGCTTATTTCCTAAACAGGATATTGAGGATGCCCTGCTAGAACCCCTGGACGTGCAGCGCCACGCCGCTCCTACGCTGGCTCCGCACCTGGCCTGGCGGTTGGTGCGGCAGTTTCCGGGCCAGCCCAGCGTAGCTTCTACATTGCAGCGCAGCAAGCAGGCCAAAGCCGAGGATCTGACCCGCAACTACGTGCGCCGCCTGCACGAGCTGGGCATTACCAACGCCGCCGCCCTGGTTATCAACAACCGCACCCGGGCCGTGGAAGCTTACGTGGGCTCCGCCGATTTTCGGGATGCCTTCAACAAAGGCCAGAACGACGGGGTGCAGGCCGTCCGCTCGCCGGGCAGCACGCTCAAGCCCTTTCTCTACGCCCTGGCCCTCGATAAAGGCCTCGTGACGCCCAAGCTGCTGCTGCCCGACGTGCCCACCAACTTTCAAGGCTACCAACCCGAAAACTTCGACAAGCGCTGCAGCGGCGAAGTACCCCTGGACCGGGCCCTGGCGTATTCGCTTAACATTCCGGCCGTGCGCACCCTCTCCGAGCTGGGCGTGCCCACCTTTACCACCCAGCTGCGCGCGGCGGGCTTCCGAACCGTAGCCAAACGGGCGCCCCACCTGGGCCTGAGCACCATTCTGGGCGGCTGCGGGGCTACACTGGAAGAGCTGACCAACCTCTACGTGACCTTGGCCAACGGCGGCCAGTACGCGCCCGTGCAGTGGATTCAGCCGCCCGCTGCTCCGGTAAAAACCACGCCCGGCACGGCCCTTTTCTCAGAAGCATCGGCCTTCCTCATTACCGATATTCTGGCCCAGCTCACCCGCCCCGACTTGCCCGTGGGTTACGAAACCAGCGTCCGGCTGCCCAAAATTGCCTGGAAAACCGGCACCAGCTACGGCCGCCGCGACGCCTGGAGCATTGGCTATAATAAAGAGTACACCATCGGGGTGTGGGTCGGCAACTTCAGCGGGCAGGGCAGCCCGGCCCTTACGGGCTCCGATATTGCCACGCCCCTACTCTTCGACCTGTTCAACGCTGTGGCCTACAATTCACCCAACAACTGGTTTCAGCCCCCGGCCAGCCTCGACTTCCGGCTAGTATGCGCCGAAACCGGCCGCCCGCCCGGCGAGAATTGCCCCAACCAAATTATCGACTACTTCCTACCGGGCGTGTCGGCTAGCCTGCGCTGCCAGCATCAGAAAGAGGTGCTGCTCTCCGCCGATGGCCAATACACTTACTGCCGGGCCTGCGCGCCGGCGGCTGGCTTCCGGCGTGAGTTATACCCGAATCTGCTGCCCGAAGTAGCGGCGTTTAAAGAAGCCCAGGGTATTCCTTACCGCCGCCTGCCACCCCACAATCCCGGCTGCCAGCTTGTGCGCGGGGGCCGGGAAAAGGCGCCCAGCATCACTTCGCCCCTGGCCAATACCGAGTACGTACTTAACAAAGGTGAGCAGCAGCAACTCTTGCTCAGCTGCGCCACCGACAACGAGGTGCGCCAGGTGTCGTGGTACATCAACGACCAATTTTTGCGTACGGCGGCGGCTACCGAGCGGGTGTTTTTCCGGCCGTCAGCCGGCGTACTGAAAATTTCCTGCGCCGATGACCACGGCCGCAACACTAATATTCAGATTGTGGTGAATGAGCTGTAGCGCTCCAGCCACACATCCGGCAGCAGACTTTCTTGTCGGTTGACAATTCTGCCCCACCTACTTTTTGGCAGTGTGTCAGTCTACCAACCGATGCCGAATATGGCCCTATCCCTATTTAAACACATAAAACCAGTCAAAAATCATAGCCGAATGGCATTCGCATTATTACCTAAAGTTATAATGTAAGTTTATAGCACTATCCCCTGCTTTCGCTATTCAACGTTCTAGTATACAAATTGATGCATAGCAATTCACACAAACATTATTACTTCCTTTCACTATAACTTGCAATTATAAAACTCCTGCTATTACCTTTGCAGAGTCAATTCTTTACCCATCAAAGGATTGTTTTTATACAGAGGCGTGGAGAGACAGGCTCGACGAAGCGCCGGCAACCACCGCAAATGCGGAACGGTGCCAAGTCCTGACCATATAAAAACAACAACGTCGTGAAAACCTTGTCCAACGCCCGCACACTCTCTCCCACCTCCGCTGCTCTACAGCCTGGATGTTGTGGCATGATGTGCTGTCGGTGTTGCTAGCAGGTCACGCCCCCTTTTTCTTCCTGCCCGTGCCGACGTTCAGCCCGCTAAGCTGACTTCGCACCACCCTTTCCCGACTACCGCAGGATAGTCTGCCTGATTTCGCACAACTCCGCTGCGCCCAGGCTCTCCACGCCGCCGGCTTTTCCTCCCGGAAAAACCACATCCTCTTCGAAACATGCAAGTAGCCTCTGAGGCGCTGGTTACGCGCCTGCGCCAACAGCTCGCCGGGCTTTCCGCCGCGGAAATACTCGCGGAAGTAGCCGCCCAGTTTCCCGGCACCGCCATTTTCTCGACTTCCTTCGGCCTTGAAGACCAGATTATTACCCACCTGATTTTCGAGCATAACCTGCCTATCAAGGTTTTCACGCTGGATACGGCCCGCAACTTCCAGGAGACCTACTCCACCTGGAATAAAACCTTGCTGCGCTACGGCAAATCCATTGAGCCTTACTTTCCGCAGCAGTCGGCCGTCGAACAGCTTTTGCTCGAAAAAGGCCCAAACAGCTTCTACGAAAGCGTGGGAAACCGCAAGGAATGCTGCGGTATCCGGAAGGTAGAGCCCCTGCGCCGGGCCTTGCTGGGGCAGCAGGCCTGGTTTACGGGCATCCGGGCCGAGCAGTCGGCCAACCGCCAGGATATGCACGCGGTGGAGTGGGACGCGGGCCACCAGCTCATCAAGTTTCATCCGCTTTTCGACTGGACTTTCGAGCAGTGCTGGGACTTTGTGCATGCCCACAGCATCCCCTTTAACCCGCTGCACCAGCAAGGCTTCGTGAGTATCGGCTGCGCGCCCTGCACCCGGGCTATCAAAGCTGGCGAGGATTTCCGGGCCGGACGCTGGTGGTGGGAAGACCAATCGGCCAAGGAATGTGGCCTGCACAGCACCCACAACGGCCCCGACCCGGTGGTGGAGCCCGTCAACGCTTCGACTCTGTAAGCAGCATCCAATTTATACATCAGCGGGCAATCGGGCCTGCCGCGGCACTTAAGATTTACCTGAGCATGAGTACCCCTCACTTCGATTACCTCGACCGGCTGGAAGCCGAAGCCATTCATATTCTGCGGGAAGTTGCGGGCCAGTTTGAGCGCCCGGCCCTACTGTTTTCGGGGGGCAAAGACTCGATTGTGCTAACGCGCCTGGCCGAAAAGGCCTTTCGTCCCGGCCGCTTTCCCTTCCCGCTGGTGCACGTGGATACCGGCCACAACTTTCCCGAAGTACTCCAGTTCCGCGACGAGCTGGCGGCTCAATTGGGCGAAAAGCTCATCGTACGTAGCGTGGAAGACACCATCAAGCGGCAGCGCCTACGCGAGCCGGGCGGCAAGTTTCCCAGCCGCAACCCGCTGCAAACCTACACCCTGCTCGAAACCATCGAGGAATTCCAGTTTGATGCCTGCATTGGCGGGGCCCGGCGCGACGAGGAAAAGGCCCGGGCCAAGGAGCGCATCTTCTCGGTGCGCGACGAGTTCGGCCAGTGGGACCCCAAGCGCCAGCGCCCCGAGCTTTGGAACGTGTACAACGGCCGGATTCAGCGCGGCGAAAACGTGCGCGTGTTCCCGATTTCCAACTGGACCGAGCTGGACGTGTGGCGCTACATTCAGCGCGAAAACATTGCCCTGCCCAGCATCTACTTCGGCCACCCGCGCACCTGTGTGGTGCTGCCCAGCGGGCAGCTGCTCGGCCTCAACGAGCACCTGCGCCTCGACGAAACCGACGAAATCGTGGAGCGCCAAGTGCGCTTCCGCACCGTCGGCGACTCGACCTGCACCGCCGCCGTGGAAAGTGATGCGGCCACTATCGACGATATCATCGAAGACCTGCTCAGCGCCAAAGTCAGTGAGCGGGGCGCCACCCGCCTCGACGACAACATCTCCGAAGCCGGCATGGAAGACCGCAAACGCAACGGCTATTTCTAAGATAGAACGCAGAAGTTAGAGCTTAGAACTGAGAGTGTTCTAGCGCCTGCTTCTAAGTTCTGAGCTCTAACTTCTCAGTTCTACCCTCATGGACCTTCTCCGATTTATTACCTGCGGCAGCGTCGACGACGGCAAAAGCACGCTGATTGGCCGCCTTTTATACGATTCCGACTCGGTTTCCCTGGACGTCTTGGCGGCTCTGGAAAACCGGCCGACTGTGCACGGTACCGTAGACCTGGCTTTGCTAACCGACGGCCTGCGCGCCGAGCGCGAACAGGGAATCACCATCGACGTGGCCTATAAGTACTTCACTACGCCGCGCCGCAAGTTCATCATTACCGATGCGCCAGGCCACGTGCAGTACACCCGCAACATGGTCACGGGCGCTTCTACCGCCGATTTGGCCATCGTGCTGGTCGATGCCCGGCAGGGCGTGGTGGAGCAAACCCGCCGCCACTCGCTGATTGCCTCTCTGGTAGGCATTCGGCACTTTGTGCTGGCTGTGAATAAAATGGATCTGGTAGGCAATGAGCAAGCCGTATTCGACCAGATTGTGGCCGACTACGCCGCCGTGGCCGACCAGCTCAAGCTGCCCCAGGTGACGGCTATTCCCATCAGCGCTTTGCTCGGCGACAACATTGTGACCCGCTCCAAAAACCTGAGCTGGTACACCGGCCCGAGTTTGCTGGAGCACCTGGAAAGCGTGCCGGCCTTTGAGGAAGCCACCATGGGCGAGCCGCGCTTTCAGGTGCAATTCGTGATTCGGCCCCAAACCGACGATTACCCCGACTACCGGGGCTACGCCGGCCGCATCCAGAGCGGAGAGTACCGCCGCGGCGACCGGGTCTATATTCTGCCCAGCGGCCAGGAGTCGGTGATTGAGGCCATCGAGGTAGACCAACGGGAAGTGGAAAGCGCCGCCGCGCCCCAGGCCGTGGTGCTGCGCCTGACCGATGACGTGGACATCAGCCGTGGCGACTCCATCGTGCCGGTGGGCAGCCAGATTCACGTGGCCAAAGAGGTGGAAGCTACTATCTGCTGGATGGACGAGCGTCCGTTGTGGCCCGGCCGCAAGCTGCTGGTACAGCACCATTCGGCCGTGGTCAAGGCAGTGGTGGCGGCTATTACTTATAAGGTGAACGTGCGCACGTTTGGCCGGGCGGCCACAGAATCGGCCCAGCTCAACGACATCGTGGGCATCCGCCTCAAAACCGCTGCCCCGCTCGTGGTGGATTCCTACCAGCACAACCGCGCCACCGGTGCCTTTATCCTGGTTGATGAGCTCAGCGGTGACACGCTGGCCGCCGGCATGGTCGAGGCCATGCAGAACAGCTTCGTGCCCGAGCCCCTGGGCTTCACGATTTAAAGCAGCCCTCAGAATGTCATGTCTCCCGCTGGCCGACATGACAACCAACATCTTTCCTTTTCACCGTACCATGTCCAACTTCCCTTCTCCTCTGCTGCCCCGGCTGACCGTGCTTGGCGCGGGCCCCGGCGACCCGGAGCTCTTCACGCTGAAAGGTGTGCGGGTGCTGGGCGAGGCCGACGTGGTGCTCTACGACGCGCTGGCCAACAACGACCTGCTCCGCTACGTGCGGCCCGGGGCCCCACAAGTTTTCGTGGGCAAGCGCCGTGGTATGCGCAGCTATGGGCAAGATGAAATCAACGCCCTCATCGTGGACAGCGCCCGGCGATACGGCCACGTGGTGCGGCTCAAGGGTGGCGACCCATTTGTGTTTGGCCGGGGCCGGGAGGAAATGCTCTACGCCGAGCAGCACGGCCTGCTCACCGACTACGTGCCCGGCATCAGCAGCGCCGTAGCAGCGGCGGGCAGCGTGGGCATCCCCGTCACGCACCGCGGCGCTAGTGAAGGGTTCCAAGTAATCACAGCTACGACGGCCACCGGCGAGCTGTCGGCGGCCGTAACGGAGGCAGCCCGCTCACGCACCACGTCCGTTATTCTGATGGGTCTGAGTCAACTGGAGCGCATCGTGGAAATATTCAGCCAGAACGGGCAAAGCGAGGTTCCGGCGGCCATTGTGCAGAACGGTACCCTCGCCACGGCCCGCCTCGTGACAGGCCCGGTGGCGCAGCTGCCGGAGCGGGCTGCCGCAGCCGGCCTTGGGGCGCCGGCCATCATTATCATCGGCGAAGTAGCCCGGCTGGCCAAGGCTGATGCAGGAGTGCCGACCGTGTTTTCCGAACTGCTTTCCTACGCCGAAGTGGCCTGATCATAAAAAAACGTCAGGTCGAGCCTTAAGTAATAACGCCCGCCTAGCCTACTCTTTCCGCATTCTATTCCCGCTAGCCATGAGCCTTCTTTCCCAAGACCAGACGCTGCCCCTGGGCCTCGACGATACCACGTTGCAGCGCCTGACCACGGGCCTCTCCGACCAGCAGCTAATCTGGCTGAGCGGTTATTTCTACGGCCGCACTTCGGCGGGCCGCAGTGAGGTGCAGAACGCCCTGCAGGTACAGGCAGCACCGCAAACGGCCGCCGTACCCCCAACAGCTGCCTCCAAGCTCACGATTCTCTACGGCTCCCAGACCGGCAACAGCAAGAAAGTAGCCCAGCAGACGGCCGAAAAAGCCAAGCAGCGCGGCGTAGAAGTAACGGTACAGGACGTGAACGACTATGCCACTCGCACCCTTAAAACTGAGCAGCAGCTCTTGCTCGTGGTCAGTACTCAGGGTGAGGGTGAGCCGCCGGTGGCGGCCGAGGAGCTACACCAGTTTCTGCTCAGCAGCCGCGCCCCTAAACTGCCCGATTTGCGCTACTCGGTGCTGGCCCTGGGCGACAAAAGCTACGTGCAGTTCTGCCAGACCGGCCGGGAATTCGATGAGCGCCTGGCCGAACTCGGGGCCCGGCGCCTGCTGGAGCGGGTCGAGTGCGACGTGGACTACCAGGAAACCGCCCAGCAGTGGGCCGACCGGGTGCTCAACGTCATTGCCGCCGAAACCTCAGCAGCCAATGGTGGGCACGTAAGTGGCAACGGCCACGTAACCGCCACCGAAATACTGACGGCCCCGGAGCAGTATTCCCACCACAACCCGTTTGAGGCTACGGTGCTGGAAAAGATTCAGCTTAACGGCCGTGGCTCCAGCAAAGAAACCTACCACATCGAGTTGTCCTTAGTCGACTCGGGTCTGCACTACGAGCCCGGCGACGCCCTGTCAGTGGTGCCGCGCAACGGCGAAGCGCTGGTGGAGGAAGTCTTGAAAACGGCCCGGCTGGACGGCGCAGCCCCCATTCAGCTCTCGGGCGTGGAGTTTGAGCTGGGCACGGCCCTGACGCAGAAGCTGGAGCTCTCGGTGCTGACCCGCGACGTGCTGGAGCGCTACGCCGCCATAGCTCCGCAGCACAAGCCGCTGGCCGGCATTGTCACCGATATTCCGCAGCTCCAACAGTACGTCTACGGCCGCGACGTGGCCGATCTGCTGCGCGAATTTCCGGCCGAATTGTCGGCCGAGCAACTAGCGGCGGTGCTGCGGCCCTTACCGGCCCGGGCCTACTCTATTGCCAGCAGCTTGCTGGTACACCCGGAGGAAGTACACCTGACGGTGGGCGCGGTGCGCTACGCTGCCCACGGCCGCACCAAGCACGGCGTGTGCTCCTCGCACCTGGCCGACCGGCTGGAAATTGACCATACGGCCCGGGTCTTCGTGGAGCGCAACGAGTACTTCAAGCTGCCCCAGGACGCGGCTACCGACATCATTATGGTGGGCGCGGGCACGGGCGTGGCTCCGTTCCGGGCCTTTGTGGAGGAGCGCGTGGAGCTGGGGGCCGAGGGCCGCAACTGGCTGTTTTTTGGCAACCCCAACTTCACCACCGACTTCCTGTACCAGACCGAGTGGCTGCAGCACCTCAAGCGCGGCACCTTGCGCCACCTCGACGTGGCATTTAGCCGCGACCAGGCCGAGAAAATCTACGTACAGCACCGCCTGCTGGAAAAATCCCGGGACGTGTATGGCTGGCTCGAAAACGGGGCCCACTTCTACGTCTGTGGCGACAAGGCCCGCCTGGGCTCGGCCATTCAGGAGGCCCTCAAGCAAGTGGTGCAGCGCGAAGCCGACTGCTCGGCCGAAGACGCCGCTGACTACCTGCGGGTGCTCAAAAAGCAGCGCCGCTACCTGGAGGATGTGTATTAACCCCAAACAGTTGTCGAGACGCGGCCCGAAGGGTAGGATTTCGACCTGCTCAAAAAGTCACTCCTACTGCCTGCCTCGCTTCCTTTCGGCCAGCCTGCCTGCTCTGGTTTGCCCGAACCGATGTTGTTGTAGCCGCGCCTGAAAACCGGGCGGCCTACCAGCCGTGGCCGACCCGCGCCGCCTGCCTCTTCCTTTCAATCCTGCTTTCCAGATCATGAGAAAAATAGTTACTACTTCTATTGTGGCCCCGCTGCTAGTGGCGGCCAGCCTGGCCCCGGCCCACGCCCAGGACGATATTATTGCCATCAGCGGCGTGGTGCGCGAAAACGGCACCCAGCTGCCCCTGCCCGGCGTGAGCATCAGCGTGAAGAACGGCACGACCGGTGTGCTGAGCGACGCCAACGGCAAGTTTTCCCTGAAGTCGAAGCTGAAGTTTCCGTTTACCCTCGTCTTCAACATGCTGGGCTACGAGGCCAAGGAAGTGGAAATTGTGAGTGCAACCAGCCCGCTGTCGGTGGCCCTGGAGTCGCGGGCGGTGCTGACCAATGAGGTGGTGGTATCGGCTTCGCGGGTGGAGGAAAGCCGGCTTCGCTCCCCGGTAGCCATTGAGAAGCTCGACATCCGGGCTATTAAGGAAACGCCCGCCCCGAGCTTTTACGACGCGCTGGAAAACGTGAAGGGCGTACAGATGACCACGTCGAGCCTCACCTTTAAGGTACCCAACACCCGGGGCTTTAATATCCCCAACAACTTCCGCTTCATGCAGCTCGTCGATGGCGTGGATATGCAGGCGGCCACCCTAGGCGTGCCGCTGGGCAACGCCATTGGGCCCACGGAGCTCGATATTGCCAGCGTGGAAATCACGCCCGGCGCGGCCTCGGCCCTGTATGGCATGAACGCCATCAACGGCATGGCTAACCTAACGACCAAGAGCCCCTTTACCTACCAGGGCCTGAGCGTATACCAAAAAGTGGGCGTAAACCACGTGGATGGCATCGACCGGGACCCGAGCGTGCTGACCGAAACGGCCGTGCGCTGGGCCCAGGTGCTGGGCGCGTCGCAGCGCTGGGCTTACAAAGTGAACGGCAGCTTTCTGCGCGGCACCGACTGGCTGGCCAACACGCAGATTGACCAGAATCCGCAAACGGCCTCGTCGGCCAACCCGCGCTTTGCCGAGCTCAGCGGCGAGCAGAACCCCGCCGCCGACCTTTGGAACCGCTACGGCGACGACAACGCCGGCAACGTGGCCATCACCATTCCCTACAACGGCCGCACCGAAACCTTCAACGTGCGTCGCACCGGCTACTACGAGCGGGATTTGACCAACCCCATCGTGCGCAACGCCAAGGTGGATGCCAGTTTGCACTACAAGCTCACCGACAAGCTGGAGCTAAGCTACGGCTACCGCTACGGGCTGATGGACGGCGTGTTTCAGCGCGGCAACAAGATTCAGCTCGACGGCGTGACGGTGCAGAATCACAAGGTGGAGCTCAAGGGCCAGGACTTCACGGCCCGGGCCTATATGCTCATCGAGGACACCGGCGACTCCTACAACCTCAACCCGCTGGCGCTGAACCTGGATTTGCAGAACGGCGCGACCAGCACCACCAACGTGGCCGGCACCGGCACGGGCTGGGGCGACAAGTTCCGCGCCGCGCTGCTCAGTCAGCTCAACGCGGGAGCATCCCTGCCCGACGCTATGCAGCAGGCCCGCGTGGCCGCCGATGCCGGCCGCGCCGTGCCCGGCACCGCGGCCTTCAACGAGCTGAAAAACCAGATTGTGAAAACCAATAACTGGGACAGCGGCGTGAACGTGAAAGGTGCGCCCGTGCCCGGCGGCGCGGCCCTCACCCAGCGCAGCCACACCTACCACACCGAGGCCATCTGGAACCTGGGGCCGCGCGTCAAGTTTGCCGACGTGCTCATCGGGGCCGACTCCCGGCTCTACGAGGTGATTCCCGACGGCAACAACTTCGTGGATTTCAGCAAGCCCCTGGCCGAGCGCACCCAGGCCGGCGGCCAGAACCAGTACTACAAGAAAGTGGGCGGCTTCGTGCAGGCCAGCCGGGAGTTCTTCAGCAACCGCCTCAAGCTGACCGCCTCGCTCCGGGCCGACTACAACCCCGAGTTCAACCCCAAGCTCAACCCGCGGGTGGCGGCCGTATACACCTTGGCAGCCAAGCACAACTTCCGGGCGTCGTACCAAAACGGCTGGCGCTTCCCGTCGTTGTTTGAGGCCCTGTCGTTCGTCAACAACGGCAACGTGCGCCGCGTGGGCGGCCTGGCCCGCGTGAATGAAGGCCTGAACTACCTCGACAACTCCTACACCCTGGCTTCCATTTCGACCTTCAACGCGGCCGTGAACCAGGCCGTGGCCGCCGACAACGGCACCGGCACCACCGACCAGAAACGCACCCGCGCCGCGCTGGCCAACCGCGCCCTGCTGCAAGTCGGCAACCTGCCCACCGAGCAGCCCGAGCAGATTAATGCCTACGAAGTGGGTTACCGCAGCGTGCTGTTCGACAACCGCGTGTCCGTCGATGCCGACGCTTACTATAATGTGTACTCCGGTTTCCTGGGCCAGGTGGAGGTGAGCGTGCCGAAAAATGCCGCCGGGGAACAGGTGCAGGTCGGCACCGACGAAGCCGTGCTGGCCGCCCTGACCAGCAACCGCGGTGCCCGCCAGGACCGGTACCGCGTGTACACCAACGCCCTGAACAAGTACCGCAGCTACGGCTCCACGCTAGGCCTGACCTACAACTTCTTCCAGAAGTTTACCGTGGGCGGCAACGTGAGCTACAACGACATCCGCACCAACGAGCAGTCTGACATCTTCGTGACGGGCTTCAACACGCCCAAGTGGGCCACCAACCTCAACTTCGGCAACCGCGAAGTAGTGCGCAACCTGGGCTTCAACGTGGTGTGGCGCCGCCAGAGCTCCTTCCTCTGGGAAAGTCCGCTGGCCAACGGCCAGGTGCCCGCCTACCAGACCGTGGATGCCCAGGTAAACGTGCGGATTCCGGCCGTGAAAGCCACCATCAAAGTAGGCGGCGCCAACCTGCTCAACAACCGCTACATCCAGTACGCCGCCGGCCCCACCATTGGCGGCCTCTACTACGTGGCCCTGACGTTTGACAACACGGTAATCCGGTAACGAAGAAACAACAGAAAAAGAACGTCCTGTCGTCCAGCAGGAGACATGACAACGATTTAGCCTCGGTCTTCAAGCTTTTAACCCATTTCTGCCATGAAACGCCTGCCACTGCTTACCATCCTGCTGTTCCTACTGGCCGCCGCTCCGCTGCATGCCCAAAAGGAGTACGTGCGCGAGCAGCAGACCTGGCTGGGCGTGTTCAACCAGACCCGCTTCTCCCAGCACTGGGGCTCCTGGACCGATTTGCACCTGCGCCTGCACGACCATTTTGTGGAGTCGGCTTTCCAAAGCGTGGCCCGCTTCGGGCTGACCTACTACCTCACCGACGACGTGCGCCTAACCGGGGGCTACGCCTACGTGCACCACTTCCCCGACGGGGCCCGCACCATCGGGCAGGCCGAGCACCGGCCCTGGCAGCAGGTGCAGTGGTTTACTAAATTCCCGAAGGCCCGGCTGATGCAGTGGGTGCGGCTGGAAGAACGGTTTCGGCGCACGATTCGCAGCAACGAGCGGCTCGACGAGTTCGACTTCAACTACCGCACCCGCTACAACGCGGCCCTGTTTCTGCCTCTTTCTAAGCGTGGCTTCGAGCCGGGCGGGGTACAGTTTCTCCTGAACAACGAGGTGATGATGAATTTCGGCAAGGAAATCCGCCTCAACTACTTCGACCAGAACCGCTTGTTTGCGGGCCTGGTGTATCAGGTCAACAAGCACGCCCAGCTGCAGGGCGGCTACATGCACCTGTTTCAGCAGCTGCCGGCCGGCAATGTGTACCGTAACCAACACACCATCCGGCTTTTCTACTTCCACAATTTCGATTTGCGGCCCGCCGTAGCCACGGCGCCTACGCCTGCTTCTCCTTCCCCCGTAACTCCCCAACCGTAATGGCTGAGACTATAAAGCTTTCCGAAGTCGAGCACGTCAAGGACGCTAGCAACTACCTACGCGGTACCATCGACGAGAGCCTGCAGAACCGGGTGACGGGTGCTCTGAACCCCGACGACACCCACCTGATTAAGTTTCACGGCTCCTACCAGCAAACCGACCGGGACCTGGAAAGTGAGCGGAAACGCCAGAAACTGGAGCCGCTCTACTCCTTCATGATTCGGGTGCGGGTGCCCGGCGGCGTGGCCTCGGCCGACCAGTGGCAGCGCATGGACGCCCTGAGCGACGCCTACGCCAACGGCACGATCAAGCTCACCACCCGCCAGACCTTCCAGCTCCACGGCGTACTCAAGCGCGACTTACAGCAGACCATTGCCGGCTTCAACCAGGTGCTGATGGACAGCATAGCGGGCTGCGGCGACGTGAACCGCAACGTGATGTGCAGCTCCAATCCCCAGGAATCCGAATTGCACCGGCAGGTGTACGAAACCTCGGTGGCCATCAGCAACCACCTCACGCCCCGCACCACGGCCTACTGGGATTTGTGGCTGAACGGCGAATCGACCTACTCCAGCGCCATCAATGAGGGCGAGCAGGAAGACTTCGAGCCGATTTACGGCAAGACGTATTTGCCCCGCAAGTTCAAGATTGCCCTGGCCGTGCCGCCGACCAACGACGCCGACGTGTTTGCCAACGACATTGGCCTGATTGCCATTGAGCACAAAGGCCAGCTGCTGGGCTTCAACGTGGCCATCGGCGGCGGTATGGGCATGACCTTCGGGATGCCCGAAACGTACCCGCGCCTGGCCGACCTTATCGGCTTCGTACCGGCCGATAAAGTGGTGGACGTGTGCGAGAAAGTACTGACGATTCAGCGCGACTGGGGCAACCGCGAAAACCGCAAGTTTAGCCGCCTCAAGTACACCATCGACAAATTCGGCCTCGACGCCTTCGTGGCTGAACTGCACCAGCGCCTGGGCTACGCGCTAACTCCGGCCCGCCCTTACCGCTTCGAAACCTCGGGGGATGCTTTCGGCTGGAGCGGCGGTAAGGACGGACAGGCCCACGTGACGCTGCACATCGAGGGCGGCCGGGTGTACGACAAGCCGGGCTACCTACTCAAAACCGCCCTGCGTGAAATTGCCGGTTTCCACACCGGCGAGTTTCGCCTGACCGGCAACCAGAACCTGACCATTGCCAACGTAAGTCCCAAGCACCGGGCCCGGCTGCAGACTATTCTGGAGGAAAACGGGGTGTGGAGCAAGACCGAAAAGCAAACTACGCTACGGCTTAACGCCCTGGCCTGCGTTGCGTTAAACACTTGCTCCCTGGCCTTTGCGGAAGCTGAGCGTTACCTTCCGCAGCTGCTCGACCGGATTGACCAGGTCATCCGGGCCAACAACCTGACCGACGACGGCATCCTGATTCGGATGACGGGGTGCCCCAATGGCTGCGCCCGGCCATACCTGGGCGAAATCGGCCTGGTGGGCCGCGCAATTGGCCGATATAACTTATACTTAGGGGCTAACCACGCCGGGGAGCGGCTCAACAAGCTCTACCGCGAGATGCTCGACGAGGACGGAATCCTGCAGGAACTCACGCCCCTGCTCGAAGCCTACGCCGCCGAGCGGCAGCCCGCCGAACGGTTCGGCGACTTCGTGGTGCGCCGCGGCGTCGTGGCCACTACCACCCACGGACAGAACTTCCACGCCTAGCGCCGGGTTCTGTCTGCTCCGCTCCTTTCTGCTCCTATTCTTTCGTTTGCCAATCACCTTTCCATGACCTTGCCTCTTCCTTCCGAAGTAGCCTTGCCTCCGCTGGCCCCGCCCGCCACGGCTGCCCCGGCTGGCAACAACCTGTTTCCGGTGTTCCTGAAGCTGGAGAAGTTTCGGGTGCTGGTGGTGGGCGGCGGCGCCGTAGGCCTGGAAAAGCTGGCCGCCATTCTGGGCAACAGCCCGGCCACGGCCGTTACGGTGGTCAGTGAGACGTTTCTGCCCGGCATCCTGCTGCTCTCCGAGCAGCACCCGCAGCTGCAACTGCGTCACCACGCCTACACCCATGTCGATTTGGTAGGCCACGATATCATCTTCGTGGCCACCGACAACCCGGTGCTCAACCGCGGCATCAAGGCCCACGCCGCCGACCTGGGTCTGCTCTGCAACGTGGCCGACACGCCCGACGAGTGCGACTTTTACCTGGGCTCCATCGTACAGAAAGGCGACCTGAAAATTGCCATTTCTACCAACGGCAAGTCACCCACGGTGGCCAAGCGCCTGCGCACGGTGCTGGCCGATGCCCTGCCCAACGAGCTGCAGGAAGTCTTGCAGCACATGACCATCATCCGGGGCAAGCTGGCCGGCGACTTTGCTAACAAGGTCAAGTCGCTAAACGCCGTGACGGCCGAGCTGGCCGGTGGGCCAGCGTATGAGTCGCCGGCGGCGGCGCGCTGGCGCAAGATTGCCACGGCCTCTCTGCTGGCCTTCGCCGGCATGCTGGTCTTTAATATCCTCTCGTATTACGTCACCTGGGACCAGGTCTGGGGCGTAGCTTCCAATGCCCGGATGTTCTACATCTTCGTGGCCATTGGCTTCGGGGCCCAGATTGTGGATGGGCTGCTGGGCATGGGCTACGGCGTCGTGACAGCCATTAGTCTGATGAGCATTAACATTGCGCCGGCGGCCGTGAGTGCCAGCATTCATACCGCCGAAATGTTTGCCAGCGGGGCCTCGGGCTACCACCACTACCGCTTCGGCAACGTGAATAAGAAGCTGTTCAAGGTGCTGCTGATTCCGGGTGTGCTTGGGGCCATTACGGGTGCTTATCTGCTGTCCCGCTTCGGCGAAACCTATGGGGCCTACGTCAAGCCCTTGCTGGCCCTGTACCTGCTGCTGCTCGGGACTCGTATCCTGACCAAAGCCTTCAGCAAGCCCGGTAAAGCCCGCACCAAGCACAAGAAACTCGGGCTGCTGGCCGCGGCCGGCGGCTTTCTCGACTCCTTCGGCGGCGGGGGCTGGGGTCCATTGGTTACTAGCACCCTTATTGCCGGGGGCCGCACGCCGCAGTACGTCATCGGCTCGGTCAGCGTCACGGAGTTCTTTGTGACCTTTGCCAGCGCCGTTACTTTTTTTGCCACCATCGGCATCACTCACTGGCAGATTATCCTGGGCCTGGTGGTAGGCGGTATTGCCGCTGCGCCATTTGCCGCCCGCCTGACCGGCCGCATTCCCACGCGCTGGATGTTCGTGGGCGTGGGCCTGATGGTGATTGTGTGGAGCCTGTGGGCCCTGCGCAAGCTGTTTATGTAAGGCCTTATTAGCTGCCAGCACTTTAGTTTTAACAGCAGCGACCTACCAGCCCAGGGCTAGTAGGTCGCTGCTGTTAAAACTATTTTATACTCCATTACCGAAGTGGATGGACGAGCCAGGAAAAGCTTACTCTTCTGGCCCAAGGGCCTTTAGGGTGCTATTGGGCCGTCGGCACGGTCTGGGCCTGTACCAGCCACTGCGTGGCGGTGCCTTCATCGGTGGCGTAGTGCAGGCGGTAGGGCAAGGCCGCCCGGTGGGGTGTTACGTGGGTACGCAAGAACTCCTGGGCGCCCGCCAAGTGCTCCGGCGACACGAGGTAGCTAAAGTGCAGGGGGCCCCCGAAGCGGCCGACTACGTTGGGTGCCAGCTCCTCGAAAACCCACTGGGTAACGGTGGCATTGAAGCTGGGCCGGCGGCGGGCGTCAATCAACCAAAACCGACACTCCTGGTCTTCGGCGGTTACTTCCACAGCTTGGTAGATACGCTTGGCCTCGGCTTCTTCCACCGTGTTCAGCCAGCGCATTACCAGAATATGCAAATCGGGACGGTAGGATAAATCGACCAGCGGGGATGGGGACAATAGTTGCATAGGGGTGGAAAGGTCGGCTCTTGGAGCCGCATACGAAAGCTCGGCCCGCCGGGATACAGTCCTGAAAAATGTAGGTCGCGTGCAACCCCCACTCCCCGCCCCGACTTTGAAGCCGTTGCAAAGGCCGGCCCGGTACCGCGCGGAAAAGAGAGCTGAGCGGCATAACTTTTCTTGAGCACTCCGGTTTAACAGGCTTCTGGTCGCCTCCGCCCGCGGTGGGCGGCCGGCAGCGGCAAAACGTGCCAGCTGCTTTCTTATTCCGCAGCACCACGCGCCCGGGCCCCAGACCGCCGCGTAGGCTGCATGCCGACCTATCCTACCGCCGCGCCGGGCTCCCACCCTCTCCCGCGCCCGGCACACTACGTTTATTCTCCGTGCCCCCTGCCTGCGCAGGGACCAACACCCGTGTGCGGCTCCTGTCGGAGCCGTTTAGTTTGCCCGCTATGAAAAAAAATCAACAAGCTGTCTGGTCACTGTTTGGCCTTTTTCTGCTTGCCCCCTTCCTGGCTTTGGCGCAGCCCACCGCGCCGCCAACCACCAGCCAGTACACCCTGGAACAGTGCCTCCAGTTTGCCCTTCAGAATCAGCCCCTACTGCGTCAGGCCCGCATCGATGAGGAAGCCAACGAGGCCACCATCCGCATCGGGCTGGCCGGCTGGCTGCCCCAGGTAAACCTTAACGCCACCGGCCAGCATTATTTCCAGCTGCCCTACACGGTGTTTCCCAACGCTGAGGGCGTAAACGTGCCGCGCCAGATTGGTTTGCGCAACACGTCCACTATTGGTATAGGCGCCACCCAAGCTATTTACAACAATGACGTGCAGCTGGCCTTGCGCAGCGCCCGGCCGTCGCGGCAGTTCTACCAACAGAATTCTACCAACGTCCGCATCAACGTGGTGTCGGACGTGAGCAAGGCGTTCTACGACGTGCTGCTTTCCCAGCGCCAGCTCGACGTGCTCAGCGAGGACATCGTGCGGCTCCAGCGCAGCCTAAAGGACGCCAAGGCCCGCTACGACGTGGGCATCGTGGATAAAATCGACTATAAGCAGGCCGAAATTTCGCTGAATAACTCCATCGTAGCCCGAAAGCAGGCAGTGGAGGCTATCAAGGCTAAGTCGGCCTACCTGAAGGAACTCATGGGCCTAGCCGGCGCCCAGCCCCTGGCTCTGCAGTACGACACCCTGCGGCTGACGCAAGACGCGGTGGTAGACACGGCAGTGGCCCTGGACGCGGCTAACCGCATCGAAATACAGCAGCTCCAAACCCAGAAAGTGCTGCAGCAGGCCCAGATCAGCTATTACCGCTGGGGCTTTCTGCCGGCGCTGTCGGCCTTTGGCAACTACAACTCGGTGTTCCAGAACAACAACTTCGGTGACCTCTACAGCCAGCGCTTCCCCAGTTCCTACGCTGGCCTGCAGCTGAGCCTACCGATTTTCCAGGGCGGGCGGCGCCTGCAGAATCTGCGCCGCGAGCGGCTCACCGACCAGCGCCTCGACCAGGACATCGTAGCTACCCGCAACCGCATCAACACCGAGTTTGAGCAGGCCCTGGCTACCTACAAGGGCTACTATGCCGACTACCTCATCGGGCAGCGCAACCTGGCCTTGTCTAAGGAAGTGTATTCGGTGGTGGATTTGCAGTACCGCGAGGGTATCAAGACCTACCTCGACGTGATTGTGGCCCAAACCACGCTGCGCACGGCCCAGCTCAACTACTACAGCGCCCTGTTCCAGGTGCTCAGCAGCAAAGTCGACCTGCTGCGTGCCCAGGGCAGCCTGCCCGTTGCTTATTAGAACTCAGAGCCGAGAAGTTAGGGCTTAGACTGTATTGGCAGTCTGACCGAAACTCGCGGCACTCCGCTTCTGCCTTTCCTGCTTCTAAGCTCTGAGTTCTGACCTCTGAGCTCTACGCAAACCTGAATATGAAAAAAACGATTCTTGCCCTCTCCTACGCATCCGGCCTGCTGTTTATGGCCAGCTGCGGCAACAAAGAGGCCGACAAGCCCGCCGGTCCGCCGCCAGCTACGCCCGTAACCCTGGTAGACGCCCGCACCACCGACGCGGTGTATTACGACGAGTATCCGGCTACCGTGGTGGCCATCAATAACGTGGAGCTGCGCAGCCAGGTGGCGGGCTTCATTACCGGCATCTTCTTCAAGGAAGGCGACGTGGTGACGAAGGGCAAAACGCTCTATGAAATCGACCGGCGCAAGTACGAGGCCGCCTATCAGCAGGCCCTGGCGGGCCTGCGCAGCACCCAGGCCGTGGTGCAAAACGCTAAAGTGAACCTGGACCGCTACCAGCGCCTGGCCCAGCAAGACGCCATTGCCCGCCAGATCGTCGATAACGCCCAGACCTCCTACGCCACGGCCCAGAGCCAGGTAGCAGTGGCCCAGGCCGGCGTGGCCGCGGCCCGCACCGACCTCAGCTACTCCCTGATTACAGCCCCGTTCTCGGGCCGTATCGGTATTTCGCAGGTGCGCCTGGGTTCCCAGGTTAGTCCGGGCTCGACGCTGCTCAACACCATCAGCGGGGAGGACCCGATGGGCGTGGATTTCGTGATTACCGAGTCGGATTTGGCTCGTTTCGTAGACTTGCAGCGCACCGCTGGCGGCCGGGGCGACTCGACCTTCCGCCTAGTGCTGCCCGACGGTACCCGCTACACTGAGCCGGGCAAGATCCTGGCCATCGACCGGGGCGTCAACCAGCAAACGGGGACTGTGCAGATTCGAGTGCAGTTCAGCAACCCCAAGCGCCAGCTCAAGGACGGCATGAGCGCCGTGCTGCGAGTGCTCAACCGGCAGTCGGGCCGCCGCCTCGTTATTCCCTTCAAGGCTGTGGTGGAGCAGATGGGTGAAAACTTCGTCTTCATTGCCGGCGACTCCAGCAAGGCCCGCCAGCGCAAGGTACAGCTCGGCCCCCGCCTGCGCGACCAGATCGTGATTATGGAAGGCATCAAGGAAGGCGACAAAGTCGTGACCGAGGGCCTGAACCGCCTGCGCGACGGGGGCCAGATTACGACCGCCGCCCCGGCCGCAGCGCCCACCGCCGCTAAGTAACCCCCATGCCTCTCCTTAGATGAGGGGATGCCTGAAGGGCGGGGTGGTTGACCTTGCCAAAACGACCGTTTCGACGATTTCAATCACCGAAACACCGATCCGAATCACTGTTTTGGTCATACGGATCACCAAAATGGTCTTAGCTAGGACCAAAACAGCCTTAGCTAATGCCCAAATGGTCTTCGCTAAGACCGAAATAGCCTTAGGTATCACTAAAACAGCCTTAGCGAAGACCTAAACAGCCTTAAGAGCAGCACTAATGATTGCAGAAACCTTTATTCGGCGCCCCGTTACGGCCATTGTCACCTCGCTGGTGATTGTGCTGGTCGGGGTGCTGGCCATCCTGAGCTTGCCCGTGGGGCAGTATCCGGAAATCACGCCGCCCACGGTATCAGTGAGTGGTACCTATACCGGCGCCGACGCCCAAACCGTGGAGCAAACCGTGGCTACGCCCGTGGAAGTGCAGGTAAACGGGACGCCGGGCATGACCTACCTGCAAAGCAATAGCACCAGCAACGGGCAGATGAGCATGACGGTGAACTTCGAGGTGGGCACCGACATCAACATCGCCGCCCTCGACGTGCAAAACCGCGTGGGCATTGCCCAGCCGACCTTGCCGCAGGAAGTGCAGCGCCTGGGCCTGGTGGTGCGCAAGCGGAACCCCAGCATTCTGATGCTGGTAGCTATGTACGCCCCCAAAGGCTCGCACAATACCACCTTCCTCGACAACTACGCCAACGTCTTTATCAAGGACGCTTTGCTGCGCACCAAGGGCGTGGGCGACATCGTGAGCCGGGCCGACGACTTCTCGATGCGGGTGTGGCTTAACCCCGATAAGCTCAGCCAACTGGGCGTGACGGCCCAGGAAGTGACGGCGGCCATTCAGGAGCAGAACGCCCAGATTGCGGCCGGCTCCATCGGGGCCCCGCCCGCCCAGACCGGGCAGACGTTTGAGTACATCGTCTTCGTGAAAGGCCGCCTGACGAGTACCGCAGAGTTTGGCGACATCGTGGTCAAGACCCGGCCCGACGACGGCTCGGTGGTCTACCTCAAGGACGTGGCCCGCTTGGAGCTGGGCAAGTTCAACTACGCCTCCAATTCCTTCGTGGACGGCAAGCGCGCCGCCTACCTGCTCGTGTATCAGGCTCCCGGCGCCAACGCCCTCGATACCTACGAGAACGTGGTAACGACCATGAACCAGCTCAAAAAGCAGTTCCCCACCGACCTCGACTACGTGATTCCCTTCGAGTCGGCCTCGGTGGTGAAAGTGTCCATCAACGAGGTGCTGCACACGCTGGTCGAGGCCCTGGTGCTGGTCATCATCGTGGTGTACCTGTTCCTGCAAAGCTGGCGCTCCACGCTGATTCCGGTACTGGCTATTCCGGTGTCCATCATCGGCACTTTTATCTTCTTTATTCCCCTGGGCTTCACCATTAACACGCTGACCATGTTCGGCTTCGTGCTAGCCATCGGGATTGTGGTCGACGACGCCATTGTGGTGGTCGAAGCCGTGGAACACAACATGAACGAGCGGGGCCTCTCGCCCCTGGACGCCACGCTGGCGGCCATGCGCGAGATTTCCGCTCCCGTTATTGCCATTGCCCTGATTCTGGCGGCGGTGTTCGTGCCCGTGGGCTTTATTCCCGGCATCACCGGCCGCCTCTATCAGCAGTTTGCCATTACCATTGCCATTTCGGTGATTATCTCAGCCTTCGTGGCTTTGTCGCTCACGCCGGCGTTGTGCGTGCTGCTGCTCAAGCCCCACAAGCGCGACGAAAATTCGCGGGGCCTCGACAAGTTTTTCTACAAGTTCAACACCTGGTTTGACAAGGTGACGGGCAAGTACGGCAACGGCGTGCAGCGCGGCATCAAGAATTCGCGCCTGGTGGTCATCATTCTGGTCTGCATTGTGGCCGGCACGGGGCTTTTGTTCAAGAACAAGGCCGGCGGCTTTATCCCGACCGAAGATGAAGGCCGTCTCATCGTGACCTTCAACCTACCCGAAGCTTCCTCGACCGAGCGCACCGTAAACACGCTGAACGAGGTGATGAAGGAGCTCGGCCAGATCAAAGGCATCCGGCACTACGCCGGTCTGGGTGGTCTGAACGCGGTAAACTTCTCGTCCAAGTCGAACAGCGGCACCGTGTTTTGCCAGCTCGAACCCTGGGAAGACCGCAAAGACAAAGAAGTGCAGCTCCAGGGTCTGATTGCGACGGTCACCCAGCGCCTGAGTCGTCTCAAGGAAGCCAACGTGGTGGTTATTTCCCCGCCCGCTATTCCGGGCCTGGGCAACACCGGCGGCTTTAGCTTCGTGCTCCAGGAGCGCGAGGCCGGCGGCGACATCAAGAACTTCGACGCCACGCTCCAGAACTTTCTAGGTGCCTTGCGCAAACGGCCCGAAATTGCGGCGCCCTTCTCCTTCTTCACTGCCAACACGCCCGGCTACCAGCTCACGATTGATAGAGAAAAAGCCAAGAAGCTCGGCGTATCCATCTCCGACATTGGCACGGCCCTGCGCACCTACCTGGGCTCGGCCTACGTGAACGACTTTACCGTGTACGGCCGCAACTTCCGCGTCGTGACCCAGGCCGACAGCATGTACCGCGCCGACATCTCGAACCTGGGTCAGTACTACGTGCGCAACTCCTCGGGTGGCATGGTGCCCCTGAGCACGCTCACCAGCTATAAGCGCACCGAGTCGGCCCCGCTGATTTCGCACTACAACCTGTTCCGCTCGGCCGAAATCAACGGTAACGCCGCCCCGGGCTATTCTTCCGGCGACGCTATCAACGCCCTCAAAGAGGTAGCGGCCCAGTCATTGCCCCAGGGTTACGGCTACGAATTCTCAGGCCTGACGCGGGAAGAGCAGCTGGCCAGCGGCCAAACCGTCTACATCTTCGCCCTGTCCATTGCCTTCGTGTTTCTGTTCCTGGCGGCCTTGTACGAAAGCTGGTCGGTGCCTTTCTCGGTGCTGCTGGCCGTGCCCCTGGGCGCTTTCGGCGCTATCCTGGCCCTCACGTTTTTGCCCAAGCTCACCAACAACGTCTACGCCCAGATTGGTCTGATTACGCTGATCGGCTTGTCGGCCAAAAATGCCATCCTGATTATCGAGTTTGCCAAGGAGCGGGTAGATAAGGGCATGCCGCTGGTCGATGCCACGCTCGAAGCCGTGCGTCTGCGGCTGCGTCCCATCGTCATGACCTCGTTGGCCTTTATCTTGGGCGTGCTGCCGCTGGTGTTTGCCTCCGGCGCCGGGGCCCAGAGCCGGCAGACCATCGGCTGGACGGTGCTCGGCGGCATGCTCTCGGCTACGATTCTGGCCATTTTTATCGTGCCGGTGCTCTACGTGCTTATCACTCGCCTGGCCTACGGCAAAGCCAAGCTGGCCGAAATGGAAGCCAACTACAAGCCCGACGACGAGCACGGTGGCCACCACGACCAGGACCGCCTCAACCCTGGTCCTGACGACCCCAAGCTGCTGCCGGCCCACTAAGTCAAACCCCACTTTCTCTTGAAGAAGGTGGGGTTTAGTGTTTTCTTCCCAAACTTTCCTTTCCCGATGTCCGATACTTCCCAAACCGCCTTACCTACTCCCGCCCAGTTCGACGCCCTTGTTCGGGCCCGGCGCAGCATCCAAACGGTGCAGTTCGAGCCCGGCCACGTCGTACCCGACAACATTGTGCAGCAGATGCTGGAGAATGCCAACTGGGCCCCCACCCACAAGCGCACCGAGCCCTGGCGCTTCGTGGTGTTCAAGGGCGCTGGGCTGGCGAAGCTGGCCGAGTTTCAGGCCAACCTGTACCGGCAGCAGGCTGGGGAGTTTGTGGATGAGAAGAAAGCCCAGAAGCTGGCGCAGAATCCGCTGCTGGCTTCCCACGTCATTGCCATCGGCCTGAAGCGCCACCACGTGCTGCCCGAAATCGAGGAAGTGGAAGCCGTGGCCTGCGCCGTGCAAAACCTGCACCTGACGGCCGTGGCCCACGGCCTGGGCGGCTACTGGGGCTCGGGCGGCATCACCTACCTGGAAGAAGCCAAGCCTTTTTTCGGCCTCGGCCCCGAGGATAAGCTGCTCGGCTTTTTCTACCTGGGCTACGTAGCCCAGCAGCCCGGCCGCAACCTGCGCAAGCCCATTGAGGAGAAAGTAACCTGGGTGACGGAGTAAGGCACCACAAAAAAAGCCCGCTGCACGCAGCGGGCTTTTTTATTGCAGCTAGTTTTCTGTGCCTATTCGACTATAAGGCGGGCCACCTGCTGACCGCAGCGCACCAAGTAAAGCCCGGCTGGCAACCCCTGTAGCTCCAACTGCGTGGCACCAGCGGCAAAATGGCGTACCACCTTCCCTTGCAGGTTCAGCAATTGCACTTCAGTCCCAGCGGCGGCACCCAGCAGTTGCACGCTCGTGGTAGCCGGGTTAGGCAGCAGCTGCAACACAGCCGCCTCGCCCCCGCCGGCTACGCGGCGCACGGGCGAGTTGGTTTCGGCCTGGTCGGTGTCGCGCTGCACGAGGCGGTAGTAGGCCGCGTTGGTTTCCGGGTCACGGAAGCGGTACTGGTGGGCGGTCGTGCTGGTGCCGTGGCCGGGCACGAAGGTCAGGGCCTGCCACTGCCGGCCATCGTAGCTTTTTTCCACGGTAAAGCCGGCATTCTTCCACTCCTGGGCCGTGGTCCAGGTCAGCGTTACTTGGTGCGGACCGCTGCGCTGGGCAGTGAAAGTCGTTAGCTCGACGGGCAGCGGCTGCACCGACAGCAACGGGCTAACCCGGTCGAAACGGGTGCTCAGGGTGGTGGTGGCGTCGCCGAGCTGGCCGGCACTATTGAGGCCCGTGCTCAAAAAGCCAAAGGCCTGCGGGGTACGCCCCAGGGTGTGAAACTGACCCGCGGCTACCTGCCGCCAGTCGGTGCGCAGGGTAACTTCCTGCACGGGGCTGGTTTTGCTCACGGTGGTACCGTCGCCGAGCTGGCCGGTGCCGTCATTATAGCCCCAGGTCCACAGCGTACCGTCGGACTTCAGGGCGGCGGTGTGAAAGAAGCCCGCGCTAACCTGCGTCCAGGTGCCGGTGCCGATTTGCGTGGGCACGGTACGCTGGGTGCTGGCGCTGCTGCCATCGCCGAGTTGGCCACTACCGTTGCTGCCCCAGGTCCAGAGCGTGCCGTCGGCGCGCACGGCCGTGCTATGCGTGTTGCCGGCGCTGATGCTGGCCCAGCTGGTGGCCGTGCCGATCTGAACGGGGCTGCTGCGCCGGCTGGTGGTGCCGTCGCCGAGCTGGTAGGCTCCGTTGTTGCCCCAGCCCCATAAGCTACCATTGTCCTGCACGGCCAAATTGTGGTTGTTGCCGGCGCTAATCTGCACCCAGTTGGTACCCGTACCAATTCGTACCGGGCTAAGGCGTTGGGTCAGGGTACCGTCGCCAAGCTGGCCGTCGACGTTGTAGCCCCAGGTCCAGAGCGTCCCGTTGGCCTTCAAGGCTACGCTGTGGTACTCGCCGGCACTCACCTGGGTCCAGTTGGTTTCAGTGCCAATCTGCACCGGGCTGGCTTGGTCGTTCTGGGTACCGTCGCCGAGGCGGCCCTGGCTGTTGCTGCCCCAGGCCCAGAGCGTGCCATCGGCGCGCACGGCCAGCGTGTGGCTGCTGCCGGTGCTGACCTGTACCCAGCTGGTGGCGGTGCCTACCGGCATGGGCCGGCTGTTGGCGGTAAAGGAGGTGGTCCCATTGCCGAGCTGACCGCGGCTGTTCTCGCCCCACATAACCAGCACCCCGTTGGGGCGGATACCGGCACTAAAGGAGCTGCGGGAAGCCGCCAAGCTGAGCGTAACAAGGGCCGCATCGGCCTGGCGGGGGGTGAGAATGTAGGTAGCTGTGTAGTCTGTAGTGCCCAACTGGCTGTTTTCATTGTTTCCCCAGGCCCAGAGCGTGCCGTCTACTTTTATCCCTACGCTGTGGTGGGTGCCCGCGCTAACGCTTTGCCACGTGGTGGCGGTCCCGATTTGCGTGGGCGTCCTACTCGGGGTAGTGGTGCCGTCACCTAGCTGGCCTACCTCATTGCGCCCCCAGGCCCAGAGCGTGCCGTCCGCTTTTATCCCTAGGGTGTGGTAGTTGTCCGCGCTAACGCTTTGCCACGTCGTGGCGGTCCCGATTTGCGTGGGCACCATACGCCGGGTAGTCGTACCGTCGCCGAGCTGGCCGTCGGAGTTGTCGCCCCAGGCCCACAATGTGCCATCCGTGCGCATCGCTACACTGTGTCTGTCGCCCGCGTTAACGCTTTGCCACGTGGTGGCGGTGCCGATTTGCGTAGGCACCGTACGCCGGGTAGTGGTGCCATCGCCAAGTTGGCCGTTGAAGTTGTAGCCCCAGGTCCACAACGTACCGTCCGCTTTTATCGCTAAGGTGTGGAAGCCGCCCACGCTGATGCTTTGCCACGTCGTGGCGGTGCCGATTTGCGTGGGCACCGTACGACGAGTAGTGGTGCCATCGCCGAGCTGGCTGTCGGAGTTGTTACCCCAGGCCCACAATGTGCCATCGGTCTTCAGCGCCACCGTGTGGCCGTAACCCACGCCAACGCTTTGCCACGTAGTACCGGTGCCGATTTGCGTAGGCACCGTACGCCCAGTGGTGGTGCCGTCGCCGAGCTGGCCGTTAGTATTATCGCCCCAGGCCCACAACGTGCCGTCCGCTTTTATCGCTAGGGTATGGCCGTAGCTCACGCTGACGCTTTGCCACGTGGTGGCGGTGCCGATTTGCGTAGGCACCGTACGACGGGTAGTGGTGCCATCGCCGAGCTGACCATCTGAGTTGCTGCCCCAGGCCCACAACGTGCCATCCGCTTTTATCGCTAGAGTGTGCCTATCGCCCGCGCTAATGGTTCGCCACGTGGTAACTGTTGGCTCAATAGGATATGGAGTAGCTATATAAGTACGGGAGTTACTCTCCGTACCGAGTTGGCCAAAGGCATTTTGGCCCCAGGTCCACAGGGTACCGTCGGCTCGCAGGGCCACGGTGTGGCTGCCACTGGCCACGGCGCTGACCCACGTACTAGAGGCACTTATTTGCATAGGGGTACTTACATGGCCGGAAGTAAAGCCCACACCTACTTGGCCGAAGGTGTTCGACCCCCAGGCCCACAGGCTGCCGTCGGCTTGGGTAGCTACACTATGGCTGCCGCCCGCTTCCACCGTTGTCCACCTGCCAACACTACTGATACGCACCGGACTGGTGCGGCTGATCAGGGTAGCATCGCCCAATTCGCTGTTCACATTGGACCCCCAGCCCCACAACGTGCCGTCGGCCCGGATGGCCAGGGTGTAATTACCGCCAGCGTCCACGCTTTTCCACGTGGCAAAATCAGTTCGCGTCGGGGAAGATATGTTGGTGGTGGATCCGTTACCGAGCTGGCCGTGGCTGTTGGAGCCCCAGGCCCACAGCGTGCCGTCGGCTTGTAGGGCCACGGTATGGCTGCCGCCGGCGCTGACGCTTTGCCAGGTAGCAACAGTGCTGATTTGCACCGGAGTAGTAAAATTAGTGCCATTGGTAGAGCTGTTACCTACTCTGCCTTGAGCGCCGTTGCCCCAGGCCCAGAGCGTGCCATCCGCTCGGATGGCCACCGTGTGGCTGTCGCCGGCGCTGACACTTTTCCACGTAGCGTTCCCCCCGATTTTTACCGGACTGGTACGAGTGGTCAGAGTACCATCGCCTAATTGACCGTTGCTATTGCTGCCCCAGGCCCACAAGGTGCCGTCGGCCTGAAGGGCCACGGTGTAATTGCTGCCAGCGGCCACGCTTTTCCACGTCGTGGCGGTGCCGACCTGTACCGGGCTGAAGCGTTGGGTCAGGGTACCGTCGCCGAGCTGACCGTTGTCATTGCTGCCCCAGGCCCAGAGCGTACCATCAGGGTGGATAGAAACCGAATGGCTGTAACCAGCATCAAAAGTGCCGCTTAGCACCTGGGCGGAAGCCAGCCGAGTAAAGAGCAGTAACGAGCAGCAGAGGCTGAGAACCAGCCGCCAAGAGAAGAAGTGTTTCATGCAATAGGATAAGAAGCGCGTAAGTCAGATAAGCCGGTAAAGGTCTGGCAAAGAATATTGCTATCCTACGAACGGCTGCCGTTGTAGCATCGCGCATTTCTTCTCATATTCCCGCTGCTTACTGCTACCCTATCTACTTGGCTCGGCGCCTTTTACACAGCGCGCTTACCCGCTGCCCCGGTCCCTGGTTTTATCCTATTATCTCTTCCCTTACCCCGTCCTGTACGACGAACCGTACGACAACCATTGCCGCCACCTGCAAGCCTCACGCGACATGCTGGCCGCCTCGCTCGGTTTAGGCAATACCACCGGGCAGGGAGGAAGCCAGACTCAGCAATTTGCCGCCCGGGCTACACTACGCCGATTCTTCTCCGCGTTATGGGGCTGTCTAGCGTAGTATAGCCCAATTCTTATGCGAGTTTTAAGTAAGTGTGTCATTATTCTGCTTGCGGGTGGAGCCGTCGTATTGCCCGGCTGCATCGACCAGATTGATGCCGATTTGCCCGAGCCGCCGAAGAAGCTGGTTCTCAATTCCATTCTGACGCCCGACAGCGTATTTCGGGTGCAGGTCAGCCGCGTCACGAGCACCTTGGATTCGTCGTCGCGGGTGCTTTCCACGGCGAAGGTGTATTTGCTGCAGCCGGGCCGGCCCGCCGAGCTGTTGGCAAGTGAGGGTAAGGGCCTGTACTCCTTGCCCAGCAAGCCCGCCAGCCTAGCCCCTTACACCCTGCAAGCCGATCTGGAGGGCTACCCCACCGCGCAGGCTTCCGACACGATACCCACCCGGGTGCCTATCGACGAGGCCTGGTACTCCTTCCCGACCGGCACCGACCGCAACAACGAGCTACTCGGCACCATTGTCGTACGATTCACGGACCCGGCTGCCCAGACCAATTTCTACGAAATCAGCTGCTACCAGGAAAACCAGGGCCTCACGCTCGATGTGCGGGGCAACGCGGCGCTGGCTGCCGAAGATGATAAGGAGTTTGAGCCCCAGTCGCTGGTCTTTTCGGATCGGCTTTTCAACGGACAGGCGTTCGAATTACGTGGCTCCTTTTTAACCCACGGCCACACTGGCGGCGGCTCATCCGGCCCGCCCACCACCCGCGACCCGCTCCTGGTGCTGCGCACGGTGAGCCGGGCCTACTATCAGTATCGCAAAAGCTGGACCCGGCACCTCTACAACCAGGGCACCAAAGGCGACACCTACAACTTAAATCAGTTGCTGTTTTTGGGCGACCCCAGCACCATGTACTCCAATGTAGCCGGCGGCTACGGGGTGGTGGCGGGCTATTCCCAGAACACCCAACGCCTACGCCCCCGCTAAGATGGCGCTCTACTGTTACTGTATCTGCCACAGCCGGCTTCTGCGGGCTGGAGGCCTTGTTTTGCTGCTTCTGCTGGTCGGCCGCTGCCCTAGCCTGGCCCAAAGCCGCATCACGCTCAGTGGTACCGTGCGCGACGCCCGGACCGGCGAAAAGCTGCTGGGCGCGGCCGTATTTGTGGCCGGTAGTGCTACGGGCACCACCACCAACGCGGCCGGCTTTTACTCTCTGACCTTGCCCAGCCAGGACTCGGTGCGGCTCACGGCCGGCTACCTGGGGTATCAGCGGCAAACCGTTACCCTTTCGGGCCGCCAGACAGCCACCCGGGCCTTCGCCCTGACGGCCGACAATGAGCTGGCGGAAGTGCGAATTCGGGCTTCGCAGGAAGCTCCGCTGGAGCGCCGGGTGGAAATGAGCACCCTGCAGATTCCGGTGGCCCAGCTACGGAAGCTGCCGGCCTTGCTGGGCGAGCCCGACGTGCTGCGGGCCTTTCAGCTCATGCCGGGCGTGCAGGCCGGCCGCGAAGGCAGCGGGGCCCTGTACGTGCGCGGCGGCTCCCCCGACCAGAACCTGACCCTGCTCGACGACGTGCCGATTTACTACGTGAGCCATATCGGAGGCTTCCTGTCGGTATTCGATGCCAACGCCATCAGCGACATTCGCCTGATTAAGGGCGGCTTTCCGGCCCGCTACGGCGGCCGGCTTTCCTCGGTGCTGGACGTGCGCCTCAAGGAAGGCAACAAGCAAAAGCTGAGCGGCTCGGCCGGGGTGGGCGTGCTGGCGACGCACTTCTCGCTGGAAGGGCCTCTGAACAAAGGCAAGACTACCTTTCTTGTCTCGGGCCGGCGCGGCAACCTGGACCTGTTTTCGCGGCTGGCCAGCGCCCGGTCCTCCGGCGGCAACAGCGTGGTGGGCTATTCCTTCTATGATGCCAGTGCCAAGGTCAGCCACCAGCTTACTCCCCGCGACCAGGTCTTTGCCGCGCTCTACCTGGGCGGCGACCGGCTCTTCATCACCCAAAAGCCCCAAACCATACCCAGCCCCCAGGGCAGCTACACCTACCAGGGCGGCAGCGACCTGCGCTTCGGCAATGCCCTAGCCTCGGTGCGCTGGAACCGGGAACTGACGCCCCGCCTGTTTGGTAATGCCACCCTGGCCTTTACCCGCTTCCACTACGAAAACGGCCAGTATTACCATTTGGAGAGCAGTACGCCGGGGAGCACCCGCAACGAGGACAGTGAGGCCGAATTCACGTCGGGGGTGCAGGACGCGCAGTTCAAAGCCGACTTCGACTATTACCCCAGCCCCTGGCACCAGGTGCGGTTCGGGAGCAGCATTATCCGCCACGGCTTCACGCCCGGCGTCAACTACTTCACTACCCGCACCACCCAGGCCGCCCGGGATACAACCTTTGGCTCCAGCAAGGTGGCGGCCCGGGAGCTGAGCGTGTACGCCGAGGATGAAATCAGGCTGGGTGCGCGGCTGTCGGCCAACGTGGGGGTGCGGGCCGTGCGCTACGCCGTGGCGGGCCGCTCGTTTGGCAGTGTGCAGCCGCGGGTGCTGGCCACCTGGCTAGTGGGCGAGCATACGGCCCTGAAAGCGTCTTACGCCTCGATGCAGCAGTATCTGCACTTGCTTTCTAACAACGGCGCGGGCCTGCCCACCGACTTGTGGGTGCCGGCCACAGCCCGTGTGGCGCCCCAACGGGCCCGGCAGGTAGCCCTGGGCGTGGCCCACACGCTTACCAAATGGGGGCTGGAAATCAGCGTGGAAGCCTTTGCCAAGCAGCTACGCAACCTGATTGAGTTTCGGGAGGGCGCCACCTTTTACAACAGCTCCCAGGATTGGCAGGACAAGGTGGTGACAGGCGGCCGGGGGCGGGTACAGGGCCTGGAAGTGCTGGTACAGCGCAAAACCGGCCGCCTGACCGGCTGGGTGGGCTATACCCTGGCCCGCAACGAGCGGCGCTTCGACCAGCTTAACGGCCAGCAGTGGTACCCCTACAAGTACGACCGGCGCCACGATGCTTCCATCGTGGGTATCTACGCCCTGAGTGCGCGCATTACGCTGTCGGCTACCTGGGTGTACGGCACTGGTAATGCCCTGACCCTAGCCCAGGGTAACTACAGCGTTATCAGCCAGAGCTACGGGTCCACACCGAAATCGTACATCCCCATAAACCGCTACGACTATCTGGCGGCGGAACTCTACGGGCCTAAAAACAGCTTCCGCATGCGGGCCTATCACCGGTTGGATATAGGAGCCACCTTTACCAAGCCTGTGCGGCATGGGGAGCGAATCTGGCGCCTGGGCGCTTACAACGTCTACAGCCGCCACAACCCCTACTACATCTATTATAACCAAACCCCGGAAGGCACCAAGCAGCTCAAGCAGCTGAGCCTCTTCCCGTTTTTGCCCGCTATTAGCTACGAGCGTAGCTTCTAAGCCTTCCGGCCTCAATACAAAAGCCCCGCCGGCCAACTGCCGATGGGGCTTTTTTCAAGTAGGGAGTAGGCAAGCTTATTCGACTACAAGGCGGGCCACCTGCTGACCGCAGCGCACCAAGTACAGTCCGGCTGGCAACCCCTGCAGCTCCAGCTGCGTGGTACCGGCTGGCAGGCGGCGCAGCACCTGGCCCTGCAGATTCAGCAGCTGCACTTCGACCGTGGCGTCGGAGCCAAGCAGTTGCACCGCAGCCGTGGCTGGGTTGGGGAAGAGTTGTAGCGCTGGGGTCTTGCCGCCAGCTACGTAGCGCACCGGGGATGCTGTTTCATTGCCGTCCTGGTCCTGCTGCACGAGGCGGTAGTAAGCCGCGCCGGCTTCGGCATCCTGGTAGCTGTACTGGTGGGCCGTAGTGCTGCTGCCCTGGCCGGACACAAAGCCCAGCGGCTGCCAGCGGCGGCCGTCGCGGCTCTTTTCCACCTGGAAACCGGCGTTGTGCAGTTCCTGGGCCGTGGCCCAGCGCAGCTGCACCTGCCGCGCGTCCTGACGCTGGGCCGTGAACCAAGTCAGTTCCACCGGCAAGGGGCCGGCGTTATTGCCACCGTCGATGTTGAAACGGATGCTCACTGAGTTGCCACTGCTGTTGACTATGGCTAGGTCCAAGTCACCGTCGCCATCTACATCGGCTGCGGCCACGCTGCTGGGGCTAAGGCCTACGCTCACGTCGGTGGTGCCGGTAAACGAGCCGCCGCCCGCGCCCAGGCGGATGCTCACTGAGTTGCCATTGGCGTTAGCCACTGCCAAGTCGGGCTTGCCGTCGGCGTTGAAGTCGGCTACCACCACACTGCTGGGATTAGTACCTACCGCCACGTCGGCGGCGCTGGTGAACGTGCCGTTAGCCGCGCCCAGGCGGATGCTCACTGTGTTGCTGCCGCCGTTAGCCACGGCCAGGTCAGGGCGGCCGTCAGCATTGAAGTCGCCCACGGTCACACTGCTAGGATTAGTACCTACCGCCACATCGGCGGCGCTGGTGAACGTGCCATTGGCCGCACCCAGGCGGATGCTCACCGTGGCACTACTGTTATTGGCTACGGCCAGGTCGGGCTTGCCGTCGGCGTTGAAGTCGGCTACCACCACACTTTGGGGCTATTACCCACCGCCAGGTCGGCGGCGCTGGTGAACGAGCCGCCGGCCGCGCCCAGGCGGATGCTCACCGAACTGCTGTGGCTGTTGGCCACAGCCAGGTCGGGACGACCGTCGCCGTTGAAGTCGGCCACCGCCACGCTAAAGGGTTTATTGCGCACAAACAGCTCGTCGGCAGTAGTGAAGGTACCGTTGCCCGTGCCTGAGAGGATGCTCACTATACTGCTGCTGCCGTTGGTCACAGCCAGGTCGAGGCGGCTGTCGCCGTTGAAGTCGCCCACGGCCACACCGAAGGGATTCGTGCCCACCGCCACATCGGCAGCGTTGGTGAACGTACCATTGGCCGCGCCCAGGCGGATACTCACCGTGGCACTACTGTTATTGACCACGGCCAGGTCCAGGTAGCCGTCGGCGTTGAAGTCGCCCACGGCCACGCTCTGGGGGTTATTCCCCACGGTCATGGCTACGTCGGTGGTACCAGAGAACGAGCCGCTGGCTGTGCCCAAGCGGATACTCACCGTGTTGCTGCTGGCGTTGGCCACCGCCAAGTCGGGGCGGCCGTCGCCGTTCAGGTCGGCCACGGCCACGCTGTTGGGGCTGTTGCCCACGGCCATGTCGGTGGTGCCGGTAAAAGTGCCGTTGCCTGCACCCAGGCGAAGGCTCACTGTGTTGCTGTTGCCGTTGGCCACCGCCAAGTCGGGGTAGCCGTCGCCATTCAGGTCAGCCACGGCCACTCTGCGGGGAGTAGAGCCCACAGCTACTTCGGTGGTGCCGGTGAAGGTGCCGGTGCCTGCACCCAGGCGAATGCTCACTGTGTTGTTGCCGCCGTTAGCTACCGCCAAGTCGAGGCGGCCGTCAGCGTTCAGGTCGGCTACGGTCACACTCTGGGGGATATTGCCTAGGGCCACGTCGGCGGCACTCGTAAAGGTGCCGTCGCCCACGCCCAGGCGGATGCTCACCGCTCTGCCGTTGACGCTCACGGCCAGGTCGGGCTTACCGTCGGCGTTGAAATCAGCCACCGCCACGCTGCTGGGACTCGTACCCACGGCCACGTCGGCGGCGCTGATAAAGGTACTGTTGCCTGCACCCAGGCGAATGCTCACCGTATTGCTGCTGGCGTTGGCAACCGCCAAGTCGGGGTAGCCGTCGCCATTTAGGTCGGCCACGGCCACACTCTGGGGATTAATGCCCACGGCCACGTCGGCAGCGCTGGTGAAGGTACCATCGCCCACGCCCAGGCGGATACTTATCGTTCTGCTGTTTTGGTTGACCACAGCCAGATCGGGCTTACCATCAGCGTTGAAGTCGCCCACGGCCACATTCAGGGGACTATTGCCCACGGCCACGTTGGGGGCGGCGATAAACGAGCCGTTGCCCGCGCCCAGGCGGATGCTCACCGTGTTGCTGCTGATGTTGGCCGTGGCCAGGTCTACGTTACCGTCGCCGTTGATGTCGGCCACGGCCACACTGTAGGGGTTAAAGCCTACGCCCACGTCGCCGGGGAAGGTACTGCCGCCGTTGAAGCAGATGTTTATCGTATTGCTGCTGGTGTTGGCTACGGCCAAGTCGGGGCGGCCATCGGCGTTGAAGTCGGCCACGGCCACACTCTGGGGGTTATTGCCCACGGCCACGTCGGTGGTACCGGTAAAGGTGCCGTCGGCCGCACCCAGACGGATGCTCACCGTTCTGCTCGTGCCGTTAGTCACGGCCAGGTCGGGGCGGCCGTCGCCGTTGAAGTCGGTCACCGCCACGCTGTAGGGGCCAAGGGCCACGGCCACGTTGGGGGCGGCGGTGAACGAGCCGTTGCCTGCGCCCAGGCGAATGCTCACCGTCCTGCTGCCGTTATTGGTCACGGCCAAATCTACGTTACCGTCGGCGTTGAAGTCGGCCACGGCCACGCTGCTGGGGCCAAGGTTCACGGGTACGTCGGTGGCGCTGGTAAAGGTGCCGTCGGCCGCACCCATGCGGATGCTTACGGTGCTGCTACCATTATTAGCCACAACTAGGTCGGGCTTGCCGTCGGCGTTCAGATCGGCCACGGTCACGTTCTGGGGGCTAGTGCCCACAGTCACGTCGGCGGGGCTGGCAGCGGCAGTGGTGAAGGTACCATCGGCCGCGCCCAGGCGGATGCTCACCGTGTTGCTGCCATTGTTGGCCGTAGCCAAGTCGGGCTTGCCATCAGCGTTAAAGTCGGCTACGACCACGCTGTAGGGGGTAGCGCCTGTAGCTACATCGGGGGCGGCGGTGAACGAGCCGTTACCCGCGCCCAGACGGATGCTGACTGTGTTGCTGCCAGTGTTGGCCACGGCCAAGTCTACGTTACCGTCGGCGTTCAGGTCGGCCACGGCCACACTACGTGGCGCAGAGCCCACGGGTACATCGGCAGCACCGGTGAAGATGCCGGCCCCCGCGCCCAAGCGGATGCTTACTGTATTGCTGCCGTTGTTAGCCGTGGCCAAGTCGGGCTTGCCATCAGCGTTAAAGTCGGCTACGGCCACGCTGTAGGGGGTAGCGCCCACGCTCACGGATTCGAACTCGGCGCCGAAGCGGCCACTGCCAGCGGGAGCCTGGGCGGCAAACTGGTACTGGCTGGGCACGGCGATGGTGCTCGTGGCTCGGCTGGTGGCCCGCGTAGTTACGCCCACCGTCATTGGCTCGCCGGGCAGCAGCAGCTTATTGGGCTGGAAGCGGATGGTATTGGTGCCCCCGCCGGAGTAAGTACCCGGCAGCAGTCCGCGCCACTGGCTGACCACGCGCACCGCGTCGGGGGCGGCGGTTTGGGTGCTCATGGCTTCGGAGAAAGTTAGGGCCACCTCGGTGTCGCGCGCGACGGCCGGGGCGTTAGCGGCAGGCAGGCGCGTGACCAAAGTAGGCGCCTGCGCCAAGGCGGCCGTAGGCAGCAGCAGGCCCAATAAGTAAAAGTGTTTCATGCACTAGGTATAGCGAGAAGTACGAGGCGAATAACCCCGCAAAACTCCATCTAAATAAATTACTAACCTATGCTACGCGCCTCTTGTACGGCCCCGCTTTTATGCTAATACCTCAAGCGCTTATTCACAGCATATCTACCTGAACCGTAGCCTACTACACAACAACCTTGCCCCCAGCCCCTGGTTTTATCCTTTTATTTTTCCCCCTACCCCTACGTTATTGGGCACCAGTGCCTAACGTGTACTATGGGCTCAGCAGGCCTCGGGCAGCGGGTGCCGGTCCCAAAAAAGCCCCGCCGGCCAAGTGCCGACGGGGCTTTTCAATGCCGCAAGCGGCAGTTAGCTTTTAGCTGAGCGTATCCTTAATGTTGCCGATGATGGTATCGGTTAGGGTCATCTGCTCGGTTTGGGCGTGGCCTTCCGGTACCGGCGGAGCAAGCTTGGGCTCCCCACCCAGGGGCTGGGCTTTTTTGATGTGAAACTCGCCCTTGCCGTCGATAGACTGACCTTCCGTCCAGCGGCCGGCGGGCGTGCTGCCATCGCCCGAGTTGATGTAGGTACTCACGAAGGCGTAGTTGAAATCCTGCACTTCCTGGCTTTGCGGGAAGGAGTTGGGGATGGGGTGGATGCCCTGCACGCCGCCCAGCTCTTCGAGCACGGCCAGCCACTGGTTCTGGTGCATCGTGTCGCGGGCAATGAGGAAGCTGAGCATGTCTTTCATGCCGGGGTCATCGGTCATTTCCCAGAGGCGGGTCGCCAGTACGCGGCCGGTGCTTTCGGCCATAACGTTGGCGTACATATCGGCGGCCGTGTTGCCGCTGCCTACCACCCAGGAGCCGTTAAACGGAACTCCGTTGGCGTCTACAGCCATAGCGGCCAGACCCGAGGAAAGGAAGTGGCGGGGGTCCATGCCGCCGAGCACGGCGCCAATCATCTTGTCCTTGGCCATCTCATCCTTAAGGCTCGTCGGAGCGCCTTCCAGGTTCAGGGCCACAGCCGTTGCCAGCATCTCGATGTGGGCCATTTCCTCGGTGCCGGTTTCGAGCAGCATGTCGCGGTACTTTACTGGGCCGCGGTTGCCCCAGGCCTGAAACAGGTACTGCAAACACACGCGAATCTCGCCCTCGATGCCCCCAATGGCCTGCTGCAGCATGCGCGCAAATGTGGCGTTAGGCTTCTCAACCCGGACTTTGTACTGGAGTTCTCTATCGTGATAGAACATAATGGTGAAATGGTTAGGTAGGTGGAGCGAATTCCCCGAACAGCCGGGGCTAGCCTTGCTTACGAGGCATTTGGGCTAGGTAATACCTGACAAATACGGGTTTTGCCCTTGCCAACTACGGAATTGACTCCGTATAAAGAACCATTATTAACTTTTGGCTATATAAAGTCTGCCTAGCACCCAACCTTTTCTTCTCTTACCTGTTCTGCATCGTTTGCCCACAGCTCAACCATATCGTAAAGGCCATCCGGCTCACCCCAGACTTCAGGCCAGCCTGCCAACCAGCGGGCAACATCTCGCTGCGGATGCTACAGAGCTAATCATATAGTATTGCCGGCCGGATGTCTCCTGCCGGTCGACAGGACGGGCACAATAGGCATCTACCCCTGAATGCGGCGCGTTGCGCTCCTTCTACTAATTTCCACTAACGAACCCACCCCACCCCGACTAACCTAACTAGCAAAACCTGGGGGCACCAGATTGAGTATATACTAAAAAAGTTAGCAATTGTAACCCAAAGCTCTTACCTTAGAGTCCGAAAACAACGCCTTTGCCATGTCTGACTTTGCGTATGCCTATGCCCGCCCTTCCACCCTGGAAACCCGTCCGGAAGGCAACTCTCTGCTGCTATCGGCTTTTGCCGAGGAGCAAGCCACTACCACTACTGGTTCTGCCTGCTTCTTCTGGGGCCGCCTCCGCGACTCCTGGCTGGCGGCTCGCGGCCTAAGCACTTTAGCAAAAGTGGTGGCCTCCCGCTTCGTGCCCCAGAGCGCCGCCCTGCGCGACCCTATCGTGACGGCCGGGGCCGGGCAGCTCCGCTTCGAGGCCTTCTCGTCCTGCAATGGTGTCTACGCCCGCCTTGACCTGAACTCCGAAGCCCTCGACGGAGAGTTCCTCAGCAGTGGCACCACCAACGTGGACTTCAACGAGCCCATGGTGAATGCCCTGGCCCGCATTGCCCGCACCGAGCCGGTTATCCTGTCCGTCGGCGACAAAGAAGTGACTCTGGAGCGGGCTGCCGGCAAGGTAGTGGAGCGTAAAGTAGCCTTGCCCGAGCGGTGGATCAAGGGCCTAACCAGCGTGCAGGCCTACCTGGCGGTGATGGAGGAAAAGCTGCGTCTAACCCGGGTTCAGGCTCTGCAGTTGGTACAGGGCCTGCCCGCTGGCACGGCCAAGACCGACTTTTTCCTGGTCTTGCGTGGGCCCCGGCCCAGCTTCTCACCGGTGGGCAGCCCCGGGGCCGTGCGGGTAGGCGGCGTGCACCGGCTGCGGCTGCTGGAGGGCTTGCTTCCGCTCTGCGAGGCCCTGCGCGTATACGCCACACCCGACGGGCAGGCTGCGGCCTTCGTGCTGGAGCTGGGTGGCGGGCAGCGGTTTATGCTGGCCTTGTCGGCCGATGTGTGGCGGGGCTTTTCGGGGGAAGGCAACCAACTCGACACCCTGATGGAAGAACTGCCGGCCGAGTGGGTGGCCGGCGCTAACCGCCTGTTCCGGGGCAACGAGGTGTTTAACCCCAGTGTGTTTGCCCTGGAAAATGACCTGGCTCCCAACACCGTTGACCGGCTCTGCGCCAGCCTCTCGGCCATGGGCCTGCTGGGCTTTGACCTGGCCGACAACCAGCATTTCTATCGGCGTTTGCCCTTCAAGCTGGGCCGTATTCTAAGCTTGAATCCGCGCCTGAAAAACGCCCGGGCCCTGCTCGAAGCCGCCGACGACGTGCAGCTCGTGGGCGTGGGCGCCGGGGGGCGCACCGAGGCCCGGGTCCGCGGTACCGACGTGTGGCACACTGTGCTGGTGGGCGGCAACGAGCCGGCCCGCTGCACCTGCCCGTGGTTTAGTGGCCTGCAAGGTCAGCGGGGCCCCTGCAAGCACATTCTGGCCGCTCAGATGCGCTTTGCTTAACTATTTCGGCCCTGGCCTCGCCAAGCGGCCGGCGCGTTACTGCTTATTATCTACCTGTTACCTGACTTTCTAACTATGTCTGCTGTCGAAACATTTGAGTATATCATCCGGCATCAAAGCGCCCGGGAGCTGGTGCCCTTTCTGCTGGCCCTGCCCAAAACCGACATTATCCCCGTGCGCAAGCATACTGTGAAGCTCAAGAAAGAGCTGGAGGCGGTGGTGCAACTCAAGCCCAACACCTGGGGCAGCCGCATCACCCGGAAGCAGAGCATGATGCTGTTTCTCAGCGGCCTGCGCACCTACTCCCGCAAGGAGGCCCTGGCCAATAACTTTATGGGCTGGTGGTCCGACCTGACCAACGAGCCCTACTTCTGGCAGATCCTGGAGCACACTCGCCCCGATTGGGTGTCCGACTGGCTGCAGCGCTGGTCGAGTAGCAATCAGTGGTATAAGCCCAGCTACCGCCTATTGCGCCAGCTCGAGGACCGGCAGATTATTGCCTACGAGGCCCGCCTCTTCAGTGGCTCGGTGCCCGGCCTGCTTTCCGACTTGTGCCAACCGCTGTGCGAAACCGCTCCGGTGCCGGCTCAGGCCGAAAAACTAGTGGCCCAGCAACTGAGCACCGATACGGTGCTGCTCACCCGGGATTTGCCGCTCGTATTCGACTTCGACTCCGCCATCGACTCGCACAATGCCAGCGTGCAGCTGAGGATGGACAAGAAGTGGTGGCAGTCGAAAGAGCCCCTTACGTGGCAGAACTGGAGCGAAAAGCATCCGCCCCAGTTTATCACCTGGCTCGATATTATCCGTGACTTGGCCGCCGCGGGTCACCTCGACCGAGCCGATTTGCTTACCCGCAGCTTGCTGGCCCTGCGCCGCGACTTCCGCCGGCCCCTGCTGACGTGGTTTAAAAACCTATTTGTAGCCCTGCAGCCCATGGCCGCCGAGCGGCTGGCCCGGCAAAGCGAGCTGGTTGAGCTACTGGCTCATCCCCTGCCGCTGGTCGTCAACTTTGCCCTGGACCAGCTCAAGGACCTGTGGGCCAACCCAGGCTTCGAACCGGCGCCCTTGCTGCTTTACGCCGAGGGCTTGCTGACGCGCCAGGACCTAAAAACGGCGCTGCGGGCCTTATTGGGCGCCTTCGAGAAGCTCGTAAAGCGGGAACCCAACCTGGCCCCGACCGTAGCCCGTCTCACTTCCTCAGCCCTGGCCAATGGCGATGCCGGGGTGCAGGAGCGGGCCGCCAAGCTGCTGGCCGGCTTGCTGAGAGCCAAAAATCCGGTACTCAGCTCCGAAGAAGCCGAAGAAGTGACGGCCACTATTAGCCTCTACGCCGACCTGCTCACGGCCGCCGCCCGCACCATCCTGGCTAGCTTTCTGGTGGCCGCCCCCGATTCGGCAGCCACGGCAGCGGTGGCTTATGCTCCGGTGGCCGAATTCGCGCCCGATATTTCGGCTGCTACGGCCATTGCCCCGGTAGCTGACTGGCACGAGCTGCTCTTTTTAACCGGGCAGATGGTACAGCAAAACGAGCCGGCGGCAGCGGAACGATGGCTGGACGGGCTGCTACGCCTGCGTGGGCAGTACCCGGCCGGGTATGCTCAACAGCTGCGGCCTTACCTGCTCCAGATTCTACCCTGGGGCCTGAAAGGCAAAACAGAAGAAGAAACCACCACTTTTCTGCGCGAAACAACCTTTAAAGAAGGTCGCAATGGGCAAAAAGAGCTGCTGTCGGCCTTGCTTATCAGTTGGTATCTGGGCTTTACGCAGGCCAAAGTGCCGTACGTAGGCATCCGGGACCAGCAGTACAGCAACCCTGACCCGCTGTTGCAAGTCGAGCAGCAGCGGCTGGCAGCCGTCGAAGCCCGTCTGCAAGCTGCTGGTGCTCCTTTGCCGCTGCTGAGTACACCCAGCCACGCGCCGCACTGGGTGGCACCCTCGGTGCTGGTGCAAAAGCTGCTGGCTTACCAAGCGGCCGGCCATACGCCCGATACCGCCGATTTAGCCATTGCCCTGGCCCGCACCGCTTTCCAGGCAGAAACCGATACGGCCGTAGCCCGGCAACGCTTACCCGAACTGGAGCACTCCGAGCTGCGTGCTTTGCTTGGCTGGTTCCTGGCTCCGGCCGATGCTGAGCAAGCCCTGCCCATGCCGACGCCAGCCGGCCGGGAGTTGACGTCGGTTGTGCAGACGGTGGCCAAAAAATTCGGGCAGCTCAACCCTTTCCGCCAGACTCCGGCGGCTATGCCCCCTGTTGCGCTGGCTGAAGCCCTACCCTGGCTCTGGGCCGTGGCGGGCCGTACCCGCCGCCCCACGGCTCAGTTGCCGGAGTTGTTGCCGCTAACGACCTGCCCAGGCGTGGCCGAGCCCTGGAGCCCGGAGTGGAAGTTTGAGCAGAAGTCCAACACTTACAAACAAAGCTGGAACAAGGAAAAGCCGGAGGTAACCACCGTCTGGCAGGAACTCAACGTCATTACCAAGCTCCCCGGCAAACGTCCGCCGTCCCCGCTGCTGCTCTATTCACTGCACGCTAGCCTGCCGCACACCAACCACTATTATTTGTGGTTATTAAAGCCCGATTTGCCGTTTCTGCTCACCCTGCTGCCCAATAATCCAGCGCCGCTGCACTGGCACTTGCTGCACACAGCCTGCCACACCGACAGTCAGGGCCCGGAAGGCCGCGACGTAGTGCAGCATTTCCTCAATTCCCTGCTGGTTCCGGGTCCACGATTTGATGACAGCACCTCGGTCCTGCTGGCTATGGGCATCGTGCACAACGCCCCGGTGTGCCGCGCTCTGGCCCTGGAAGTCCTGCTCTCGGCCATTGCCGCCGGCCGCCTGCAGCCCACCTTGCTGGGTGAAGCGCTGGGCAAAATCCTGGCCGTGGAATTTGCTCCCCTGCAGCGCCTGACCGACGTACTGGCCCAGACCCGCGCCATCGACCCACTCACCGACGATGCGGTGCGCCAGCTGCTGGACACGCTGCTACCCATGCTGCCCGCCGCGCCCCTGCGCAACACCCGCAAGCTCATCGAAACCTACGCCGACTTGCAAAGCCGCACCGGCCAGCCCGTGCCCGCAGCGGTGCAGAGCCGCCTGCGCGAGTGGAGCAGCTCGGCCACGCTAAAAAAGGCCGCTGCGGGTCTTGTTATGGCGTAGCAATGCCCGGCGCATCTCGTACTTTCGGTTTTCACCTCCCGGTTTGTCTATGAAAGCACTGGTTTTAGCTGCCCTACTCGGGTTTTCTGCCCATTCTATGTCTGCCCAAAGCATTGTTTCACTCTATTCGGGCACCATTCCCAACTCCATTGCCACCAACTTGCAGGAATCGACCACCACGCTGGCCAACGGCGGAGTGCGGGTTTCCAACGTGGTGCAGCCCACGCTGCAGGTGTTCCGGCCGGCCAAGGAAAAAGCCAACGGCACGGCTGTCATCATCTGCCCCGGCGGCGGCTACGTGCGCCTGTCCATGGACCACGAGGGCACCGACGTAGCCAAGCGCCTCAACGAAATGGGCGTCACGGCCTTCGTGCTCAAGTACCGCCTGCCCAACGACCAGAGCCAGCCTGACAAGACTACTGCGCCCCTGATGGACGCTCAGCAGGCCCTGCGCCTAGTGCGGCAGCAGGCCACGGTGTACGGCATCAACCCCAACCGGGTGGGAATAATGGGCTTTTCGGCGGGCGGCCACCTGGCGGCTACGGCCGGCACTCACTTCACCACCCCCGTCGGCGACCCCAAAGACAACACGTCCGTGCGGCCCGACTTTCTGGTGCTGCTCTACCCCGTTATCAGCTTCACCGACAGCTTGGCCCACGCAGGCTCCCGCAAGAGCCTGCTCGGCGACACGCCCCCGGCCGCCCAAATTAATCTCTATTCCAATGAGCAGCAGGTTACGGCCCAAACTCCCCCGACCTTCTTAGTGCACGCAGCCGACGACAAAACCGTGAAAGTGCAGAACAGCCTACGCTTCTACGAGGCTTGTTTGCGGGCTAACGTGCCGGTCGAGATGCACCTTTACCCGAAGGGCGGCCACGGTTTCGGCATGAACAACAAAACCACGAAGGACAACTGGACCGAGCGGCTGCAAAACTGGCTCGACGCCAACGGCTGGTTGGTAAAATAGCTCTGGCTGCCGCTTTGCTGAGGCGCAAAGGCAGTAAATCCTGACGAGCTTCTCATCCGTATAGGTTTTGGCACTGGGCCGGAGCGGTATCCGTACTGGCACGGTGCTTGCAAAACACCTCATCACAACTGAAGAAGTGTTCTGAAACCGTAAAGAACTTAAGTCATGAAAAAGGTCAGTTTGATTCTCGCCCTGGTAATGTTCTTCACTGCTGTGTATAGCAACATGGCCCAGGCCCAAACTGGAAAATGGAGCCCGCAGGCGAAAGGTGCCGTCATTGGTGGTCTTGGTGGCGCGGCTGCCGGTGCCATCATTCATAAGCGCAACCGCGCCGTGGGTGGCGTAGTAGGTGGCGTAGCAGGTGCCGGCGTAGGTTACGCCATTGGTAAACGCACCGACAACAAGCGTAAGGAAGCCGCCCGCGTGGCTGCTGCCAACCAGGCTGCCGCCAACCGCGCCGCCGAAGCCCGCGCCGAGCGCGCCGCTCTGGCCCGCCGCGTAGCCGCCGCCGAAAAGAAAGCCGATTTGGCCGCTCAGGCCCAGAAACAACAGCAGCAGTATCCCGTAATGGCCAATGGCTTCGCCGCCAACACGCCCATGATGCTGAACGCTGCTAACGGCCCGGTAGCCGCTGGTTACCTCCCGAACGAGTCGTACGGTGACCGTAACACGCCCTACTCGACCTCGGAAGTACGTCGCAAGAGCTGGTAACTCCGGACTTTGCTTAGCTTAGTTTCGCCGACTCCAGCCCCTGTGCCGGAGTCGGCGAAATTGTTTCCATCCCCCATCAAACCCCTAGACTGTATGAAGTCCCTTCTTTGGATGATGCCCTTGACGGTAGTTCTGGCCTCTTCCTGCACCAAAACCGCGGAAACGCCCGCCACCACGGTTACTGCCCAGGCCCTCGACCAGCAGTTTATCAGCGCCTGGAACAGCAAAAACGCCATCCAGCTCGACACCCTGTTTGCTGACGACGTGCACTTTCTGCAGGGTGAAACCCACTTCCAGGGAAAATCGGAAGTATCGAACCGCTGGGTGCGCGAAACGATGGGCACAATTTCTAACCTGCGCCTCAATGTAGCCTCCTCCGGCACCGACGCCCAAACGGCCTACGAAGGCGGCACCTACCAGGTCGACGTAATTCCGACCACGCCGGGCACGCCGATGGGTGTGGGCGAGGGCAACTTTATCCTGCTCTGGAAAAAGAACCCCAAGGGCGCCTGGAAACTCAGCTACGCTCAGTTGGAAGGCTTGCCAGTGCGGGTTCGGTAGAGTACCTAGTAAGCATAAAACAGGAAAAGCTCCGGCAGCAGTTGCCGGGGCTTTTTTCTGTTTTCACCAGAGCCCAAACTCATGCTTCCATGGGCCGCGTCAGGTACTCCTCGCCATCATATATCGGGGTCATATCCTGCTCTTCCTCCTGAGTAAATAAGCGGGAGCGAATCAGGAAGCGGACGCCCAGAGGAATTTCCAGCGAGAAGCTGGCACCCCGGCCCTTCACCACGTCTACCGTGAGCTGGGTGTGCTTCCAGTACTCAAACTGGGCGGCGCTCATGAAAAAGTCGCAGCCGTGAATCTGCCCCAGCCACACGTCGTTGGTGCCCACGCGGAATTCACCTTTGGCAAAGCACATGGGTGAGGAGCCGTCGCAGCAGCCGCCGCTTTGGTGAAACATCAGCGGGCCGTGCTCTTGGCGGAGCTGGTCAATAACGGCTTCGGCGGCGGGCGTTACCAGGACGCGGGCAGTAGACATAAGCAGGCAAGGGAAGAAGGTAAAATGCGTGGCAGGCAGTAACCCGGCAGTAGCCCAGGCCGTTGCGGGAGAAACTACTTTTACGCATATATGGAAAGAGCTATTGGCGACCCGGGCGAATTTCTGAACAACTCCGTGGCCTCACGAGCTGTGAACATTGAGCCTGACATGCGCCTAGTGCGCCGCTACGACATCTACCACCACCGCTACCGTAGCCTGTTGCAGGGCTGGGGGTCGGCAGGTCTGGCGCTGCTGGCCCTGGGCATCGGGCTGTGCTGGTGGCAGCACCCGGTGTGGGGTGGCATTCTTATCGTGCTGTCGTTGCCGGTGCTGTTCATTGCCAGCCGCCTGCCCCAGACCCTGAAGGGCGACGCGTACCGCAACGGCCTGCTGATTCCGGGCATTATCACCAACCTGAATCCCCTCACCCTGACCTGCGTGGCCGACGTGCGCCCCGGCGGCGAGGACGACGAAGAACCCGGCACCATCGTCTGGGGCGTGAAGGAGGTGATCATCAAGGAGCTGCCAGGGCAGGCGGCCGAGCTGGGAATGCAGGCACCCTGCGTGTCCTTGTTTGGCGATACTGATGAGGAGCACCGGTTCTACACCAACTTTGAGCCCCGGCCGCTGGCTTGGGGAACCAAGGAAGCCGGCATCATCGAGCAGGCGCGCCGCGTGATTGACGACGAGGAATGGCTGCTGCTGCCCGTCCTGGCCCGCGCCTACGCCGCCGCGGAGAAAAACGACGAAGGCATTGCCTACTTCGACGCCGAGCTTACTCCAGTGAGCTTGCCCAAAGCCGAGGCGACGGAGCCGGCTTCCTAGTTATCCATCAACTTCAGCGCTGGAAATACCGGTAGCAAAGGGAGCCTGGCGGCCTATTAGTGCAGCTGCCAGGCCCCCTTTGTGCCAGGTCACTCAGTCACTTTTGGCCTAGAAGAAGCCCAGCGGCTTCTGGCTGTAGCTGATGAGCATGTTCTTGTTCTGCCGGTAGTGGGCCAGCATCATCTTGTGATTTTCACGGCCGAAGCCCGAGGCCTTATAGCCCCCGAAAGGCGCGCCGGCGGGGTAGTCGTGGTAGCAGTTGACCCAGACGCGGCCAGCTTCGATGGCGCGGGGCACGGTGTAGAGCTCATGCGCGTCGCGGGTCCAGACGCCGGCACCGAGGCCGTAGAGCGTGTCGTTGGCAATTTCAATGGCTTCCTCCGTTGTTTTGAAGGTCGTCACGGACACTACCGGGCCGAAAATTTCCTCCTGGAAGATGCGCATCTTGTTGTGGCCCCGGAACACAGTGGGCTGAATGTAGTAGCCTTCCGATAAGGCCCCGTCTTCCTGGTGGTAGGCATCGCCGCCGCACAGCACCTCGGCCCCTTCGGCCTTGCCAATTTCGAGGTAGCTCAGAATTTTCTCGAACTGGTCGTTGCTGGCCTGGGCACCCATCATGGTTTCCATGTCCAGCGGGTTGCCGAGCTTAATGGCCTTTACGCGGGCAATGACGCGCTCCATAAACTCGTCGTAAATGTCTTCATGCACCAACATCCGCGAAGGACAGGTGCAGATTTCGCCCTGATTCAGGGCAAACATCACGGCCCCTTCAATAGCCTTGTCGAGAAAGTCGTCGTCGGCATCCATCACCGATTTGAAGAATACGTTCGGCGACTTGCCGCCCAGCTCCATGGTCACCGGAATCAGGTTTTCGGCCGCGTACTGCATAATCAGGCGGCCGGTGGTGGTTTCGCCGGTAAAGGAGGCCTTCTGGATGCGGGGCGACGAGGCTAGGGGCTTGCCGGCTTCCAAGCCGAAGCCATTCACGACGTTGACCACGCCGGCGGGCAGCAAATCCTGAAGCAGCTCCATGAGCACCATAATGGAGGCGGGCGTCTGCTCGGCAGGCTTCATCACCACGGTGCAGCCGGCGGCCAGGGCCGGGGCCAGCTTCCAGGTGGCCATCAGCAGCGGGAAGTTCCAGGGAATAATCTGCCCGACCACGCCCAGGGGCTCCTGAATGTTCATCGAAACGGTGGTGCTGTTGAGCTCGGTCACGTTGCCTTCCTCGGCCCTGATTACGCTGGCGAAGTAGCGAAAATGGTCGATAACCAGGGGCAGGTCGGCGTAGGTGGTTTCGCGGATGGCCTTGCCGTTTTCTACCGTCTCGACGGCGGCCAGGAAGGCCAGGTTTTCCTCGATGCGGTTGGCAATTTTGTTGAGGATGTTGCTGCGCTCGGTGGCCGAGGTTTTGCCCCAGGTTTTGAATGCCTCGTGGGCCGCATCCAGGGCCAGCTCAATATCTTCCTTCGAACTGCGGGCTACTTTGCAGAAGGCCTTGCCGTCGATGGGCGACGGATTCTCGAAGTACTGACCCTTCACCGGCGCCACCCATTTGCCGCCGATAAAGTTGTCGTAGTGCGATTTGAACGGGGGACGGTCGACGAGGGTGACGGGTTTTTCTAACGTTTCCATGCGGCGGGTGTTTATGAGTGATGACTTACTCACAAGGTAGCGTTAGAAATTGCCGGAAAATATGTAGTATTCTCTCAACAAGCTCGGGAATAGTCGCAAGTTTCCCGACGGTGTTGTAGCCCCTGTTGCCATGGCCCTGAATCAACGACTCCTGCCCGCCCTGCACGCCCCCAGCGACCTGACGACCCTGGTCGAAAACCGCACGGTGTACTCGCTCGACGCCTTTGAGCTCAACATCTTCGAAACCCACCAAACGGCCCAGCGCGTGCCCCTGAGCATGGGCAGCCTGGTGCTAACCACGATGCTCCGGGGCAAAAAAGTAATGCACCTCTCGGGGCAGCCCGCCTTCGACTACCTGCCGGGCGAGTCGGTGATTGTAGGCGAGCAGCAACTGATGGAAATCGACTTCCCCGAAGCCACACTCGACAACCCCACGCAGTGCCTGGCTGTGGCCATTCCCGCCGATACCATCCGCAGCACCGTGGATTTGCTCAATGAGCGGTTTCCGCTGGCCGAAGACCATTCGCCCTGGCGCCTGGATGCCCATAACAACGCCCACCTGACCAACACGCCCGAACTGACCGGCACCCTGGAGCGCCTGATTCATTTGTCGCAGGAAACCCACGCGGCCAAGGACGTACTGGCCGGCTTCACCCTACAGGAACTCCTGATTCGGCTGATGCAAACCAACGCCCGCCAGCTGATTTTCAACCACTACGCCCAGCACCTGACTTCCCACCGCTTTGCCCAGGTGGTACAGTACATCAAGCGCCACTTCACCGAGCAGATTACCGTGGACAAACTCAGTGAGCTGGCCTGCATGAGCAAAGCCACGTTTTTCCGCCTGTTCAAGCGTGAATTCGGCCTCACGCCAGTCGAGTACATTATCCAAGAGCGGCTGGCCGAAGCCAAACGCCTCTTACGCAACCCCGTAGCCACGGTGGCCGACGTCTGCTTTCGGGCCGGCTTCAACAACCCAGCTTATTTTCAGACCATCTTTAAAAAGTACGAGGGCATCACGCCGGGCTTGTATAAAAAGCAGTGCGGGCTGGGGTAAAAGGAGGGCTGCAAGCAGCCATTAGAGCCCGAACGGTTACTTTCACGCCGGAACCACACTCTCCCCTTTCCTGCTCCCCGTGAAGAAAACCCTGATTCTAAGCGTCAGCTTATTGGCCGCTACGGCCAGCTGGGCCCAGCAAGCGCCCCGCCCAACGGCCGCTGCCGAACCCGAACTCCCCTACCGCGCCACTGACACGAAAATCAATGCGCTGGTGCACACCAAGCTGGATGTCGGCTTCGACTACGCCAAGCGCCACCTCAACGGCAAGGCCTGGCTTACGCTCAAGCCCTACGCCTACGCCACCGATTCCCTGCGCCTCGATGCCAAGGGCTTCGATATTAAGACGGTGGCTTTAGTAGACGGCACAACCCAGACCCCGCTCAAGTACGACTACGCCGACCAGAATAACCTGCGGATTCAGCTGGGCCGGACGATGCCGGTGGGCACGCCCTACACCGTGTATATCGAGTACACGGCCAAGCCCGACGAGCTCAAGGTGAAAGGCAGCGCGGCCATTACCGACGCTAAGGGCCTGTACTTCATCAACCCCGACAGCGCCACCAAGGGCAAGCCCGTGCAGATCTGGACCCAGGGCGAGACGGAAGCTTCCTCGGCCTGGTTTCCGACCATCGACCGGCCCAACCAGAAGACGACTTCCGAAATCAGCATGACGGTGCCCGCCAAGTATGTCACGCTCAGCAACGGGCGCATGACGGGTTCTACGCCGGCCGGCACCGGGCTGCGCACCGACACCTGGAAGATGGAAATGCCCCACGCCCCCTACCTGTTTATGATGGCCGTGGGCGACTTCAAAATCTACGAGGACAAGTGGCGCGACAAGCCGGTAACCTATTATCTGGAGCCCAAGTACGCGCCCTTCGCCAAGCAGATTTTCGGCGACACGCCCGAAATGATGGAGTTCTTTTCCAAGCGCCTCGGCGTGGATTTCCCTTGGAACAAGTACGCCCAGATTGTGGCCCGCGACTACGTTAGCGGGGCCATGGAAAACACCACGGCCACCCTGCACGGCGAATTTTTGCAGATGAATGCCCGCGAACTGCTCGACCGGGAGTACGCCAACAACCAGTCCGTCATTGCCCACGAGCTGTTTCACCAGTGGTTTGGCGACTACGTGACGGCCGAAAGCTGGAGCAACCTGACCGTGAACGAGTCGATGGCCGACATGAGCGAGGCACTGTGGGCCGAGCACAAGTACGGTAAGGAAGCCGCCGACGCCCACCGTGCCCAGTACATCCGCAACTACCTCAACAACCCCAATAATTACAGCAAAAACCTCGTGCGCTTCCATTATGGCGACAAAGAGGAAATGTTTGATGGAGTGACCTACCAGAAGGGCGGGGCCATTCAGGACATGCTGCGAACCTACCTCGGCGACGACGTGTACTTCGCCGGCCTGAATCAGTACCTGAAGCAAAACGCCCTCGGCAACGGCGAAGCCCACCAGCTGCGCCTGGCCATGGAAGCCGCCTCGGGCCGCGACCTGAACTGGTTTTTCAACCAGTGGTACTACGGTGCCGGCCACCCCGAAGTCACGATTGACTACAGCTGGGACGCGGCCAAAAAGGTGCAGAGCGTGACGCTGAAGCAAACCCAGGAAGGCCCCGTATTTCAGCTGCCCCTGGCCGTGGATGTGTACGTGAACGGCAAGCCCGAGCGCCACATGGTGATGATGCGCCAGGCCACCGAAACCTTTCAGTTTGCGGCCAGCGCCAAGCCCGATCTGGTTAACGTGGATGCCACCAAGCTCACGGTATGGCTCAAAAAGGACAATAAGCCGTTGTCGGAATACGTGTACCAGTACAGCCACGCCCCGCTGTTCTCGGACCGGCGCGAGGCTATTATGGCTGCCAAGGATAAGCAGGACGATGCCGCGGCCCGCACGTTGCTGGTGAAGGCTATGTCGGACAAGTTCTACAACCTGCGCTCCGTAGCCATTACGGCCCTAAACCTAGAAAACAAGGCCACAGCCAAAGCCGCAGCGCCGGCGCTACGCAAGCTGGCCGCCACCGACCCGCAGAACTCGGTGCGCGCCAACGCCCTGGATGCCCTGGCTAAGCTCAAGGATAAAAAGGACGCGAAGCTCTTTACCCAGCAGCTTAAAAATGAGTCGTATCAGGTGAGCGGAGCGGCCCTGAGCGGCCTGGCCGTCGTAGCTCCGGCCAAGGCTTTGGCCCAAGCTAAGAGCCTGGAAACGACGGAAAATCAGAATATGCTGGCCGCCGTTATCGGCGTGTACGCGGCCCAGGGCGGCGACGCCCAGTGGAATTTTGTGCGCGACAAGTTCGACGCGGCCCCGCTGCAAGGCCGTTTCGGCCTGCTCGAAGGCCTCTCCAACATGCTCGTACGCCTCGACGACCCGACTAACTTCAGCCAGGGTGTCGAGCGGGTAAAAGAACTGGCTATCCAGTTTAAGCCTCAGGGTGCTGCCGAGCCCCTGATTGGCTTGTTGCAAAGTGTAAAGCAGCGCAAAACTACTGGCCCCAACGTGCAGCAAGCCCAGCAGGCTATTGACAAAGCCGTGCAGGAAATTGAGCAGGCCAAGTAAGCTTTCTGCTTTGCCCTAATTCATAAAAGAGGCCCTTCACTGCGCAGTGAAGGGCCTCTTTTATTGAAACGTCATTCCTCGGCAAGCTCGAAATGGCGTTCTGGGGTTAATTACTGCCGCTATTTATCCTTCGTAGGAAATAGCCGCTACTTCCACCACTTCCTCTTTCGGCCCTAGCTTCAGGGTTACGGTTTTGCCCAGCTTGACCCCGATAACGGCGCGGGCAATGGGCGCGACGAAGGCAACTTTACCAGCCGCTACCGAGGCTTCGTCTACGCCGACGATGGTAAATTTGCGCTCAAATCCCACTTTACCACCGCTCTGGGTGCGCAGCGTAACGGTGGCACCGAAGCGCACTTCCTTGGGCGGCTGGGTTTTGGGGTCAACTACCTTGGCGCTGGCAATGCGGCTGGTCAGGTCGCTGATGCGGCCGTTGTAGACGGATAGCAGGCGGGTGCGGTCAGCGTCGTTGTCGCGGTTGGCTTCGGCCTGGGCCCGCTCGGCTTCCAATGTGGTGAGTTCCTGCCGCAGTAGTTCCAGGCCCTGGGGCGTGACGTAGTTGGGCGTATTGGGCGGCAAGGCGGCCCGGGGCGGAATGATGGTCGGCGCCTGAACGTCGTCCTCTTTGGTAAATGCGCGGCTCATAGAAGGCTAAACGCAAGGGCCGAAAACACGGTTGTTTTCGGCCCTTTTTAGGCAATAATTCTTGTCCCAGAGCTTCAGGACCGCGGATAATACTGCTCGGCCAGCGCCGCCACCCGGGCGGCCCGGACCCGGTCGTTGGTATCGGCGGCGGCTTGGTAGAGGTGCTGCAGCGTGATAATATTAACCCCAATTTCGCGCTCAAATAAGTCGGGCTCGTGCTGGCTGTAGTAGGCCAAGGACTGCTGGGTTCGGTCGGTGAGCAAATCGAACAGGGCGTGGGCGCGCTTTACTTCCCCGAGCTGCACCAAGGGCGCAATCAAGTCGGCGCTGTTGTAGTCGAAGGGAATCGTGTCGTCGGGCATCACGCGCAGGCAACGCTCCACCACCTGCCGGGCCTTGGCGGGCTCCCCGGCCTTGATATAGGCCTGCGACAACCGCGCAAACTGCTCCCGGTACTGGCTCGTGGTGCGCCGGATGGTTTCGTCGTAGTACACGTCGGGCCGGTTGAGGTTGCGGTAGGAAAACTTGCGCATGAGCGAGTCGAACAGCAACTCGGTAGATACCGCTCCGACTTCTCGAGCCTGCGCAGCCGGGTTTTGGGCGGGCAGCACGCGGTATGCCAAGCCTTCGAGCTGCATATAGTTGTCGAGGCCGGCGTAGTCCTGCTGTGGAATGCTGGTGGAAAGGTACACGGGCCGCTGCCAGTCGTTGTTGGCCAGCAAGTCCAGAATGACCAGCGCGTTTTTCTCCAGCGCCTCCTTACTGGCCTGCCAGCTCATGCGGGCCACCAACTGCTTGCTCCGCTCCTTCGGGATAATGCCCATGCGGCGCACCGCAGCCGTATCCACGTCGAGGTAAAAGTTGGTAGTTGGATAGGAAAGCAGGCTTTTGCCCGACTGGGTTTGGACTTGCAGCAGCGGGCTGTTTTGCTTTACCAGCTGCATGAATTCCTTCACGTTCAGCGCCGTCACGGCAGGGTTTTCCACGTAGGGCAGGTAGTCGTTGGTGCCCTGCGAATAATCCTTATGAGTCAACGACAAGGGCCAGGGCTGCGACCGGTTGGCTGGCTGCTTCATCTGGTCCACGTACCAGTCGGTGTTGAGGTAGCTGAGCACGGCCACGCGCACGTCGGGGCGGAAGTTTTCCACGTTCTGGGCGTACCACAGCGGAAACGTGTCGTTGTCGGCGTAGGTAATCAGGATGGCGTTAGGCGCCACGCTGCTAAGCATGTTCTTGGCCCAGTCCAGGGCGGCGTAGCGGTTCGAGCGGTTGTGGTCGTCCCAGCCCTGGGCGGCCATGATGGCCGGCACGGCCAAGGCCAGCAGCGGGGCCGCTACCAGCCGCAGCCGCTCGGGGCGCAGCACGTAGCGCAGCAGCTCGTGTAAGGCCAGCACGCCCAGCCCAATCCAGATGGCAAAGGCGTAGAACGAGCCGGCAAAGGTATAATCCCGCTCCCGGGGTTCGGTGGGCGGCTGATTCAGATACAGCACGATGGCCAGGCCGGTCAGCACGAACAGCAGGCCCACCACCAGCGCATTGCGCCCGTCGCGCTTCACCTGGTAAAACAAGCCCAACAACCCCAGCGCCAGCGGCAGAGCGTAAAAATTATTGCGGGCCCGGTTGTTAGCCAGCTCGGCCGGCAAGCCGTTTTTAGAGCTCCCCGGCCACAATACGCCGGCCTGCTGCACGTCACTTTCCCGGCCCACAAAGTTCCAGAGGAAGTAGCGCCAGTACATGTGGCCAATCTGGTACTTGACCAGAAACGCCAGGTTTTGGGCCATGGTTGGTTTCTGGTCGGGCTGCACGCCCACCCAGCTTTGGTAGGCCCGCACGTGGCCCGGCTGGTTGCTGTAGAGGCGGGGCAGCAGCATCTTGTCCTGGTCGCTATAGATGGTTTCCAGGCGCCGCTCGGCCACCACGTAGGTGTCGTGGCCCTGGGCGTCGTGGCTCCGCTCGTAGCGCGGGGCGCCCTGCTGCTGGTCGATGGGCTGGGCGTTGAACTGCGGACCGTAGAGCAAGGGCCGGGAACCGTACTGCTCCCGCTTGAGGTAGCTCACAAAGGACAGCACATCCTCGGGGTTATTTTCGTCGAGAGCGGGATTGAAGCCGGAGCGAATCGGCACAATCAGGTAGGTTGAGTAGCCAATCAGGATAAACACCAAGCTCAGCAGGGCCGTGTGCAGGCGCACCCGGCCAGTACGTCGGGCAAACCAGAAACCAGTACCAAGGACGCCGACCAGCAGCACCAGAAAAATAACCACGCCGCTGTTGAACGGCAGCCCGACAGAGTTGACAAAAAACACCTCAAAATCTCCCGCCAACGAGGGTAAACCCGGAATAATGCCCAGCAGGATAGCCAGCACCAAAGCCCCGCTCAAGCTCAGCGCGAGCAGGCCGCCGCGGGTTGTCGGCTGGCTGGTTTTGCGAAAATAGTAGAGCAAGCCCAGGGCCGGCAAGGCCAGCAGGTTGAGCAGGTGGACCCCGATGCTGAGGCCAATAACGTAGGCAATCAGAATCAGCCACTTGTCGGAATCGGGCTCGGCGGCGCGGCTTTCCCACTTCAGCATCAGCCACACCACCACGGCCGTGCACAAAGCCGACATGGCGTACACCTCGGCTTCCACGGCGTTAAACCAGAACGAGTCGGAGAAGGTGAAGGCCAGCGCCCCGACCACGCCGGCGCCCAGAATCTGTAGGGTTTGGCCGCCGGTGGGCTCCACAACACTGCCTGCGCCGCGCAATACGAGCTTTTTAGCCAGCATCGTGATGGTCCAGAACAGAAAGAGCACGGTCAGGGCGCTGCTCAGGGCCGAGAGGCCGTTAATCCAGGCCGCCACGTGGGTTGGGTCAATGGCCAGTAATGAAATCAGCCGCCCCAGCAGCAAAAAAGTAGGTGCGCCGGGCGGATGGGGAACCAGCAATTTGTTGGCGCTGGCAATGAATTCGCCGCAGTCCCAGAAGCTTACGGTGGGTTCCAGCGTGAGCAGGTAGGTCGTCAGGGCCAGGCCAAAAACCAGCACTCCGGCTAGATTATTGACCTTTTTGTAACTCTTCAACATGGCTGAGGGTTTAGCACTACGCGGTTTCATCCGGGCCTGTCGGGACCGGCTGTTGCCCCGACAGATGCCCCGCCGCGGACGACAGTTGCCCGGCGTTTTTATTTTACTAGCGTGCCTGCTCCGCCCCGGCGGTGGCTGGCTTCTTCCCAACCATGATTTCTTCTGCTCCCCAAGCAGCCGCTCCCACCAAGGCTCACACCCCTCTTACGCCCGGCCTGGTCTGGCTTATGGCCATTGCCTGCGGCCTGGTCGTGGCCAATATCTATTACAACCAGCCCCTGCTGGCCGACATTGGGCGCACGTTCCGCCTCACCGACAGTCAAGCTAGTCTGGTAGCTACGCTCACCCAGGTGGGGTACACGCTGGGCTTGTTTTTCGTGGTACCCCTGGGCGACAAGCTGGAGCGTAAGCGCCTGATTCTGCTGCTGCTGCTATTTTCGGCTGGCGCTATGGCCGCGGCGGCCCTGGCTCCCTCCTTCCTGCTGCTGATTGGGGCCAGCCTGCTGATTGGGATTTTCTCGGCCGTACCCCAGCTGCTGGTGCCCATGGCTGCCCACCTGGCCTCGGATGCCGAGCGAGGCCGGGTCGTGGGCAAAATCATGAGCGGTTTGCTGATTGGGATTCTGGCGTCCCGCACGCTCAGCGGCTACATCGGGGCCCACGGCGGCTGGCGGTTGGTATTCGGCATTGGCAGCGGCGTCATGCTGGCCCTGGCCGTGGTGCTGGCCGTGAAGCTGCCCAAAGACCAGCCCGACTTCGAAGGCACCTACGGCAGCCTGATGAAGTCCCTGGCCACACTCACCCGCACACTGCCGGTACTGCGCAAGTCGGCCCTGACGGGAGCCTTCCTGTTTGCCTCGTTCAGCGTGTTCTGGACTACGCTGGTGTTTTTCCTCGAAGGCAGCCCCTATTTCTACAAGAGCGACGTGGCCGGCTTTTTCGGCCTAATTGGTGCATTGGGGGCCCTGGCGGCGCCGTTGGCCGGTAAGTCGGCCGATACCCGCGGGCCGGCCTACGCCATCAACATTGGCATCCTGATGTCGTTGGTGGCGTACGGGGTGCTGGCCGTGGGGGGGTACCACTTGGTGGGGCTTATCGTGGGCGTTATCGTACTGGATATCGGTGTGCAGGCCACCCACATTTCCAACCAGTCCCGCATTTTTTCCCTGGTCCCGGAAGCCCGCAGTCGCCTCAACACCATTTACATGACCCTGTATTTTATCGGTGGTTCGGTAGGCTCGTTGGTCGGCGGCACGGCCTGGCACCACTACCAGTGGCCGGGTGTGTGCGGTGTGGGCTTGGCCTTCGTCACGGCAGCCTGGCTGGTCAACCGGTTTTACGGCAACTCGCAGCTGGCTTAAAACGACCTGCTTGCCGGATCAAAATTTTCGACTAAGCCTGGTATAAACAAGTGAGCCGCTCCCGGTTATGGGCAGCGGCTCACTTGTTCACAACGTATGTGGATAACTATGCCTCCACGGCCGCCAGCCGGCTAATGCACACCCGCAGACTTTCCTGCCAGTGTGGAATGGCTACGCCTAGCTGGGTTTTGGCTTTGGTTTTGTCCATCACCGAGTAAGCCGGGCGCGTGGCCTTTGTAGGATATTCGGCCGTGCGGATGGGCGTGGTTTTCACCGCCGTCTTGCTCAGCTCAAAGATGGTCGTGGCAAAATCGTACCACGAGGTAACGCCTTCGTTGCTATAGTGGTAAGTTCCGAACTGCTGATTACCGTCGGCAATAATGCTCAGGATGCAGCCGGCCAGGTCAATGGCGTAGGTAGGCGTGCCGAGCTGGTCCCAGATAACGCGCAGCTCGTCCCGCTCCCGGCCCAGCTTGAGCATGGTTTTGACGAAGTTGCCGGCATACTCGGAATACAGCCAGCTGGTACGCAGCACAAAATACCGGTCGGTAAACTCCGGAATTACCTGCTCGCCTTCCAGCTTGGTGAGGCCATACACGCTAATAGGAGCCGTTTCGTCGGTTTCCACCAGGGGCTGATTGCCGGTGCCGGCAAAAACGAAGTCGGTGGAAATGTGAATCAGCGTGGTGCCGTGCTCGGCGCAGAGTTTGCTCAGATTGGCCACTCCGTCGCGGTTCACTTTGCGGGCTATATCCACCTCATCCTCGGCCTTGTCCACGGCCGTGTAGGCGGCGCAGTTGATGGCGTAAGCCGGGCGGTGCTCCGCGAAAATAGCCTGCAGCCCAGCTGGGTCGAGGATATTGGCCTGCGCTTCGGGCAGAAAAACCAGCTCGGTCATGCTTCTTTCCCGGGCTACGTGCGCCAGGCACTGCCCTAATTGCCCGGAAGCCCCAAAAACCAATACGCTACCCATACACTACGCCGCTAAGGTGAATTTAAATGTGTTGTCCTGGCCCTGCCGCGCTGTAGAGCAGCGGCAGAGCCAGGACAAAGTAAAATGGTTTTATCCGAGCCGCAAGGTCAGCTAGGGCTGGGGCCGCTTATTTCGAATCGGCTCAAACCGAGTTTCCCGGGGCTGCTTTTCGCTCAAATACTTCCAGTAGCGCAACGGAATGTGCCGCCGGTGTAGCTTGATATTTTTGCGTTCCGGAATATTGACGTGGTCAAAATACGTCTGCCACAACACCTTAAACAGCGGCTCCCGCTCATCGAGCACCGTGGCCGATACCTCCGAACGGCGGGGCGCGGTGGTGTCAGGCTCAAACTGCACGATGTCGGTACGGTGCAGGTCGTAGTAGAGCCCGTAGTGCCGGCGCTGGTCGTAAATGAGCCAGCGCTGGTCGGCGTAGCGCTTGGTGAAGTGGGGGGCAATGAGCGGGAGCACGTCGAAATCGGGCTCGATGGTAGCGTGAAACAGCTCGTCGGCTGTTTTTTCGAAGCGCACGAAAGCCTCCATCCGGTGCTTTTCACGGCCCATCTGTTGGGAAAGGTGAGCCACCCGCCGCACGTTGTCGTCGGTGTAGTTTTCGGCAATGTCCTGGGCGGAGCGCATGGCCAAATCGGCGTAACGGAAGATAAGCAGCTCCCGGTCGGGCTGTTCACTTAGAAAGGCGTGAAACAGCCGCGTCCGGGCTTCCTCCCGCATGTGCAACAGCAGCCCCTCCCACACCCGCGCCGCCGCAGCTTCGTGGGTTTCGACCAGCAGCGGCTGGGTGAATAGCCCGCCCTGCACCGCGCCCTCCGGCTGAATGCTGTTGGGCGGGGCTTTGCGGTCATAAATCGTGAACAGCACCGTCATCAGCCCGTCAAACGAACCGTCGTAGGTGTAGTCCAGCGGTGGGGCCGTAAGAGCTGGCGCCGCGGGGCGCACCGTGGCCCGTGGCTTGCCAACTGCATTGGGTTGATTCAGTGGAGTCAGGGAGCGGCTCATAGTAGCGGAAAGGCAGGCTGGGTTCAAGCGTCAAAAAATCGGAGCAACAGCCCATTCACGGCTTCTGCCTCTTCGTGCTGCACCCAATGACTGGCCGGCAGATAGGTCAGCTGGGCCTGCTCACACAGCATCAGGCTTTTCTCGGCCATTTCGCGCTTCAGAAAGGCATCCTTCACGCCCCAGATAATGTGTACCGGCACCGTTACCCGACCCGCTGACTTCAGTTGCCGCGGAGTGCGCACCGCCGCCCGGTACCAGTTGATCATGCTGCGCATGGCCCGAGGCTGTTGCCAGGCAGCTACATACTCGGCCAAATCAGCGGTGCTGAACGTGCCGCGCCGACTGGTGCCCACCAATGCCTGCCGGCCAAAGGACCAGTTGCGGCGGCGCACCAGCCACTCAGGCAGCCCCGGTAACTGGAAAAAGAAGATGTACCAGCTTTTGCGCAGCTGCTCCAGGCTGCGGCCGAGCGTATGCAACATCACATCCGGGTGGGGCACGTTGAGCATGGCCGCCTTGCGCACCCGCGCCGGGTAGTGCGCCGCCAAGTGCCAGGCCACAGCCGCGCCCCAGTCGTGGCCCACGATGAAAGCTTGCTGCTCACCGGCCGCGTCGAGCAGGCCCAGCACGTCGCGGGCCAGCGTGTCGATGCGGTAGTCTGCTACGCGGCGGGGCTTTTCGCTCAGGTTGTAGCCGCGCTGGTCGGGAGCCCACACCCGGTAGCCTGCCGCGGCCAGCGTGTGCAGCTGCCGATGCCAGGCATACCAGAATTCGGGAAAGCCGTGCAGCAAAACCACGAGCGGGCCGTGCGCGGGGCCGCACTGCACCACGTGCAGGCGGACGCCGTTGGTATCGACGTAATGATGTTCGAGTTCGTAGTGCACCCTACGCTTTACCGCTAGCATAGCGCCGGGGTTGCAGTTGGGGTTAGGCTGCCTCCGGCCGATTGGCCGTTTGGGCGTGCTGGGCGCGGGATTTCTCGTGCAGCTGGCGCACGATGGGCAGCAGGTCGCTGAGCTTGCAGCAGCAAGCCAGGCGAGCTACTTTTTCGGGTTTGGGTTCCTGGATGGCGGCCGACGCGTCGGCACCGCGGTGAGTGATAGTCATCATCTTGGTAATTAAGCAGGTAAGCGTGGAGTCAGAAGAAAGATGTTGATTTACTGCGTACTAAAAAGTTGGTGTCGCCTTTTCACAATTCCTTTCTTCGGGCACCAAACCCAAGCCCTTAACCGGCCTGGGCAAACAAATCGAGCTGCTGGGTGACCAGCGCCGAGCGGACCGAACCCGAGCCAAACAAAATCTGGCGGCGGATGCTTTGCTCGTCGTAGTCGCGGGTTTCGAGGGCCTGGCCTTTGCAGGTAATGAAGTACTTGGCCCGCTTGAGCACCACCCCAAACTTGTGCAAATGGTCGAGGCTGAGCGGCGAGAAGCGGCGGGCGGCCACGATGCGCTTGGCCGAGCGGGCTCCCACCCCGGGAATGCGCAGGATCATCTCGTAGTCAGCCGTGTTGATGTCGACCGGAAACACGTGGCGGTTGCGCAGGGCCCAGGCCAGCTTGGGGTCAATTTCCAGGTCCAGGAAGGGATGCTCGGGGTCCAGAATTTCGTCGGCCTCAAAGCCGTAGAAGCGCATGAGCCAGTCGGTCTGGTAGAGCCGGTGCTCCCGAATCACGGGCGGCTGGGTCACTTGCGGCAGGCGGGCGTCGCCGCTCACCGGAATGTAGCCCGAGTAATACACCCGCTTCAAGCCGTAGCCCTTGTAGAGCGAGTCGGTGAGCTTGATGATCTGGTGGTCGTTTTCGGCTGAAGCGCCTACGATGAGTTGGGTGCTCTGGCCAGCGGCAGCAAAGTTGGGCACCTTCTTGAACAGGGCCTTTTCCTCCTTGTTCTGGGTAATACCGTCCCGAATCTGGCCCATCGGGGTCAGAATTTCCTGGTAGTTTTTCTCCGGAGCCAGCGTGGTGAGGCTTAGCTCCGAGGGCAGCTCGATATTGACGCTGAGGCGGTCGGCGTACAGGCCAGCTTCGGCAATGAGCTCGGGCGAGGCACCGGGAATGGTTTTGACGTGGATATAGCCGTTGAACTTATGCTCCGTGCGCAGCTTTTTGATGATGCGCACCAGCCGCTCCATCGTGTAATCTGAATCCTTGAAGATGCCGGAACTCAGGAACAGGCCTTCGATGTAGTTGCGGCGGTAGAAGTTCATGGTCAGGTCCACGACTTCATCCACGGTAAAGGCGGCGCGCTTCACGTCGTTGGAGCGGCGCGAGACGCAGTAGGCGCAGTCGAAGATGCAATAGTTGGTCAGCAGGATCTTGAGCAGGGACACGCAGCGGCCGTCCTCGGTGAAGGAGTGGCAGATGCCCATGCCCTCGGCGTTGCCCAGGCCTTTGTTCTCGTTCTTGCGCTTGCCGCCGCTGCTGGAGCACGATACGTCGTACTTCGCGGCATCTGCCAAAATACTTAGCTTTTCCTGAATCCGCTCGTTCATTAGGGGCTGTTTGAGGGCTTAAAAATAGCAGATTGATCTTTTCTGCGCAATACTATACTAAGCTAATTTTTTTGGGAAATGGTTCCCAGCCCGGCCGTGGCGTTGCCATTTTCGGTGCCCTCTCTTCTACTGGGGCCTTTAGCAGCCGGCCGGCCATGGCCAACCTTTTTTCGCTTATCCGGCTCAGCTGTTGCGGACCGCCCTTTCCGCTTCGTAACTTGCCGAGTAAGGCTTTGCCGACGGCCCCGGTGCCGGGCCGCAAGCCACCGTGTTGTTGCCGTTTCATGAACCGTTGCGTCTGGTCTGTTCCCGTATTGCTGCGCCGCCTGCCTGGGCTGCTGGCCTTGCTATTGGTGGCCGGCAGCGCCTGGGCTCAGCAGCCGACCAAGCCCGTAGTGACGGACTCGATGCGGACCCAGCCTGAAACCCGGCGCGACTCCCTGCGGCGGCGCTTCGACCAGGAACGCCTGCTCACGGGGCTAAAGGCCTATACCCGGCGCAAAACCATTGCTGGCAAGGCTGCTTCGGCTATTTTCAACTTCACTGAGCGCAAAGAAGACCAGGTTGGTATCGACGTGGAGCTGCTCGACCGGCAGTTTGACCAGCACAACTACAAAATCGTGCGGCGCATTGATATCCGGGCTCTTGATGCGTTTGGCTACAGCGTATCGGACCCCACGCGCCAGCCCCGCAACATCCTGGAGCGCACCGGCAACAGCCTGCACGTGACGACTTCCCGGGCCCGGGTGCGGCAGCTGCTGCTGTTTCGGGTGGGCGAAGAGCTGGCTCCCCAGGCCCTGACCGAGTCGGAGCGTCTCTTGCGCCAAACCGACGAGCTACTCGACGCCCGCGTGTTTGTGGATGAGGAAACCACCACCCAGGACAGCGTCGACATCCGCATTATTACCAAGGACGTGTTCAGCATCGGGGGCTCGTTTGAGCTGCGCGACGTGGGCGCGGGCGTTATTGCGGCCCGCGACGTAAACTTCCTGGGCCAGGGCCACCAGATTAATAACCGGTTTGAGTACGGCCGCACCGAGCCCCAGTCGTGGAGCTACGAGGGCAGCTACGTGGTACCGTTCCGCAACTTTATCAACGGGCAGGTGCGCTACCGCAACGAGTTTCAGTACGAGGAAAAGGCCATCGGCTTCTCCCGCGACTTTTACTCGCTCAACACCCGCTACGCCGGGGCCGTATCGTTGCGCAGCTCCCGCCAGGGCATTGCGGTAAACCTGCCCGACCGGCCCACCTTTTACCTGCCCTCCAACTACAGCATCCGGGACGCCTGGCTGGGCCGCTCGTTTCGGCTGCGCAGCTACGATTTGGGCTACGAAAACCCCGCCCGTCTCATCGTGTCGGGCCGGGTACTCAATACCGAATACACGGCCCGGCCCAACCCGGATTACTTCAACTCCACGGTGGTGCTGGGCACGGTGGGCTACAGCGTGCGACGCTATTATAAGGACAAGTACCTGTTCGGTTTTGGCCGCACCGAAGACATTCCGACCGGCACGCTGCTGAGCCTGACGGCGGGCTACGACTTCAACGACCAGGCCAACCGCCACTACTATGCCCTGCGCGCGGCCACCGGCGGCTTCAGCATGCGCAACGGCTACCTATACTTGAGCGGGGAATTTGGCTCCTATGTCCGGCAGCGCGACAAAGACTGGCAGCAGGGCCTGCTCAGTACCGAAGTGCTGTATTTCACCCGCCTCTACCACACTGGCAACTGGCAGTGGCGGCACTTTTTCTGGAACCGCTCGGCCCTGGGCTTCAACCGCCGCGCCGACGAGCAAGGCTTGCTCATCGACGGCAACCGCGGCCTGCGGGGCTTCGAGTCGGATATGCGGGGCACCAGCCGCTTCGTGCTCAACTATGAAACCACGGTGTTTACGCCTGTTTCGTTTCTGGGCTTCCGGGTGGCGGGCGTGGCCTTCGTGGATGCGGCCTGGCTGGCCACCAAGCCTGGCCAGGAACTGCCCTTCCGCAACACGCCCTACACCGGTTTCGGCCTGGGCCTGCGCCTACGCAACGAGTACATTGCCGTGCGCACCGTGCAGCTGCTGCTGGGCTTCTACCCCCGCGGCCAAACCAACCCCGGCGGCTTCCGCATCTTCGAAAATGCCCGCCCCTACTACGGCTTCAGCGACTTCAACTTCGCCCAGCCCAACACCGTGCGCTACGAATAGTGGTGAGATAATAAACTGGTGAAGTAGTGAGTTCCTGTTCAATCGGCATACAGGAGCTACTGCGCCGGCTGATTTTTGCGGCTATGCGAGGGGCATTTGCGTTTAATGGGCAGTACGCAGCAGGATACTCTACCTTTGTCAGGTGACTTCTCGTGCTGACACGAACTCACCATTTCACAATTTCACCATCTCACAATTTTTTCCGCATGCTTGCGCTAGGCGATTTTAACGAACTGGAAGTGGCCCGCGCGGTCGATTTTGGCTTGTACCTGACTTCCGACGACGGCGACCTGCTGATTCCGGGCAAGTACGTGCCCGAAGGCACCCAAGTAGGCGACTGGCTGCGCGTATTCGTGTACCGCGACTCCGAGGACCGGCTCATTGCCACCACCCTGGAGCCCTACGTGCGCGTCAATCAGTTTGCCGCCCTCACCGTGCGCGACGTAAGCAGCGTGGGCGCCTTCCTGGATTGGGGCCTGGAAAAAGACCTGTTTTTGCCCTACAGCAACCAGTGGCGCAACCTGCGCCCCGGCCAGCGCGTGACGGTGTACGTGTACCTCGACGAAACCACGGACCGCATCGTGGCCACGGCCAAGTGGGACCGGTTCCTGAGCGAGGAGCCTTTCCCCGGCCAGGCCGGCGACGCGGTAGAGCTCTTTATTGCGGCCGAAACCGACCTAGGCTATTCGGCCATCGTCAACGGTACGCACCAGGGCTTGCTCTATTACAACGAGGTGTTCAAGCCCCTGCGCCTCGGCGACACGCCCACCGGCTACGTGCGCCAGATCCGGCCCGACGGCAAGCTCGATATCAGCCTGCAAAAGCTGGGATACGCTGAAGCCCTCGACGCGGCCCAGGTGATTCTGGACGCCCTACGCAAGGGCAACGGCAGCCTGCCGCTGTCGGATAAAAGTGAGGCCGACGATATTTACCGCCGCCTGGGAATGAGCAAGAAAGTGTTCAAGAAAGCCCTGGGCTCCTTATATAAGCAGGGCCTGGTACAACTGTTGCCCGAGCAGACGCGTCTGGTAGAGGGAGAGTAGCCGGCATCGGGCTGTAGTCGTAGGGCGGTAATCCTGCGTATGGTAGGCCGGCCTTTCACTTCGCCGGTTGTTCCGCTTTCCGCTCCCTCTGCCCCATGAAACTTCAGAAAACTGCTCTTATTGCCGGCGCCAGCGGCCTCGTTGGCAGCCAGCTACTGCCCCTGCTCCTGGCCTCCGACCGCTACGCCAAAGTTATTGCCGTAGGTCGGCGGCCTGTACCGATGGTGCACCCCAAGCTGGAGCAGCGCGTGCTCGACATGGACCAACTGGAGCAGCACCGCCTTTCCCTCATTGCCGATGATGTGTTTTGCTGCCTGGGCACCACCATGCGGCAGGCCGGCTCAAAGGAAGCCTTCTACAAAGTCGATTACCTATACGTGGTGAAGCTGGCTGCCCTGACGGCCGCCAACTTCGCGGCCCAGTTCATGGTCGTCTCGGCCATGGGCGCCGATGCCGACTCGCGCTTCTACTATAACAAGGTGAAGGGCGAGATGGAAGATACGGTGCGGCAGGCCCCATTCCGGGCAATTCATATTTTCCGCCCATCGCTGCTGCTCGGGGAGCGGGCCGAAAAGCGGGCCGGCGAACAGGTAGGAGCCGTGCTGCTGCGCGTGCTGAACCCGCTGTTGGTGGGGCCGCTGCGCAAATATCGGGCGGTATCGGCCGCTACGGTAGCCCAGTCTATGCTACGAGCGGCCGAAGATGACGGAGGCGGGATTAAAGTGCACTTATCGGATGAAATTGCGGCGGGCCGTATCTGGCGCCGCTAAGTCCGGTTGGGCTGCTTACTTTTGTCCATATTTCCCAAGCAGTTCCAGAACGTATGAAGCGTATTTCCTCCCTCCTCCTGGTCGTGGTTTTGCTGTGCAGCACCACGCTGGCATCGGCCCAAAGCAAAAAGAAATCCTCGGGCGGCGGCTCCAGCTCCGGCTATAGCACGGGCATTGGTCTGCGCGGCGGCGGCTACTCGTCGGGCCTTACCATCAAGCACTTTTTGAGCGGCAAAAACGGTGTGGCATTAGAAGCCCTGGTCACGACCGAGTACAAGGCCCGCGGGGCCCGGCTCACGTTGCTGGGCGAAAAGCATAAGGCCATTTCCGACGTCAAAGGCTTGCAGTTCTACTATGGCGCGGGTTTTCACCTGGGCGCTTACCAGGGCCGCTACTACTTCGACGATGTGCGCTACTACCGCTACCACAAAAAGGATTCGTACGTAGTATACCGCCGTTACGTAGCCGACGACGCAACTTACGTAGCTTTCGGGGCCGACCTGATTCTGGGCCTGGAGTACAAGATGGAGGACCTGCCCTTCGTGGTGGGCGTCGACTACAAACCGTATTTCGAAGTATTCAACGGCTACACCGGCTTCTACAACGACGCGGCCGTGAGCTTGCGCTTTACCTTCTAATTCCTCACAGCGCATTACTTGCCTGTGTCCAGCCGGCTGCGGACTTCCGCAGCCGGCTTTTTTATATTATGCACTGCAACGTGTTGATAAATATCTTTGTCAGCAATTCACTCTGCCTTAAATGCCCCTCAGCTCATCTTTCTTTGGCTGCTGCCTGCTGGTCGCAAGCTAATGTGCCCAGCAGAACGGCACCGGCATAAAACGTTGTTGTATAATTCTTTAAAAGATTCATGAAAAAAATTTTACTCCTGGGCCTTATGGGCCTTGGCGGTGTGCCCCTTGCACACGCCCAGAATGCAAGCAACCTGGTAGCGTTGCAGCCAGCCGCGGCCGCCGATTTGTCGCCCATCGAAGCGCAGTTACGCAGTTCGGCCCCAGCAGCTCGCGCCAGCACGGTGCGTTACTATACCCGCTCAACGACCTACGCCTGGAACACGACAACTAATCAGTGGGCAACTGCGGCCAGCGCCACCAACCTCACTTATAACACGCAAGGACTCGTTACGCAGGAAGTCGTAACGGACTCAGCCACACAGGTTCCCAGTACCCGAGCTACTATTGCCTACACCGGGGCCAATCAGATTGCCAGCCGACTAGAGGAAACCTGGGCCGGCTCGCAGTGGCAAAACGCTACCCGCTACTTATACAGCTACGATGGCAACGGTCGCAATACGGAATTTCAAATAGATAACTGGGTTAATGGGGCCTGGGTGGGCCAGCGCCGCAGCGTATACACCTATGACGCAGCCGGCCGCCGCATCCGTACCCTTACCCAGCAATGGACGAACAATGCCTGGACGATAGCCTCCGGCACCCAAACTACCTACGTCCTGGATGCACAAAACCGCATAGCCGAACAAGTGGTGGAGAACTGGAGCCCCGCTACCCAGAGCTTTGCACCCAACAACCGTTACGTGTATACCTACTCTGGCTCCTCGCTTACCTATAGCGGCTACGTCAGCCAGGCCTGGGTCAGCCAGGCCTGGAGAAACACTAGCCAAGTAGTAAACATCGTGTATAACACGAAAGAGCAGCCCCTTTCTTACCAGACACAAACCTGGGACGGGGCCGCGTGGCAGCCCTACGAGCGCACTAGCGTTGAGTATCTGGCTACGAATACGGTTACTACTTCCCAACGCTTCAGCAACGGGACCTGGGTGAACTCATCTCGTATAGACCAGAAATACGATGCCAATGGCAAGGGCTACGGCTACACGGTTGAATCCTGGGCGAATGCCGCCTGGCAACTAGACATAGGTTTCCGCTATTTCGACGTCTTCAACTCGACCAACGACATGGTACGGCGCCTGCAGCAAACCGTTGACTTTCAGTCGCACGCGTTTGTCAACCAGTACAAGTACTATTACTACGATTTCCAGGCCTTCGTACTGGCCTCTCGCCCAGCGATGCTGGCGGTCCAGCCCCAGCTCTATCCTAACCCCACAACTCACCAAGCTACGCTAGAGCTGAGTGGCCTGCGTGCTCAGCAGCCGGTGCAAGTAGAACTGCTCAACCCACTGGGCCAGATAGTCCGCAAGTTCGCGCTCCAGCCTCAGGCCGGAGTTATTCGGGAAGAACTAAATCTGAGCGGATTGCCCGCCGGGGTTTATTCAGTGCGTCTGCTCACCGCCGATGGCACGGCCATCAAACGCCTAGTTAAAGAGTAAGCCTCGGCGCAGTTGCTGGGCAACAGGCAGTGCTACCAACTCGGCAATACAGGCCTACTCAGCAAAAATCCCTCGTTACGTGCCGTAACGAGGGATTTTTTTTGGCCAGAATTAGCCGCTCTAGCGCAGCTTGATGCGGTACACGGCGTCGGTCATGCCGCCAAACAGACCGTAGCCGGGCCGGATGTTGGAGGGCAGCGGGGCGGGCTCGGCAAAGGGGTTGCCCTCACTGTCGTTGTAGCGCCGCCGGGCCAGGAAGAAGTTGTAGGTGTCCTGGGTCATGCTCGTCACGTACACTTCCATGTAGTCGGGGCGCTGGCAGTTGCTGGGCTGCTGGCAGTAGCCGTCATAGAAGCGCACGTTGGTGGTCAGGGAGAAGCGCTTGCCGTTCACGTTGGTATCGGCGAAAGGAAACAGGCCGTAGCTGTAGCCCTGAAACGAGTAAACCGTGGACAGCTGAAACTGGCCCAAATCCACTTCTACGTCACTTTCGTCCTCGGCTACATCCACCTGCGACCACCCCTGGTACTGGTTGTTCTGCGAATTGACGACGCGGGCAAAAGCCACGTAGTAGTTGGCCGCACCCGGGTCGTCGGCTACCGTCAGGGAGAGCTGGCCGAAGACGCTACTGTTTTCGCTTTTGCTCTCATTTTTGACGAAAGTGGCACTTTCAATTACTGGCACGGCGGGCAGAGTCAGCTTGCTTTCTACTGTTTCGAAACCCGGCAGGGAAGCGCGCAGCGTGTAGGTACGGCCGGGCTCCCCTTTCAGGTTGCGTGTGGGCTCGTAGGAGCCGATGTTGAACGTGTCGTAGGGTGAGCTGGGCAGCACAGGCCGGAACCGCTCCACCTCGGCCCCGTTTTCGTCCAGAATAACGACTGTAGCATCTTTGCGGCCCCGGGCCTCCTTGTTGGAAAAGATCCGCTGGCTGTTGCTCACAAACAGCTTCCGGGTATTGGCCAGCTCGTCGGTCTGGCGCTGGGGCTCGTAGTTGCTCAGAATGTATTTGAGGGCAATGCGCGGCGTGTGCTCGGGCTCGGGCAGGTCAATAACCGTTTCGCAGCTGCTCAGCAGGCCGGTACTCAGCACGGCCAGCACCGCACTCCGCCGCAGATTCAGGGTAAATAGCGTACGCATAAGGATGGCGGGTTAGAATTTAAAGCTCTTGCTGAAGGACGGGATGATGGGGAACAGCGAAATCTGCTTGTATACCGACTTGTTCTGGCCGGTCTGGTAGTCGTAGTCGCTGGAGAGGTACATGTAGTAGGGGTTGCGGCGGCTGTAGGCATTGTAAAGACTAAAGCTGTTTACCACTTCGCCCCACTTCTTTTTCTTGGTCTTGCTCAGGTCCAGGTCGAGGCGGTGGTAGGCCCGCATCCGGTAGCTGTTGCGCGGACCATACTCCTCGTACAGCTCGTTGGGCGACAACCGGAACCGGCCTTCCGACAGCGTCGTGGCGTTGCCGGTGCCGTACACCCAGGTACCCGACAGCGTAAAGGTGGGGCTGAACTTGTGCACCACCACCAGCGAAGCGTCGTGGCGCCGGTCGTACTTATACGGGTACAGACGGCCCTGATTCAGCTCCGCGAATTTACGGTTGCTCCAGGCCAGCGTGTAGCCAATCCAGCCGGTGGTACGGCCCGATTTCTTCTGCAGAAATACTTCCGCTCCGTAGGCCCAACCCTGGCCGCTGGTTACTTTATCTTCCCACTTGCTGTCGGTAGTACCCAGGAAGCTAGCACCTTCCTTGTACTCAATCAGGTTCTGCATGGGCTTGTAATAGGTTTCCAGGCTGAGTTCGTACTCCTCGCCCTTGTGCTGCAGGCTGCGGGCCGCGCCCAAGCTGATTTGCTGGGCCCGTTGGGGCTTAACCTTGGCCGTAGCCGGCACCCACAGGTCGGTGGGCAAGCCAATGCCGCTGTTGGTGAGCAGGTGAATGTACTGCGTGGTGCGGGCGTACGACGCCTTCAAGGCCCATTTTTCGGTAAGCAGGAAGCGGGCTGCCAGGCGGGGCTCCACCGACGGATACAGCTTCTGATCTACCAGGAAGCTGTTCAGGCGCAGGCCGCCGTTTACCTTCAGCCGGTCCGTCACACGGTAGTCGTCCTCGGCGTAGAGGCTGGCTTCACTGGCCAGCGTCTGCACCCCCGACTCAACATCAGCCGAGCCCTCCCCTTTCACCTGCAAGGCACCGGGACGGAACGAGTGCAGAATGTACTGGCCCCCGAAGCGGATGTAATGGTCGGGGTTGGGCACGTAGTCCAGGTCGGTTTTGAGGCTTAAGTCCCGGATGTTGGACAGGTACTTCAGGGAAAACTTGTTGACCTCGGGCTGACCGTTGTTAATAACCTTGTTTTCCTGCAGGATGCCGACGTTGAACTGGTACTTGCTATAGGTGAAGTGCGTGTTCATGAACAGCTGGTCGTTGAGCACGCGGTTCCAGCGCAGAGCGGCCGTAAGGTTGCCCCAGCCCAGGCCGTCGTTTTCCTTGTAGTAGGACCCATCGTCGTCTTTGTCGTTGTAGCGGCCGTAGAACTTATCGTAGCCGGTGTAGGCGCTCAGGTAGAGCCGGTCGCGGCGGCTGACTTTCCAGTTAAGCTTGCCGTTCAAATCGTGAAAGAAATACCCCACCGTGGGCCGCTCATCGGCCGGAATACCCTCACTGGCCAGGGCCATATTGATCAGCGGACGGGCCAGCAGGTCGATGTAGGTGCGGCGGGCTGAGATGATGAACGAGGCCGTGTCTTTCTTAATGGGCCCTTCGAGGGTCAGCTTGGAGGCCACGATGCCGATGGCGCCCTCGCCGTGAAATTCCTGCATGTTGCCTTCCTTCATCGAAATATCGAGTACCGAGGAAAGCCGGCCGCCGTAGCGGGCCGGAAAGCCACCCTTGATGAGCTCCACATTGTTCAGTGCATCGGCATTGAACACGGAGAAGAAGCCGAACAAGTGCGCTGCGTTGTAGACCGGCGTACCGTCGAGCAGCACTAGGTTCTGGTCGGGGGAGCCGCCGCGCACGTAGAGGCCGCTCTGCCCCTCGCCCCCGCTCTGCACGCCAGGCAGCAGCTGCAGGACCTTGAGCACGTCGGTTTCGCCAAACAGGGCCGGCAAAGCCTTAATCTGGGCAATGGGCACGTTGATAGTGCCCATGCGAGTGCTTTGAGCAATCTTTTCCTCCTTGGTGCCCACCACTTCCACGCCGGCTATTTCGGCCGACAAGGGCCGCAGCCGAAAGTCGTGGCTTACGTTGCGTTCCGCCTTCACGGCGAAGCGCCCCTTTTCGTAACCCAGATACGACACGAACAGCCGCAGGGAGTCGGCCGAAACGGGCAGCGTCAGCGAGTAGAAGCCGTAGTTGTTGGTGGCCGTGCCCTGGCCGGTAGTGGGGTTCATCACGGCCACGCCGATGAGGTTTTCCCCCGTGGCCTGGTCCCGGACGTAGCCACTGATGGTGAGTTTGCCGGATTGTTGGGCCCGGGCCGCAGTGGCCCCCATCAGCAGGCCGCCGAGCAGTACGAGTGAGCGAAAATGGCTCATAAAAAAGAGTAAATAAGGACTATAGGGAGGTGGCTAAGAGAAGGATATACCCGAAAAGGGCTGGTGCGGCAACCTGCCGGCGTACCCGTGAGGATGTAAAATCGTGCCAAAAGGTTGGCTGGGGCGGATAGTAAAAATGCCTGACGCTTCACTAAACGTCAGGCATTTCCAGAGTCATATATAAGGATCCCTTATTTTTTACCGCTGTATTCCTGATTCAGGTGTTTGAGCACCTGGTCGGTAATGTCGATATCCTTGCGGCCGTAGGCAATGGTGCCGCTGGGCGCGGCAATGAGAATCAGCTTGTAGCCGTTGTCTTTGCCGTATTTTTCAATCTGCTTGTTGATGCGGCCCAGCACCTGCTGGGTCATCTTGGCTTCTTCTTCCTGGGCCTGGCGCTGCAGCTTTTCCTGGGCCATACCGGCCTGCTGCTGCTGGGCCTGCAGCTTCTGCTCGGTGGCGGCGCGCTGCTCGGGCGTTAGGCTTTCGGCCTGCTTCTGGTACTGCTGCACGGCGGTCTGGAAGCCGGTTACCAACGCCTGGTTCTGGCGCTCCCAGCCCCGGGCCTTGGCCTCGAAGCTGCGGCGGGCGTCCTGCATGCCTTTGTAGCCCTCCAACAGCTTGCCAGATTCCACGTAGGCTACTTTATCGGTCTCGGCTACGGGCACGACGGTCGTGGCGGCAGCCGTAGCAGTGGTGTCGTCATCGTCTTTGTCGGCAGGCTGCACGACGGCCGCAGCAGGCGCAGCCGCCGCAGGAGCCGCGGTGGGCTTGGAAGAGAAGTGCAGGTAAAACAGCACGATTACGGCTACTACCAGCACGGCGTCGATTATCAGGCGCAGGGGATTGTTCATTCGAGGAAAAAGAAAAAAAGGAAAAAGCCCGTCAATGGCTGACCAAAGAAACACAAAAAGCGGCAAGCTACCTGCGGGCCAGGACCTTTATCCGTGGTTTTACTGCCATTCCTGCTCTAGCAGGGCATACACGTATTCGTCGCCCCAAATGCCCTTAAACCAGAAGTGCTGCCGAAAATGAGCTTCCCGCCGCATTCCGACCCGGGCCAGCAACGCTACCGAATTGTGGTTGAGACAATCCGTTACAGCCACCACACGGTGCAGGTGCAGCACCCGAAAGCAGTATTCCAGCAGAGCCCGCAGGGCTTCAGTGGCGTAGCCTTGCCCCTGGTGGGCCGGAGCTATTGTAATGCCGATTTCGGCCAGTCGAGGGTCGTCGGCCTGCAAGCACAGGGCACAATCACCCAGCAGCTCGTCGGTGCCACTGTGGGCAATGGCAATCTGGACCCAGGTGCCGGGCGGGCCTGGGATGGTGGCGCCAGTCTGGCTGGCTACGAAAGCCTCGGCCTGGGCCAGGGTGTAGGGCTCCCAGCTTTGGAAGCGCGCTACGGCAGGGTCGGCGCGGTAGGCGGCAAAAGCGGGCAGGTCAGCAGCCTGAAAAGGCCGGAGGTACAAGCGGGCCGTGCGCGGTAGGGCGGGAACAGTACTCATGGTGCAAAGAAAAAAGCGGCCCTTCGGGCTAACGGCAGCAGTTATTCGACTTCTATTTCTTCCGACTCTTCCGGGTCGCCGGGCTTTTCGTTGAAGGGCGGGTTGCGGGCCAGTCGGGCAGCTTCAGCCTCGTCGACTAAGCCCACGTGCAGCAGGGCGTCGCCCTGGTTGACGACCGGCATGTGGTTGAGCCCAATGATGTAACCCGACACCGGCGACTCCAGGCGCACGGCCTGCTCGCCGTAGGGGTCGGCCACGCTGCCGTAGGTCTGGCCTTTTTCCAGGTACTGCCCGTTCTGCACATGGCTCCGAAACAGGCCCGCAAACTTGGCCCGCAGCCAGGTATGGCGCAAGCACACGATGCTGGGCTGGGCCGGCGGCGCGGCCTCGGGCGCCATGCCCAAGTGGTGCAACACCCGAAACGTGCCGGCAATGGCCATGTCGATGCCGGCCTCATCGAGCCGCAAGGATTCGCCGGCCTCGTACACGATAATGGATTTGCCCTGCTTAAAAGCCGCCTCCCGCAAGGAGCCCGGCCGCAGGGACGAGTGCAATGTGAAAGGTGCGGCAAAGGCCTGGGCCAGGGCGTCGCCGTCCGGGGAGCCGAGCTGGCAGCGCACCTGGGGGAAGTTGCTACGGGCCGCCCCGCCGGTGTGAAAGTCGATGCCGCAGTCGACCAGGGGCATGATTTCGCGCATGAAGCGGTGGGCTACGCGGCTGGCCAAGGAGCCCCGTGGGTGGCCGGGAAAGCTGCGGTTCACGTCCTTGCCATCGGGCACTTCCCGGCTAAAGTTCAGAAACCCGTAGATGTTGAGGATGGGAATGGCAATGATAGTGCCCCGCAAGGGATGCAGCAGGTCGCGCCGGATCAGGCGGCGGATGGTTTCGATGCCGTTTACCTCGTCGCCGTGCATGCCAGCCATGAGCAGCACCGTGGGACCAGGCTTTTCGGAGCGGTACACATGCACCGGCACATCGATGACAGTGCCCGAGGGCAGGCGCGAAATGACCAGCCGCGTCAGGACCTGTTCGCCCGGCCGGATGGTAAGGCCGTTGATGAGCATGTTCTCGGGGGCGGCAAACGGGTCTTCCAGCACGGGCGGGCAATAGTAAGGCTGCGTAACGGCCGGACGCAGGACGGGAGCCGGCCCTTTGCCCGCTCAGAAAGCCCGCAAGTTTCAAAAAATATCAGACAACCACCGCGGCGGCAGTGGCTTCACGCGTGGAGCATCCCTGCGCTATTCCCGAAAAATAACCCGCCCCCACTCCTGCTTTTCCCGCGGCGTCGGGAGTTACTGCAGCGCCAGCAGAAAATACGGGCCCTCGGCACTGTCGCCGGCTTCAGTAATAACCCAGCCTTGGCGCTCATAAAACCTTAGGGCTGGATCGTTGGCTTGCAGGCATTTGAGCGTGGCAGGACGGCCCACCCGGGCCAGGCAAGCCTGCAGCAATGCTTTCCCAATGCCTTGTCCGGCTTGTTCGGGCGCCACAAACAGCGAGTGCACAAAGTTGTCGGGCGGCCACCAAGCCACGAAACCCACAGGCTTTTCCTGGTCTAAGGCCACTAGGATGGTTTCGCCCTGGGTAGCCGCGTCGAAGTCCGCCAAGGCAAACTGCGTTGAGTCAAGCCAGGTAAAAGCCTGCTGCCGGGCCCGCAAATACAACTGCCGCAACGGTTCCGCGTGGTGGGCCGCATACTCGACCAGTAGTCGACTCATGGATTGCGGTTCTTACTGCGGCAGCTTTACCGCGCTGGCGTGTCCGACTGCGAATCGGGCAGGGGCTCGGGAGTCGGCTTCTTGGCCGCGCTTTCCTTTTTCACCTTGCGCTGGGTTAGTTCCTCGGTGTACTCGATGATTTTGCCGGCAATGTTCAGGCCAGTGGCTTTTTCGATACCCTCCAGGCCCGGCGAGGAGTTTACTTCCAGCACCAGCGGACCGCGCTTGCTTTGCAGCATATCCACGCCGGCTATGCCCAGGCCTAGGGCTTTAGTGGCCAGCAGGGCAGCAGCTTTTTCGGCCCGGGTGAGTTTGACGAGCGTGCCGGTGCCACCGCGGTGCAGGTTGGAGCGGAACTCGCCCTCCTTGCCCTGCCGCTTCATGGCCCCTACTACCTCGCCGTTCACGACAAAGGCGCGCAGGTCGGCACCCTTGCTTTCGGCAATATACTCCTGCACGATGATGCGGGCCTTGAGGTTGTGAAAGGCCTCAATCACTGACTGAGCCGCCTTTTCCGACTCAGCCAGCACTACCCCCAGGCCCTGGGTGCCTTCGAGCAGCTTGATGATAACGGGCGCGCCGCCCACCAGCCCGATCAGCTCGGATACTTCGTTGGAATAGTTGGTAAAGGCCGTCTTGGGCATGCCCACGCCCGCGCGAGACAAGATCTGCATGGAGCGCAGCTTGTCGCGGGAGCGGATGATGGCCTGGCTTTCGACGGCCGTCTTGACCTTCATCATCTCGAACTGCCGCACCACGGCCGTGCCGTAGAAGGTGGCCGAGGCCCCGATGCGGGGAATGATGGCGTCGAATTTTTCGAGTTTATTGTCGAGATATACAATGCCGGGGGCCCCTTTTTCGAGCACCAGGTTGCACTTCATATGGTCGATAACCGCCACGTCGTGGCCACGCTGCTGCGCGGCTTCTACCAGACGAGTCGTGGAATACAGCTTCGGCTCACGCGACAGAATCGCAAGTTTCATCGGAAAGGGTGTCTTGGAGGATAGTGAGAGAAGAGCAGAAGCGGGCTTGCAAAGTAACTACCCAAAGCGCTTATGGCCGCGCTTGGTTCGCGGCGTGCTGAAATTTAGCCGAAACATTACGCCGGGCCACGTCCACCACAAACCGCCCGCGGCGCAACAGTAGCCGCCCGATCAGGACGGGATATTTCATGTCACTGCGGTCGGAAAGGGAGAATTCGGTGGCGTAATCTTCGTTGAAAAGACGGATAATGGTTTGAATAACGTAGCGCTCCTGCACGTCGCCGTTGGAGCTTTTGATTTCCCGTAAGCCAAAGTCGGGGAAGTACATGGCCCGGCCGTTGAAGTTGGGGTGGGAGTCGTCGAGGAGCTGCACGCGCAGAATTTCGCGGCCGTCGGGCAGCTGCTCCACGTGGATGTTGGAACAGTGAATAGCGCCGGTATAGGCGCCCGTGTCCACCTTGGCCTCGACGCCCTGGATATCAAACTGCGGAAAGTCGACCAACTCCCGGCGGCCCACCACGCGCTTCGGAACTCGCTGTTTTTTCATCGGCAGGCAAGATAGGTGTAATGTGCTAATGTGTTGGAATGTGGGCAGTGTGAAGAATGTGCCCTTGCTAGGACGAAGCCATTCGTCCTCTGAAAGGACCTGATTGTTCTAAAGTAAAAAGCCCTAACGCCTGAGTAGACGTTAGGGCTTTCTGGTAAAAGGTCCGGTCGTACTGCGCAGAGGACGGATGGCTTCGTCCTCGCAAGGACACATTATCCTTTGTAGCTAATGCGGTAGACGGCGTCGTTCTGGTCGTCGGAGAGCAGCAGGGAGCCGTCGGGCATCTGGAGCAGGCAGACAGGGCGGCCCCAGCTGGTTTTGCCCTGCAGCCAGCCTTCGGCAAAGGTTTCGTAGCTGGTAGCCTGCTTGCCGGTGGCGTCGAGCTTGACGAGGCTGATGCGGTAGCCGATTTTGGAGCTGCGGTTCCAAGAGCCGTGCTCAGGAATGAAAATCTGGTTGCGGTACTGGGCCGGGAATTGCTTGCCGGTGTAGAATTTCATGCCCAGGGCCGCCACGTGGGGGCCGAGCTTGCGGGCGGGCTTGGTGTAGGTAGCAGCCGAGCGGCCCTGGCTGAACTCGGGGTCGGGCACGTCGCCGGCAAAGAAGTAGGGGAAGCCGAAGTGTAGGCCAGGCGCGGCAGCGCGGTTGAGTTCATCGGCGGGCAGGTTGTCGCCGAGCTGGTCGCGGCCGTTGTCGGTAAACCACAGGGCCTTATCGACCGGGCTCCAGTCGAAGCCCACGGTGTTGCGCACGCCCTTGGCCACGGTTTCAAAAGCCGTTCCGTCGGGGTTCATGCGGTTGATGGTGGCGTAAATGGCTTCTTCCTGCTCACAGGAGTTGCAGGGGGCACCTACCGGCACGTACAGCTTGCCATCGGGGCCGAAAGCAATGTACTTGTAGCCGTGCCAGTCCTTGTTGGGCAGCTGGTTGTAAACCACTACCGGCTTGGGCTTTTGCTTAAGGGTTTTGGCAATATTGTCGTAGCGCACGATGCGGTTGATTTCGCCCACGTAGAGCGAGCCGTTGCGCACGGCCACGCCGTTGGGCGCGTTCAGGCCACTGGCTACCGTCACGACTTCATCGGCGCGGCCGTCCTTGTTGCGGTCGGGCAAGGCATATACTTTGTCGTCCTTGGTGCCCACGTACACGGTGCCGTCGGGCCCCACGGCCAGCTCCCGGGCGCTTTTTACACCTTGAGCAAAGTAGCTGATGGTAAAGCCCGCAGGCAGTTTGATTTTACTCAGGTTGGCGTCGGCCGCAGCGGTGGGCTTTTCGGCGGTGAAGCCCAGGGCTAGAGGCGCGAACAGGGCGAGGGGAAGAAGGCGGCGAATCATAGGCTTAAAACACCAAGCCCCACCCGAAGGTTGCAGCGTATGGGCGTCCCGTTGCTGTCAGTTTACAGTATTTGCCGTACCAATTCGTCAGCGCAGGTAGCAAACTCGCTTCTCCCCTGTTCCCAATTCTTTCCTGATGTCCAGATTTTCGCGCTTCCTCGGCCGCCTCATTGCCAGTTTGCTGGCCATTCTGCTGGTAGCCGGCGTGGCCTTTGCTAACTTGAGTCCCGAAATGGGCGGCAAACCCACCAAGGCCGAGCGGGCCGCCTACGCCAAAACCGGCCGCTATAAGGACGGCGAATTTCAGAACCTGATCCCGACCAACGTCAGCACCGGCGGCAGTATGCTGGGCATGCTGTGGAAGTTTTTGTTCGACAAGTCGCCCAACTCCATGCCGCCCGCCCCCCTGCCCACGCGGCCCCTCGACTCGGTTAGCATCACCCGTAAAACGCCCGAAATGCTGCGCGCCACCTGGTTTGGGCACTCGGCCAGCCTGGTCGAAATAGCGGGCTACAACGTGCTATTCGACCCGATGCTCAGCGTGAAGATGGGCCCCTTGAGCTGGGTTACGCCCAAGCGCTATAATTCCTCCCTGGCCATTACCGCCGAGCAATTGCCCGCCATCGAGGCCGTGCTGATTTCTCACGACCACTATGACCACCTCGACTACCAGACCATCCGGCGGCTCAAGGACAAGACCCGGCGCTTCTACGTGCCCCTGGGCGTGGGGGCCCACCTGCGGGCCTGGGGCGTGGCGCCCGACAAAATCCGGGAGCTGGATTGGAACGACTCGGTACAGCTGCCGAACCTGACCATCGTGAGCACGCCGGCCCGGCACTTCTCGGGCCGGGGCCTCACCAACCGCAACTCTACCTCGTGGAGCTCCTGGGTGCTGAAGTCGGCCACGAAGCGCGTGTTCTACAGCGGCGACGGGGGCTATGGCCCTCACTTTCGGAGTATCGGCCAGCAGCACGGCCCCTTCGACCTAGCTTTGCTGGAGTGCGGGCAGTACGACCAGCAGTGGAGCCAGATTCACATGACACCCGAGCAAAGCGTGCTGGCCGGCCTGGATGTGCGGGCCCGCGTGATGCTGCCCGTGCACTGGGGTGCTTTCAGCGAAGCTTTCCACGACTGGAACGACCCTATCCTGCGGGCCACCACGGAAGCCATCCGCCTGAAGCTGCCCATTACTACGCCCGAACTAGGCCAGCCCGTGATGCCAGGTGCTGGCCCGCTGCCGCAGCTGCCCTGGTGGCAGCAGGTAGGACAGTAGCGCTGCTTACGGGCGGCTTATTGCGCGTCGCGCTGGCGCACCAGCCGCTCATATTCCCGCTCCGACTGCTGCCCGCCAAAGCCGCTGTAGGTTCGGATGCCCTGCATCAGCACGCCAAAACCCCAGAACACCGTCGACCACACCGGCCAGGGAATAAAGCCGAAATGACGACCAACCCGGTGCCCACTGGTGAAGTCAGTCAGCAGCCAGATAGCCCAGAGCAAAGCATTTACGACCAGGTAGGTGAAAAGGTGGGATTTGAATTTGGCGCGGGACTTGGCCATGCGCCAGAGTTGGGGGTCACGGTTGGTAGCTTCCATGGTGGGTTGAGCGGTTGGTGAATGATGATGCAGCGAACCTATTCATTCGCCGCTACATAGGCAACCACTAATATACCGAATCGTGGCTGGAACGGGGTTGAAACAGCGAAATTCCGGGATGAAGCGTAAGGATAGAAAGACGCCTAGCAGCCCTGATCCGCTTTTTCACCGAACGTATTCCGCCATTATGCCAACTACCGCTTCCTCCACCGACTGGCGCGCCCAGGCCCAAGCCTTCGGCCGCATCCTGGTTTACCAGGGCGGCATTACCAAAATCGATACGGAAGCTATTGTCAACGCGGCCAACTCCTCCCTACTCGGTGGTGGCGGCGTCGACGGGGCCATCCACCGGGCTGGAGGTCCCGAAATCCTCGAAGCTTGTCGGCAGTTGCGGGCCGGCCACCTGGGCAAAGGCTTGCCTACGGGCCAGGCCGTTATTACCACGGCCGGCAAGCTGCCAGCAGCGAAAGTCATTCATACCGTGGGACCGGTCTGGAACGGTGGGCAGAAGGGTGAGCCGGCAAAACTGGCCGACTGTTACCGCAACTGCCTGCGCCTAGCAGTTGACAACCACCTCAACAGCGTGGCTTTTTCCGCCATCAGCACCGGCGTCTATGGCTACCCCAAGCCCGAAGCTACCGCCATTGCCGTGCGGGAAGTCCGGGAATTTCTGGCAAGCCACGAGCTGCCCCAGCAGGTCGTCTTCGTCACCTTCGACGACGAAAGCACCCGGCTATATGAGCAGGAGCTAGGAAGGTAATGTGCTGATGTGCTAATCGTATGTCATTGCGAGGACGCAGGACGAAGCAATCCGTCCTCTGAGAAGTGCGGAGTCTTCTGAAGTGAAAAGCCCTCAATCGTTGCTACGGTTGAGGGCTTTCTAGCAAAAGAACGTGCTGTTCGCAAAGGGTGGATTGCTTCGCGCTACTCGCAAGGACACATTACCACCTCACCTCTTCCGGGTGGCGGCGCACGTAGCTCCCTACGTCGTAGATCAGGCCGGCGTGGCCGGCTTCCAGGAGCACGGTGTGGGCATTTTTGAGGGAGGCAATGAATTCCTGCAGGCCGGCGTGGGGAATTACCCGGTCGTATTTGCCCAGGAAAAACGTGATGGGCGTAGGCCGCTGATTTAGCAGGAAGGCCAGCCGCTTGGTGTCAAAGACAAGGTGGCGAAACCCGACCCAGCTGCGGTACACGCGCAGGCGTTTCTCCCGGCTTTCGAGCTGCCACTCGGCGAAGCGCACCAGACCCGAATCGACAAGGCGGCGCTGGGCCAGCGTGTTGATAAAGCGCAGTAACCGCTCGGGGCGCAGCACGGCCCGGCCCAGCACGCCTCGCATCCAGGGCGGATATGTAGCCAGGGCGTACCAGAACTGGGTCTTGATACCGTCGGGCGCAATCAGCCAGAGTTTTTCCACTTTGTCCGGGAACTGCTCCACGGCGGTCAGGGCAAATTTGGCCCCCATGCTGAAGGCCAGCAGGCCGAAGGAATTAATGTTGTGCTCGGCCAGGAATTGACCCAGCAACTCGCCTAGCCGTTTTTTGCGTAGGGGCGCGTCGGCCTTGGCCAACTTGCTTTGGCCGTGGTAAAATAAGTCGAAGGCGTAGAGCGTCACGTCGGGGCCTAGCATGGTGGCCATGCCGCGCCAGTGGCCCTCGTTTTGGCCGTAGCCGTGAAACGCCAGCACCACCCGCGGCCCGGCCCCGTACTTGCGAAAGTGCAGCGTGGTTTTCATGTACTAGTCAACAGGTAACAACAAGCAGCTAGGGTCTACGGTAAAACCAGCCTTGCGCAGGTTACTGTTGACTCGTAAATGCTACTTGCAGACCGTGGCGCGTTGCCTACCACATGCAGACCGGTGCCTGAATCAGAGCCGACTGACGCCGCCCGAGACGATGAATTTCATAACGTCGCTGCTGGGCAAATCGAGGTAGGTCACGTTGTCGGCGGGCACCAACACTAGCTCCCCGGAGAAGTTGTAGGAGTGCGGGAAGTACACGGCCATCAGCGCCTCGCGGTGAATAACGGTCATGCTGGTTTGGGTTACAAAACCCATTTTATAGCACTGGGTAGCCTTATTCATGAGTACCAGCACGGGCTGATTAAACTTCTGGTTGTCGCCCACGAAGGCGTCGAATAAGTCCTTGAGGCTGGAATAAATGATGCTGACCAGCGGGGTGCGGTGCAGGATTCGCTCGGCCAGCACCAGGAAAGGTCGCACCATAAACGACTTGGCAATAAAACCCACCGCCGTAATCATGCCGATGATTAGCAGCAAACCCAGGCCGGGAATGTGACTGCCATCCCAGCTCAAGTCGAAGGTGTGGTCGAGCCAGCTAAAGATGGAAAACAGAATGTAAATCGTCAGGCCGATGGGCGCCACAATCAGGAACCCGTTCAGAAAGTAGTTGAAAAACCTGCTCATAGTGCGAAGAAGGCAAAAAAATACCCGGCCAAAACCGGCCGGGCAAATAACGAAGTTTGCGAGTAGCAATTCCGGGTTTTTAGCGCCCGTCTGCCCGCTACACTGGTAGGCTCTCGGCAATCTGCGTGACCCGGTCGGCCACGCGCTGCATCAGCCACATCGGGGTGCTGGTAGCCCCGCAGATACCCACGTTGTGGGCACCCTGCAGCCAGGCCTCGTCCAGTTCCTGCTCGTTTTCGATAAAGTAGCTGCGCGGATTCGTCTGGTTTACCACGCTAAACAGAGCCTTACCGTTGGAACTCTTGCGGCCACTCACGAACAGCACCACGTCGTAGTCCACGGCGAACTTGCGCAGGGCAGGCTCCCGGTTGCTGACCTGCCGGCAGATACTGTCATTGGCGTCAAACGACTCCAGGCTGCCCCCGGCGGCGGCAATGCGCTGCTCGATAAGCTCCTTCATGTGGTAGAAGCCCGCGGTGCTCTTAGTCGTCTGGCTAAACAGCGTCACGGGCCGGGCGAAGTCAATCTGATCGAGGTCGGCTTCGGTCATCACGATGATGGACTGGTTGCCGGTTTGTCCATTGAGGCCGGTTACCTCGGCGTGCCCGGGCTGCCCGTAGATAACTACCTGTCCATTCTGGCGGGTGGTGCTGTCGAAGGCGTGCTTGACGCGGTTTTGCAGCTTAAGCACCACCGGACACGAGGCGTCGATGAGCTCCAGGTTGTTGCGCAGAGCCAGCTCGTAGGTTTCTGGCGGCTCGCCGTGGGCCCGGATCAGCACCTTGCAGTCGTGCAGGTTCTGAAGCTGTTCCCGCTCAATGATGCGCAGGCCCTGCTGGTGCAGGCGCTCCACTTCCATGCGGTTGTGCACAATATCGCCCAGGCAGTACAGGGTCGGCTCGTGGGCCAGCTCGTCTTCCGCCATTTGAATAGCGAATTCTACCCCGAAACAATACCCCGAATTTTTATCTATCGTTACATTCATGACTCTTCCTTCAGTAGCAAACATGCGGCGCTGCTTACAACATTCGCGCCCTTATTTCTTATAGACCAGCTCCGGGAGCATTCCGTTCCTGCTCGCCGGTCATGGCCAGAACGCTGCGCTCAAACAGCCGCGCCGACACCCGCTCCAGCACGAAATCGACTTGTTCGTCAATCATCATGTGGGTCGTGTCGAGCAGCACGGCGTCGGAAGCGCGGCGCAAGGGGCTTTCGGTGCGGGTCGAGTCAATGTAGTCACGCTTGCGCAGGTTTTCCACAATTTCTTCGAGCTCGACGTGCTCATTTTTATCGGCCAGCTCTTCTTGCCGGCGGCGGGCCCGGGTTTCCACGTCGGCGGTCATAAAGATCTTGACCTCGGCATCAGGGAAAACGGTGGTGCCGATGTCGCGCCCGTCCATGACCACGCCCCGCTTGCGGCCCATGCGCTGCTGCTGGGCTACCAGGGTGTGACGCACGGCCGGAATGACGGAAACCTCGCTCACGGAGTTGGAAATACGCATTTGCCGGATTTCATCCTCCCGAATCACGCCGTCGAGGCAGAGCTCATTGCGGCCGGTTTTGCGGTTGCGCTTGAAGGCAATGTGAATGTCGTGCAGAGCCTGCTCCACGCGGGGCAGGTCGTCGAAGGCAATACCGCGCTCCAGCAGGTAGAGCGTCACGGCCCGGTACATGGCCCCGGTATCAATGTAGGCGTAGCCCAGCTCGGCCGCTACGGCTTTGGCCGTGGTGCTCTTGCCGCAGGAAGAGTAGCCGTCGATGGCAATGACGATTTTTCTCATGGCAAAGTCGGTGGGCTGAGGGCTAGGAGTAGTCACTAAATCCAATTTTTACGACGGGGCACGACGGCCAGGCGTTCAGGTATACCCGCGAAGAATACGGCAACAGACTCTTTTTGGCCATGAGCCAGCTGCTGCGAGACGCGGTAGAAGGGGTTGAAAAAATGCTGGCCGGCAATGCCGACGCCAGTGGATTTGTCGGGCCCCAGGGCCCACTCGCCCTGGTAGGTGCTTACCAGGCACTGGCCCAGAAAGCAACCCAGGGCCGAAATTACGCCTTCGCGCTCGGCATCCTTGATGCTGGCACGTTGCTCATTGATGAAGGTATCGAGGCGCTGCACGCCTGCGGCATCAAATTCATTGACCTGGAGCTGCTGGCGCACGGCTTCAGCGGCTTTACGCAAGGCAATCAGAGGATTTTCGGAAGACATAGGCTACAGGCTAAGGACGCGGCTGAGCAGCCGTTTGCAAAAATTGCGTGGTTCGAAAATCAGCATACTCGGTTAGTAGGCGTTGCACCTGCCAGCGGCCCACACGCTTGGCCTGCAGCCTCGCCACCAGCGCGGGGTCGTCGGCCAGCAAGGTGAGCAGCAGGGGCTGCAGCACAGCTTTTTGTTTGGGCAGCAAGATCCAGTCGCCAGCATTTTTGCGCAGCAACAGCTTGTGGGGTCGGATAAATACGCTGATAAGCGAGGTGACAGGGTCGGTCACGTCGACGAGCTGCATGCCCGCGCCGCGGAACAGCTGCTGGCCGAAAGCGGTGTGCAGCTGCCCTAACTTGCCAGGCGCTACGCCCGCTACTGTTATTACCGTGTCGGAATTGCTGAGCACGAAGGCCGTCATTTCCTCCGGCGAGTAGGCCCGGTAGTAATTGCCACTCTCGTTCAGATATACCCGGTCAGGCAGCCAGTCGGCTATCTGTACCGGGTGCCAGGCGCCATCGAGACCCCGAAACGAGCCGGGCCGGCCGCCGGGCTCGTAGCGCAGCGTAGGGTTGCGGGTGCGCTCGTCGTAGGACGTGGGCGGAATAAAGGCCGCGTGGGGCCGCCGCTGCGCCCACCCGACGAAGTGCCCGACTACTACCAGCAGGGTTGCCAGCAGGTATTTGGAAGACACAAAAGTCAGGGTGCGGAAGTAGTTCACAGAGGTAGACGCAGAAGCGGGGCGGAAAGCAGGCGAGGCACACAACGAGTGGGCCTCCCCGGTTTAGTGACTATCGCAGGGACAGGGAGTTTTGCCGAATTTGGCTTTGCGCTTAAAGGAAGCCGTTTTTTTCTGCTGCGTGGTGCGGCGGGCGCAGCTCGTCGTAGCAAGGCCAGACCCAGCAATCAGGGCAGCCAACAGCAAAGTCACAATCTTTCTCACCGGCACGGATTTTCGGCAAATATACGGTTCTTTACCCGTTCGCCTTTGCTCTAGCTCAACTTTCCCCCTTCTTCCCTCCTGCCCTATGCCCGCCGATTTCAGCCTGCGCGCCAACGTTATCAACCTGTTTTCGAACACCATACTGCCTGGTACTATTCATGTGAGCGAGGGCAAGGTCCGGGCCATTGACCTGGATTCGGCCGCTGGGCCCGATGCGGCCTTGCCCTACGCCCTACCCGGCTTTGTGGACGCACATGTGCACGTGGAAAGTTCCCTGCTGGTACCCGCCGAATTTGCCCGCCTGGCCGTTACGCACGGCACGGTAGCTACTGTATCCGACCCCCACGAAATTGGCAACGTGCTGGGCGTGGCTGGGGTGGAATACATGCTGGAAAGTGGCCGCGCCGTCCCATTCAAATTTTGCTTCGGAGCTCCGTCGTGTGTGCCCGCCACGCCATTTGAAACGGCCGGAGCCGAAATAACGGCCCAGGACATCGAGCAGTTATTTCAAAACCCAGAAATCGGCTACCTGGCCGAAATGATGAACTGGCCCGGCGTATTGCACCGCGACGCGGGCGTGATGGAGAAAATTGCCTTGGCCCAGCGCTACGGCCGCCCCGTGGATGGGCACGCGCCCGGCCTGCGCGGCGACGATGCCCGCCGCTACGCCGAAGCCGGCATCAGCACCGACCACGAATGCTTCACGGCTGAAGAAGCCCTCGACAAGCTGGCCGCGGGCATGAAAATCCTGATTCGGGAAGGCTCGGCAGCCCGCAACTTTGACGCCCTGATTGACTTATTGCCGGAGCACTACGAGAATATGATGTTCTGCTCCGACGACAAACACCCCGATACGCTGGTGCTGGGCCACATCAACCAGTTGGTGCAGCGGGCCGTGGCCCGGGGCCAGGACGTGCTTAGCGTACTGCGCGTGGCTTGCCTCAACCCCGTGCTGCACTATAAATTGCCGGTTGGACTACTCCGGGAAGGCGACCCGGCCGACTTCATCGTGGTCGACAATCTGCGGGATTTCCTGGTGCGCCAGACCTATCTGGATGGCGAACTGGTGGCCGAAAATGGCGAAACCCGCATTGCCGCCGGGCCCGTGGCCGTCGTCAACAACTTCCACGTCCAGCCCGTCACGGCCCAGGATTTTGCGTTGCCGGCTCCCGCCCCCACGGCAATAGTACGCGTCATCGAGTGCTTCGACGGCCAGCTTATCACCGCCCGCCACGACCTAGCTGCCAAGGTGGAAAACGGCTTGGTTGTGCCCGACGTGGAGAATGACATTTTGAAGCTGACCGTAGTAAACCGCTACCAGCCCGCCGCACCGGCCGTGTCCTTCATCACCGGTTTTGGCCTGAAGGGTGGCGCTTTGGCCTCGAGCGTGGGCCACGACTCCCACAACATCACCGCCGTGGGCTGCGACGACGAAAGCCTGGCCCGGGCCGTTACGCTGGTTATGGAGGCCAAAGGGGGCCTGGCTGCCGTGGGCCCCAATGGCGAAGAACTCCTGCTGCCCCTGCCCGTAGCTGGCCTGATGTCGGACCAGCCGGGCTACTACGTAGCCGAAGCCTACGCTGCTGTTGATGCTTTGTCCAAACGCCTGGGCAGCCCGCTAGGGGCACCGTTTATGACCTTGTCGTTTATGGCGCTGCTGGTGATTCCTAGCCTCAAGCTCAGCGACAAAGGCCTGTTTGACGGCGAAGCCTTCCGTTTTGTGGAGGCGGTGGTGTAGGCGGATGACTGACCACATTTTTAACACAAAAAGGCCGCTGCAAGTACTTGCAGCGGCCTTTTATATAACTCAGCTTTTTGAGCTTAAGCTAAGATTAGTTCGTTACGAAGCGCTTGTCGAGCAGCTTACGCATCTTTTCTTCGGTCAGGGGCTTGGCCAGATATTCCACGCCCTCGTACTTGGCCACTCGGGCCGTATCGGCCGAGTGCATGGAGGTAGTCAGCACGGCCATTACCGTCTTCTCCTTGATGTCGGCGGGCAGTTGGCTGTACTGCTCCAAGAACTCGAAGCCATCCATGCCGGGCATTTTCAAATCCACGAATACCAACTGAGGAGCATCGGGCTCCATGGAGCTAGCCCGGTCCGTGCCATTGCCCCAGAGGAAATCGTAAGCCTGCTCGGCGCGGGAAAAGGTGTAGACCTTATCGGCCACGTCGAGGCGGCTGAGCAGACGGTTATTAAGGAAGCTGGTCGTCTCGTTATCGTCGACTAGCACCACATTGCGCAGTTTCTTAGGCATAGCATTGTCCGTTGAAAGCGTAAGCCCTGCCTAACGCAAACAGGGGTATTCTGTTACAACCAGCCCTGCTCGCGCATCCAGTCGTCGTTGTAGATTTTGCCGAGGTAGCGCGTGCCGTGGTCTGGGAGAATAATGACCATCACGTCTTCCTCTTTCAAGTGCTCTTTGGCGTATTCCAAAGCGCCGTGCACCGCCGAGCCACACGACCAGCCCACAAACAGGCCTTCTTCCTTGGCCAGCCGTCGAGTCATGACAGCCGCGTCCTGGTCGGTGACTTTGATGAACAAGTCAATCAGGTCAAAGTTAACATTTTTAGGAAGAATATCTTCCCCAATGCCTTCGGTCTTATAAGGATAGATTTCGTTTTCGTCGAAAATCCCGGTTTCCTTGTACTTCTTAAATACGGAGCCGTAGGTGTCCAGGCCCACGGTTACCAGCTCGGGCTTCTGCTCCTTGATGTACTTGGCCGTGCCGCAAATAGTGCCGCCCGTGCCTACACCGCAAGCCAGGTGCGTGATGGTGCCTTCCGTCTGCTTCCAGATTTCGGGGCCCGTGCTTTCGTAGTGGGCCGCCGTGTTCGACATATTGTCGTACTGGTTGGGGTAGAATGAGTTAGGCGTTTCCTGACTCAGGCGCTTGGCCACCGAATAGTACGAACGGGGGTCTTCCGGAGCCACATCGACGGGGCAAACGACCACCTCGGCGCCCACAGCCCGCAGGATGTCCTGCTTCTCCTTGCTTTGCTTGTCGCTCATCACGAAGATGCACTTGTAGCCTTTGGCAATAGCGCCCAAGGCCAAGCCCATGCCCGTGTTGCCACTGGTGCCTTCGATAATGGTGCCGCCGGGCTTTAGAATACCGGCTTTTTCGGCGTCCTCAATCATTTTCAGGGCCATCCGGTCTTTCACCGAGTTGCCAGGATTGAAGTACTCCACCTTCGCCAGGACCGTCCCTTTGATGCCGTCGGTGACTTTGTTGAGCTTCACCAGAGGCGTGTTGCCGATGGCCTCAACGATGTGATTCAAATACATTATGAGAGAGGTAAGCGTTTTTTTGAGTGAGAGGACGGCAAAGGTACGCATTTGCCAACGGAGCCCTAAGCCCCGCCTTGCTTTTCCGGCCAAGCCAGCGGCCGGCGCGACCCCAGGCTCCGGCAACAACTTCGTAGGCTCGACTGGTTCTAGTTGAGTCCAAAAACCCGATCAATGCCTTTCTAACCTGCTACGGCTGATCGTTGAAAGGACGTCCCTACCGGCTTCGGGCTTTCTGACTGACAACCGATTGTGCGGGTGGCTTGCTGCACCCCCAAAAAAGGCTACTTTTGCACACCGGTAGCCGGCAGGCCGCTGGCTCCCACCCCAAATTGATAGTAGCCTTTAACACTTCTCCGAATGAGCGTTCTGGTCAACAAGGATTCCAAAGTGATTGTGCAGGGTTTTACGGGCTCCGAAGGCTCGTTTCACGCCCAGCAGATGATTGAGTACGGCACCAACGTGGTTGGCGGCGTAACGCCCGGCAAAGGCGGTAGCACCCACCTCGACCGTCCCGTGTTCAACACCGTGGCTGAAGCCGTTGAGAAAGCCGGTGCCGACACCAGCATCATCTTTGTGCCCCCGGCTTTCGCCGCCGACGCCATCATGGAAGCCGCCGACGCTGGCATCAAGGTTATCGTGACCATCACCGAAGGCATCCCCACCAAGGACATGATTGCGGTGAAGGAATACCTCAAAGGCCGCGAAGGTCTGCGTATGATCGGGCCTAACTGCCCTGGCGTAATGACCGCCGGTGAGTGCAAAGTAGGCATCATGCCCGGCTTTATCTTCCAGAAAGGCCGCGTGGGCATCGTTTCTAAGTCGGGCACGCTGACCTACGAAGCTGTAGACCAGCTGACCAAAGCTGGCCTGGGCCAGACCACGGCCATCGGCATCGGCGGTGACCCCATCATTGGCACCACCACCAAGGAAGCCGTAGAGCTGCTCATGAACGACCCCGAAACTGAGGGCATCGTGATGATCGGTGAAATCGGCGGTGGCATGGAGGCTGAGGCCGCTCGTTGGATCAAAGAAACCGGCAACAAGAAGCCCGTAGTAGGCTTTATTGCCGGCCAGACGGCCCCTCCCGGCCGCCGCATGGGCCACGCCGGGGCTATCGTAGGCGGTGCCGACGACACGGCCGCCGCCAAAATGGCCATCATGCGCGAGTGCGGTATCCACGTGGTGGATTCGCCCGCCGAAATTGGCGACACGATGCTGCGCGTCCTGAGCGGTAAGTAGTCGGTTGCTGACAGTTGATTTTATGAAAAGAGCCCCGACGCGCGTCGGGGCTCTTTTTTTGGCGGTTTATTCCTTTATTTGGAATATTCTATACCTCCTAAATTTTAATATGCGCATCACTATTGGGAAAGTCTTGTCAGCTATCAGCCTACTGACAACCGTTGCCTGCACCAAAGAAGTCGAAAAGATTGTCGTGCAGGAAAAAGTGTACAGCTGGGCGGAGGTGAAGCAGCTTGCCGGCAGCCAGAAGAATATCGTTCAGATAACCCAGGATGAGGCTTCGCTGTATCTGCAGCAATTAGGGTACCTAGGACGGCTCATGCCGCTATCCGGCGCAACGCAGCCCAACCGGCCGCTCTATTACTCGGCGTTCAGGCAGCCCTTCCAACCGCTGCCGTATGATCTGACAAACCGCATTCCAATGAATGGGCGGTTTTATCTGAAGCCGGTTGGCGAGGACAATATGATCCTGCGGGCCTTCCCAACTACCCACATCCCGCCCGACAACATGCCTGCCGACATCAGCCTGCGCCGCCTCGATCCTACGGCGGTAGGGTTCGTCAACAATCGGGCAAGCCCCTATTTTGCGCTAGGCGCAATTACCTCTAACAACATTTCGCTGGTCGGCTACTCGGTAGCGCCCAACGACCGAGCCCTGCACTTTGTGCTGAGCCGACTGAGCCTAGAGTCGGGCGTGCCGACGGGCCCCGTGACTGTCAGCTCGCGGACTATAACCCTACCCCTCCCGCAGGTCCTGCCGTATACCATTGTGGCCGTTGACGATTATTTCCTGGTCAACGTCATTTCATATGGCTTATATAAAATCAGTGAAAGCGGCCAGATACAGCAAGTTCTAATGTCGCCAAACACGGCCATTACCTCCTTCTACAAGCATAAGGGCGTGCTGTACGCCATCAACAATTCCGGGCAGAAGGGAGTGTTCACCTCGTCGGATGATGGACAAAGCTGGCAGCTACGCAATGGCATCCCCGATTACTTCGTGCTCAGCACCTTTCACGCAGTCGGCGACAGCATCGTGGGCATCACATACGGCATTGAGAACAACAGTCTGTACACGCTTCGCTGGCAGGGCAACACCCCGCGCGTGCGCGCGTTGAAGAACGACGGTCTGAACCGAGCCGATTTTACGGATCTGGCTCAACTCGGCGATACTGTGTATCTGAGCACAACGAGCGGCTTGTTTAAGCGGCCCCTCAGCTCATTTTTTGAAAACCGCTAGCCAGCATTTTGAGTATTTGCGGGTGGCTCACGTTCACTACAATACTCAGTAGGGACACGGAGATGGTAGCCTTCGCGTATTTGCGGCGGTATGGAAGCTGAGGCTGCCCGCTAGATTAAGGAAACCGGCAACAAGAAGCCCGTAGTAGGCTTTATTGCCGGCCAGACGGCCCCTCCCGGCCGCCGCATGGGCCACGCCGGGGCTATCGTAGGCGGTGCCGACGACACGGCCGCCGCCAAAATGGCCATCATGCGCGAGTGCGGTATCCACGTGGTAGATTCGCCCGCCGAAATCGGCGACACGATGCTGCGCGTCCTGAGCGGTAAGTAGTCGGTTGCCCCTCTTAAGAGAATTAAAAAGCCCTGGCGCACGCCAGGGCTTTTTTGTTGACAGTAGCATGGTATCCACCTCGTGCTTTCCATGAATTGCTACCGTGGGCCCGCCTGCCCGCCCAGGTTCACGATGATGCCCAACTGAAACACCGAGTTGGCCGCCTTCAGATACTTGCGGCTACGCAGGCCGAAGTTGCTGCCGCTAATCATCTGAAACTGGATGGGGCCCAGCACGGTGATACGGGTGAAGCTGATAGGCTCCAGGAAGATGTTATCCTCCATTTCCTGGGGCTTGCCGTCGATGGTAAAATCGTGCAGCTGTACGTAGCTGGCGCGCAAAGCCATGCCGTAGGACACGGGCCAGTCGCGGTCAAAAAAGTGCCAGGTTTTGCTTTCCTTCTTACTAAAATTGGCTTGCAGGTAGTATTTAGACAAGTTGCCGTCGAAGGTCTTGGTGACGCCCTCACTACGCTCCGTGCGCTTGCCGTGCCCGAAGCCGTAGCCGCCGTAGAACTCCAGCACCCGCTCGTCGCGCAGGCGGGTGAAGTAGCCGAGCCCAAGCTCGCCGAAGTCGTGTTCTTCGTATTTGCGGTTGTTTTTGCTGCCGAAAAACGACTGTTTCTTATCTGAGCGCAGAAAGGAGGCACTGCCCTGCACCCCGATATGGTCGCCGAGGGCGTAAGCGCCCTGCAGGGCCGTGTTCTGGCTGAAGTTGGTGTGAATACCACCGCTAAACTCGCCCTTTTGGGTGAGCAGCGGAGCCTGGGGCGGGGGCGGAAAGTACAACGACGAGCAACTGCTCAACCCCACCAGAACACTCAGCAGCCGGAGCCGCGCCAAAACTGTTATAGCCACAAGAAAGGCAGAATAGTAGAAGAAAACAGAAAAAGCCTGGCTCGGGGCGGCTACTCCGGTAGGCCCCGCGTATAGTGCTTATCCTTTAAGCTCAACAGGAGCCGGGCCAGCCGTGTACGGAACCCGTTTCCTCCGCCAATTTCCGCTTTTTATGCCTACTTCATACGATGTTTTAATTATCGGCTCTGGTCAGGCCGGCAACCCGCTGGCTACGGCCTTTGCAGAAGCTGGCCGGACCGTGGCTCTGGTCGAGGAAAATCACCTGGGCGGCTCCTGCATCAACTACGGCTGCTCGCCGACTAAAGCCCTGCTGGCGGCGGCCGAACGGGCCCACCAGATTCGCACCGCCGCCGACTACGGTATCCGCAGCAGCGCACCTGAAGTGGATTTTCCGGCCGTTATTGCCCGCAAGAATGCCATTATCCAACGCTCCCGTACAGGAGTGCGCGAGAACCTAACCAAGGAGCACGAGGGCATTACGGTACTGCACGGCCACGCGGCTTTCACAGCGCCCCGCACGCTGCAGGTGAAGTTAGCTGATAACACCGCCCAGGAGCTTACCGCGCCACTTATTTTCATCAATACCGGAACCCGGGCGGCGGTGCCCGATTTGCCCGGCTTGGCCGACGTCCCTTACCTGACCACCACCGAACTGCTGAATTTGCAGGAGCTACCCGAACATCTGCTGATTTTGGGCGGGGGCTATATCGGACTGGAATTTGGGCAGATGTTCCGCCGGTTTGGCAGCAAGGTCACCATCATAGAGTCGGGGGCGCACCTGCTGGAGCACGAAGACGCGGACGTGTGCGGGGCCATGGAGGAAATGCTGACGGCCGAAGGCATTGAGTTTGTGCTAGGCGCGCAGGCCCACCATGTGTCGCAGAATGCGGAAGGGGTTGTTACGCTCTCGGCCCGTACTCGTGAGGGAGAAAGGCGGCTGCGCGGTACCCACCTGCTGATTGCTACGGGCCGGGTGCCCAACTCAGATAAGCTAGGCCTAGACGTTATTGGGGTCAAAAGCGACGAGAAAGGCTACATCCAAGTCAATAACCGGCTGGAAACGGCGGCCAAGGGCGTGTATGCCCTGGGCGACGTGCACGGCGGCCCGCAGTTTACCCACATCAGCTACGACGACTACCGGGTGGTGCGCGACGGACTATTGCACCGCAAATGGCGCTCGGCCAGGCAGCGGCCCCTGCCCTACACCGTATTTACGGACCCGCAGCTGGGGCGCATTGGCCTAAACGAGGACCAGGCCCGGGAGCAGGGCATCCGGTACCGGGTGGGCAAGATGCCAGTACGCACCATCGGGCGGGCCCGCGAAACGGGCCGGATATTAGGCTTCTGGAAAGTACTCGTGGACGCCCAAGACCGAGTAATTGGCGCAGCTATTCTGGGGGCGGAAGGCGGTGAAATTATGACCATGTTTCAACTGATAATGATGGGCAAGCTGAAATATCAGCAGCTGCAGAACATGGTTATTGCCCACCCGACCTGGGCCGAGGGGCTTAATAATGTGTTTAGTAAGCTGGAAGAGCCTACGGTTTAGGCTGAGCCAGGCGGTGCGGATAGAAGACGAGACTAAGGGCAGTGAATACCTGTGCTTCGCGTAGCCGGCGATACTCAAACTCGTGGGGGTCGTTGTTATCGACGGTGTAGGTGCCGAGCGGCACGCCGGTGATGCCGCCCGAGATTTGTACGTTGAGCCAATGCAGGACGCCTTGCTCAGTCCCGAACCGCATGAACAGCATGGGGTCGAGGCGAGTCATGCGCAGGCGGGCCAGGGGCTGGTCGTTGTAAAGCAAGGAGGTGAAGCGGACGTGGGAGGTGCGCACGGCCGTGCCGATGGTGCCCCAGGGGTTGTGGTAGGAAAGGGCCAGCTCGCCGAAATACTTATTGTAGCGGGTGTTGAAATCGACGTTGTAGGGCTCTCCGATGAAGAACTGGGGCTGCACGTAGCCGCGGCGGCTAACGGCCTGACCAAAGCCGCCGAGGCCACTCACGAGCCAGTGCTGGCCCAGGGGATAGTAGCCGCCGAGCCCGACTTCGTATTGCCGGCCCCGGAAGTAGGTGGTGTCGCCGGAGTCATTTTTGAAGCCCCCACCGGCCCGCACCAGCACGTGTTTGAGGGGTGAATAGGTGGCGGCTCCTTCCCAGCGGCCGTTGAGAAAGGTAGTGCCCTGGACTTCGGCCTGGCCTTTGTCGGTGAGCTGCGGTGCGGCGGGCAGCATAGGGGCGTATACGGAGCAGCTAGGTAGCCCTAAAGACAATAACAGCCCTAGTAGTGACAGACGTAGCGGTAGAGTCATACGGCAAGGCGTGGAATACTTAGGAGTAGATATAAATAAGGCTAACCGCTCGTTATGGACAATCAGCGGCTTTTGCAGAGTCCAAACTAGTTAATTTGCAGATTACAAACCAGTTAATATTACTTGTCACTATCCCCATGACCCAAAAAGAATTTACTGACTACGTAATCCCCCGTCTACTTGACTCTTTTCCGCAACTTATATCTATCGGCATCAGCACATCTGAAATAGTGCTATCAACCCAAAGTAAGCAGGGCCGACTAGTGCTGCAGATAACTACGCAGGCCAAGGAACTCACCATTGGATTTGCAACTACTGCTGGTCCGTTTGGGTGGCACGTACACATGAGTCAGCTTGGTGCTATTACATTGGACAAAAAAACACAAGCTGCCACGCAGCTGCTGCGCGGAATTTTCACCGACAATGAGTTAATCGTCTATTCAACCACTTTGGGATACTTTCTTACCGATGACTTAGCCAATGTCTATCAATACCAACAACCAGATGAATCTATCGACGCCTTTTATTGGAGTGAGTTATAGGCCTACTTTCACCGTAGCTTACCTCAGTAGAAGTATATTCTTGCAATAAGTTTTTCTGTGTAATGACCCAAGAGTGTAAAATAGAAATAGCGTTTGGAATACCAGAGCATGGCTGGCTACCAATAACCTTTCACTGGCAGGATTTTCACTTAGCTATTGACGCCTCTGATGTACCTGTTGACCCTGTTCAACAACTAGTTACTATGCTGATACAACTAAATAAAGGGATTCAAAGGCCAGATGAAATACTCTGGAATTTAGAGCCAGAATGCTATTATCTTCAAATAGAGAATATATCACACCAATATCATGTACAGCTATTTCATGCCACTGATTTCAGCAGCAGTAGAACGCTCATAAAAGAATTCACTGGCAACTACAGTCAGATCATCTTGCCATTCTACAGAGAACTGAAGAAGTTTAACTCGTATGCTTACAAAGCACCCCATTGGGACAAAATTGATCCAGGTAGAATAGATTTATTGACAACGTTAGTCAGCAAAAATAAATAGCGCCAGGAATTCTGCTGCGGGCTTATCTGCCGGCTTAGCAAAGACTCTAATGCAAGTTTTGCAGCTTGTACGGCAGAAAGATTGCAATGGCGTGGGCTACATAAACTATGGGGTTCGCGTCACTACTTTAACGCAAAAGCCCCCGCAACTCTTGTCGCGGGGGCTTTTCGTTTGCTTTAATATGGGCAGCCTACTTGGCGTAGGCTACGGCGCGCATCTCCCGGATTACAGTAATCTTGATCTGACCGGGGTACTGCATTTCCTTCTCGATCTTCTGCGAGATTTCGTAGCTCAGCTCCTGGGCACGCTCGTCAGTGACGTTGTCGGCGTTGACCATCACGCGCAACTCGCGGCCGGCCTGAATGGCGTAGCACTGCAGCACACCGTCGAATGACACAGCAGTTTCTTCGAGCTGCTTGAGGCGCTTGATGTAGCTTTCCATCATCTCGCGACGGGCGCCGGGGCGGGAGCCGCTAATGGCGTCGCAGGCCTGCACGAGGGGCGAAATCATGGCCGTCATCTCGATTTCGTCGTGGTGGGCGCCAATGGCGTTGACTACGTCGGGATGCTCCTTGTATTTCTTGGCCATCTCCATGCCCAGGATGGCGTGGGGCAGTTCGGGCTCCTCCGTGCTTACTTTGCCGATGTCGTGGAGCAGGCCGGCACGCTTGGCGTGCTTCACGTTCAGGCCCAGCTCGGCAGCCATCGTGGCGCAGAGGTTAGCTACTTCGCGCGAGTGCTGGAGTAGGTTTTGCCCATAGGACGAGCGGAAGCGCATGCGGCCCACCATCTTAATGAGCTCGGGGTGCAGGCCGTGAATGCCCAGGTCGATGATGGTCCGCTCGCCGATTTCAACGATTTCCTCGTCGATGTTCTTGCGGGTCTTAGCCACGATTTCCTCGATGCGAGCCGGGTGAATCCGGCCGTCTTTCACCAGCAAGTGCAGCGAGAGGCGGGCTACTTCGCGGCGCACCGGGTCGAAGCCAGAGATGATGATGGCCTCGGGCGTATCGTCGACGATAATTTCGACGCCAGTAGCGGCTTCCAGGGCGCGGATGTTGCGGCCCTCGCGGCCGATGATTTTCCCTTTAACATCGTCCGACTCGATGTTGAAGATGGACACGCAGTTTTCAATGGCATGCTCGGCGGCGGTGCGCTGAATAGTTTCGAGCACGACTTTCTTGGCGTCTTTGGTGGCCGAAAGCTTGGCCTGGGCCACCACATCCTTGATGTAGGAGCTGGCCTGAATCTGGGCTTCGTTCTTGAGCGACTCCACTAGCTGCTCACGGGCTTCGGCGGCGGTCAGGCCCGAAATCGTTTCCAGCTGGTGCTGCACTTGCGTGAGCTGGGCGTTGAGCGACTCACGGGTGCTTTCCAGCTCCTCCTCGATTTCCTGCTCACGCTGCTGGAGCTTGGCCAGTTGGTTTTCCACGATAGTCCGGCGCTTTTCCTCCTGGGCTTCCAGCCGTTCGCGCTGCTGCTGCGAATCGTTCTGGAGCTTTTCGCGCAGGGCGTCCATGTCCTGCTCTTTCTTCTGAATCTGCTCGAGCTGGCGCTGGGTGGTAAGGGTAAGCTGCTTAATGCTTTGCTCCTGCTCTACTACACCTTGGCGGCGCTGGGTCAATTCGGATTCGAGCTCCTGCTTCTGGCGCTTGCTTTCCTGTTCGAATTCGTTCTTAAGCTGGCGGAATTTGTCTTTCGACTGCTGAATCCGCTCGTCGCGGGTGCGGGTGGCCTGGGCTTCGGCCTCCTGGATGATCTGTTGGGCGCGGGCTTTGGCGTCGGCCTCGTGGTCCAGGCGGGCCTTGCCGGCCAGCTGCCTGCCGACCACAATGCCGACCCCAAGGGCAAGCACGGCGGCCAGGATGATATACAAAATGTCGGGCATTGAGCTATGGTTTTAGGGGGGTGGGGAAAAACCATAACACGGAAAATACTGCCGACGACGAACGAATGGCGGAGCCGCTTGCCCCACCCGATTCGAGTCTGAAACTATGCCGGCGCCAGTGCGTTTAGCCCAGCACCACTCCCGAAAGCAGTTCATCCAAACGCGCCAGGCGCTCGGTGAGGGCTGCATCGGTGCCGTCCTTTTCCTTGCTGACCTTCAAGCTGTCAGCCATGGTGGACAAGGCAATCATGGCCAGCAGATCCTGCTTGTCCTGAATGCCGTACTGCTCACGAAATTCCTTGATTCGCTCACCCAAGAGGCGGCCTGCCATGCGCAGACGCTCCTCTTCCTGGGGGGCTACCCGCATAGGGTAATCCCGGTCGGCAATGCGGATTTTGATGGAAAGTTCGCTCATCGGGAGCAGCAGTCGTGGGGTGGTAAGGTGGTTACTCTCTCAAGTAGGCAAGGCACTTATCTATTTCGCGGATATATTCGTTGAGGCGAAGTTTCAGCTCGTTTGCGTTGGCAGGTTCCCCTGCTATGGTATTGACAAGTTTAGCGATATTCTCTTGATTCTGGAAATCCTTCAACTGCCGCTCCCGGTCGCGCACGTCAGCCCGGAGCTGTTGAATGGTGGTCTGGGCATCGGCCAAGTCCTCGCGCAAGCCCTGATAGGCAGCCACTAAAGACGTCACCTGACGCTCTAAGCGGTCTAGTTGGGCAAGTTGCTTGGAAGAGGCCATCGAACAGAAATTTTTACTGGCTAATGTAAGACGAAGTTACGGGCTCTGGTACTTTGCAGTTAAAGTTGTGCTTTAAGTCTCTTCAGCCAACGGTCCTTAACACCAAAAAGGACTAGGGAGTTTACTTGTATGGGGTTGCAACAAGCGTAACCGTAAACGGTCATGTCGAGCACCGGCAGACATCTCGCGTGCTGTGGTAATCAGATTACTCTGGCGACTTCAGCACGCGAGATGTCTCCCAATGGTCGACATGACGTTTTTTTTGCTTCGACTCTACCCTTTACTTTCGGATCAGGGCGCCGGCCTGCTTTTCGAACTGGCCGATGAGGCGCTGCATCACGCCGTCGATGGCTTGGTCGGTAAGGGTTTGGGTGGGGTCCTGCAGGGTGAAGCTCACCGAGTACGACTTCTTGCCTGCGCCTAGATTTTCGCCCTCGTACGTATCAAACACGTTCACGCTCTGCAGCAGCTTTTTCTCGGTGCGCTGGGCAATCTGGCGGAGCTGGTCGAAGGTCACGGTCCGGTCGACTACTACCGACAAGTCGCGGCGCACCTCGGGGAACTTGGCCAGTTCCTTGGCCGTGAGCGTGTTCTTGTACTTCTTCATCAGCCAATCCCAGTCGAGCTCGGCGTACCACACGGCCTGGTTGACGTCGAGGCGCTTGAGGATGGCGGGTGACACGGCCCCGAGGTGGGCTACCGGCTGGTTCTGAGTCAGCAAGGTCAGCCCTCCGGCCAGGTAGGGATGCTGCACCGGCTGGGAAGCGGGCTGGGCGAAACCGAACGAAGCCAGTACCTGCTGCACGGCCCCGGCCAGCTGGTGGAAGGTTGTTTTGTCGGACTTCTGCTGCCAAGTTTCAGCGGCGGTGTTACCGGTCAGAAAGATGACGAGCTTGTTGCGTTCGGTGTACTTGCCCTCGGCCTCGCGGTGGTAGGTTTTACCGAACTCGTAGAGCTTCAGGTCGCGCTGGCGGCGGTTGACGTTGTAGCGGATGATTTCCAGGCCCGAGTGCAGTACCGTGGGGCGCATCACGTTCAGATCGGCGCTGTTGAAGTTGAGCACTGGCACTAGCGTCTCATCCTTCTCCCCTTCCTTCTCGAAGTAGAGCGAGTTGGTTAGCGAGTTGGTAATGATTTCCGAGAAGCCCTGGCCGCTGAGCAGGCGGGCCGTGTTTTGGCGCAGTACTTCGGGGTCGGGGTTGGGGAACTTGGCCAGGTAAGAAGCCGAGTTGTGGGGCCGCAGCGCCACGTGGTTGTAGCCGTAGATGCGCAGGATTTCCTCGATAACGTCGGCTTCCCGGGTCACGTCCACCTTGTGCGGGGGCACAGAGAGTATCCATTCGGCGTGGCCGGCGGCATCGGTGCTTTCCTCGGCAATCAGGATGTCGAGGTCGGTGAGGATTTGGCGGATTCGCTCGGGCGCAATGAACTGGCCCACCAGCCGCTCGACGCGGGGCAGGCGCAGGCGCACGGGCGTGTGGCTGATGGGCTGGGGGTACTCATCCACGATGGGCGCGGCAATGGTAGCCCCGGCCACTTCCTGGAGCAGCAACGCCGCGCGCTTCAGGGCCACGGGCACCATGTGCGGGTCGGTGCCCCGCTCGAAACGGAAGGAGGCGTCGGTTTTGAGCTGGTGCACCTGGGAGGTTTTGCGCACGGCGGCGGGCTGGAAATAGGCGCTTTCCAGGAACACGCGGGTCGTAGCGTCGGACACGCCTGAGGTTTTGCCCCCGAAAACCCCAGCTAGAGCCATGGGCGCCCCGTTGGCATCGGCAATAACCAGGTCGGCGGCTTTCAGCGTCCGTTCTGCAGAATCCAGCGTTACGAACTTCTCCCTTTCGGCAGCCCGCTTCACAATGATTTTATTGCCCGTAATCTGGTCGGCATCAAAGGCGTGCAGGGGCTGGCCCAGCTCGTGGAGCACGAAGTTGGTCACGTCCACCACGTTGTTGATGGGCGAAAGGCCGATGCTGCGCAGGCGGCGCTGCAGCCACTCGGGCGAAGGGCCAACCTTGATATTCTCCAGCAGCAGACCAGCGTAGCGCGGGCTGGCCTCGGTATCCTGAATTTCTACGCTGATGTTGTTTTCCGCCGAAGTCGGAGCGTGAAACTGGCTGATGTCGGGCAGTTGGCAGGGCTGGCGCAGCAGAGCGCGCAGCTCCCGGGCCACGCCGTAGTGTGAGGCGGCATCGGCGCGGTTGGGCGTCAGGCCGATTTCGTAGACCGAGTCGGAGCCCAGGCCGAAGTAGTCGGCGGCGGGCGTGCCGTTGGGCAGCTCGGTTTCCAACACCATGATACCGGCGTGCGACTGGCCCAGACCGATTTCATCCTCGGCGCAAATCATGCCTTCGGAGGCCGCACCGCGAATCTTGGACTTCTTGATTTTGAACGGCTCCCCGGCGGCTGGATAGAGCATAGCACCTTCCAATGCCACTACCACGCGCTGGCCGGCGGCCACGTTGGGGGCACCGCACACAATCTGGCGGGGCGTGGCGTCGCCCACGTCCACGGTGGTTAGGCTAAGCTTGTCGGCGTCGGGGTGCCGCTCACAGGTGAGCACCGTGCCCAGCACCACGCCGCGCAGGCCGCCGGGGATGCTTTCAAGCTCCTCGATTCCCTCTACTTCCAGGCCGGAGCCGGTGAGCAGCTGGCCGATTTCCACGGCGGGTTTGTCGGTCGGAATCAGGGTACGGAGCCAGTCGAGGGATATTTTCATCGGAAATAGTCGGTTGTCAGGGGCCAGCCGGCCGGCACAAAACCGGCCGCCAGCTCAGCAAAGGTACGGATTCGGGAAAAGCGGCGAAAAGCTAGTGCGAATGGCCGGTGTGGTCTTCTTCGGGAAAGCTTTTCTCCCCGGCCGGCACGGGCACGGCCAGACGGTTGTCGGCCGGCGGCACGGGGCAGGAATACTCGTTGTTGTAGGCGCAAAACGGGTTGTAGGCCGCATTGAAGTCGAGCACGATCTGCTTGTCTTGCTCGGCCGGCAGCGGCACGTCGAGGTAGCGGCCCCCGCCGTAGGTATCGAAGCCGTTGGTTTTGTCGGTGAAGGGCACGAACAGCTCAGGCTTGTCGTCGTTCACTTTCAGAAACAAGACCAGTTGCTGAGCCTGCTGATTCATCTCAAACGTGGCTTTGCCCCAGCGCAAGTACTTATCGGCCTTACCATCCGTGAGCGGCATGGCCACGGTATCGGGCGCGGCAAACCGCTCGAGCTGGGCCGTCACGCGGAAGGCTTTGTCGGGCGCATAGTAGCGTAGCGAGTCGAAATGGTCCCGTTGCTCGGCGTTGAGCGGCGAGTCCTTCATCCGCCGGAAGGAGTTGTTTTTCTCGGTCCGGGCTTTCTGAATGCCGGTGGCGTACTGGTCGTGGCCCAGCACGAGGTCTTGCAGGAAATAAGCAAAGACCACCAGCAGGCCCAGGCCGATGAGGAGTTTGGGGTTGATGCGCATAGCCCGCCAAAGATACTAGGTGCATCCCAAGCAGCCCTCATTGCCAGCAGCGCCGCTTTCAGCGGCTGAGCTTGGTTCAGCAAGGCAAAGTATATATCTTACAACCAATATATTAATCCTTACTTTGCCGGCATATCCCCATGGCCAAGATCATCTTTCAAACCTACCGTCTGGCTGCCGATGCTGCGGAGGTAGAGCTTTCGGCCCTGGTGGGCTTTGGACAGCGGGCCCTGACCCGCCTATCCATTCGGGACCAATCCATCGGCACGGTCTGGCAGGATACGTTTGGCCCCGTCGGGTTGGGGCCAGCGGCCGACCTGCGCAACCGGCAGCTGCTGGCCACTATCACCGTGTTCGACGTGAATCCGGCTACCAACGACATCTTCGTGGAAGTTTCGCTCACCGGGGGCGCCAACCCGCTGCTAATTCCGATTACCGATAAGGTGCAGACCGATTGGGATAGTCTCAACATCGTGCTCATTATCGACTTTGTGTAAACCGAATTTCCTTCGGCTTCCGCCCTGCCTACTTCCTTGCTATGAAACCAACTGTAGTGCTAAGCACGGCCGTGGCCTTGCTTTTCCGGGCCGGTCTGGCCGCCGCCCAAACCACGGAAGAGGCGCCCAAGCTCAACCTGCTGGCGGCGCCTTCGGCCCCGGCCTTCGTGTTGATGGGCATTGAGCCCGCCACCATTGAAAAGCCCACCAACCTGACCGATTTGTCGTTGGTTATCAACAACGCCACCAAGGGCTTTACGGCGTTGCCCCAGAACTTTGCGGTGCAGTTTAGCCCCTACTGGATGCTGCGCGATAATGGCAAGCGCATGTCCTACCAGGAGTATAATTCCAACAAGGTAGCCGACATTATGCCCCAGACTCTGCAGTTTTCGCTCGGAGTGGCCCAGCCGGAAGTAGCCGGGGCCGGAGTTGGCTCCACCAAGCTCGGGGCGGGCCTGAAGGTTTCAGTGCTGCGCGGTCAGCTGGATACGGCTGTTACCAACGCCATTGAAGCCCGCAAGCGGGCCGCCGAGCTGGAAAACCGCGGGTTCGACCTTCGGCTACGTGAATTGATGCGCACCAAATACCCCAGCGGCGTGCCCAACCCGGCTACGAAGCCCACTGAGTTTGCGGCCTACACCCAGGACGTCAACAGGATTGAGCGCCAGATTCGGGAGGACGACGTGAAGATTCGCGAGGCCCGCACCAAGGCTATGCAACGGCTGTCGAACGTGGCCTTTACCCGCTCCGGCTGGAAACTCGACGTGGCTGGCGGCGTGGCCCTCGACTTCCCGGACCAGCGCTTCAACAACAGCCGCGTCGACAAGTGGGGCGTGTGGCTTACCGGAGGCTACGAGGTGCCCAACCGGCCCTGGTCGGTGCTGGGGGTGGCCCGCCTGCTGACCACGCCCAGCACCGCGGAGGCCTTCGCCCAAACCAGCTTCGACGCTGGCGGACGCCTCATTTACAACAAGGTACTGCGGCAGAAAGGCTCCTTGTCGGTGGAATATGCCCACCGCGAAGTCCTGGAGCGGGGCCGGCTCTCGTCGAATCGGTACGTGTTCAATGTGGAGTACCCGTTTTTGCCCAACCAGCTGCTGACCCTGAGCCTAGGCCGCAATTTCGACGGCACCACCATCCAGGAAGGCAACCTGATTGCGGCCCTCAACCTCGTGTTTGGCCTGGGCTCCCGTCGCAACATTGAGGCGCCCTAAAGCGGGCCTACAGAATTCCCTCGTCGGCGAAGCTGTAGTAGCCGTGGTCGGTGTAAATGAGGTGGTCGAGTACGGGCAGATCCAGAAACTGCCCGCCTTCCTTGAGCTTGCGGGTCAGGGCAATGTCGGCGGCGGAAGGCTGCCGGTTGCCGCTGGGGTGGTTGTGGACCAAGATAATGCTGCTGGCCAGCTGCTCCAGGGCTTCCTTGAATATCATCTTCGGGTCGGCCACGGTGCCGGCCACTCCCCGCTGCTGACGCTGGTTTTGCGCATTACCACGTTGGCCCGGTTCAGCAAAATCACCCAGAACTCCTCGTGGGGCAGGTCCTGCAGGTTGGGCCGCACCAGGTTGTAGATGTCGAGGGAGCAGGTGATGGTGGTGCGGGCCGCGGCGGCCGTTTCCTTGCGCCGCCGACCCAGCTCCAGGGCCGCTACGATGGTAATGGCCTTGGCCTCGCCGATACCTTTGTGGCGCATCAGCTCCTTGACCGACAGCCGGGCCAACTCGTTTAAATCATTTTTCACGGCCGCCAGAATCAGCTTGGCTACGTCGACGGCCGAGAGCTTAGCCGTACCCGAGCCCAGCAAAATGGCCATTAGCTCGGCGTCAGAAAGGGCTGTGCGGCCCTTCTGCATCAGTTTTTCCCGGGGCCGGTCTTCCTCAGCCCAGCTCTTGATACTGAAGCTTGCGGGAGTTTGGTAATACACCGGATTGGCAGCCTCGGCGGCCGTTTCGGATAGATTTCTAGTCAGATTGTCAAACTCTTGCATAAGGTATACTTGTTGTAGTGACCGGAAAATAAAGTAAAAACCCGACTCCATCGTCTTCGTTGATACGCCGGGCCCCGCACCTGTGGGCCCGCCACGGAGTTTTTATCCTCACTATGTCTCGTTCCCTTTCTGGTATTTTCTTTCTGCTGCTGATTCTGGTGGCCGAATGGTATGGCTTTCAGGCCGTACGCACCGCGCTGCAAAGCGCTACTCCCGTCACCCGCAAGGTGGCCGGCACTGCTTACTGGCTGCTCACACTGGGCATCTGGGGTCTAGGTTTCTGGGCCCTAATGAACCGCACCCAGCACGCCTCGTTCCGCTCCTACTTCGGCGGCCTGCTACTGGCCATGATTGCCGCCAAAATCGTGATTCTGCTGCCCTTGCTGATTGAAGATGTAGTTCGAATTGGGCGCTGGGCGTATCAGAAAATGGTCCAATCTGACGGCACCGCTACCGGGCCGGCTATTTCCCGCAGCGAGTTTATCAGCAAGCTGGCCCTGGTGCTGGGCGCCATTCCCTTCGTGTCGCTGATCTGGGGCATGGTCAAGGGTGGCACCGACTATACCGTCAAGCGCGTGGTGCTGCGCTTCCCGAACCTGCCGGCCTCGTTCGACGGCTTTACCTTGCTGCAGATTTCGGACTTGCACACCGGCTCGTTCCAGTCGAAGGAGCCTTTGCAGCGCGCCGTAGCCATGATTAACAAGCAGAACGCCGACCTGGTCTTTATGACCGGCGACCTGGTGAATAACTACGCCCACGAGGTGGAGGAGCACATCGAAACCCTGGCTGGTATTCAGTCCAAGCTGCCGATTCTGTCGGTGCTGGGCAACCACGACTACGCCGACTACATCAACTGGGCTGAGCAGGGTGGACGGGCAGCCAAGGAGGCCAACCTGGCCCGCCTGAAGCAAAACCACGCCAAAATTGGGTGGCGCCTAATGCTCGACGAAGCCGAACACATTGAGCGCAACGGCGAGAAAATTGCGGTTATCGGGGTGCAAAACTGGGGCGCACGAATGGGCTTCCCCAAGTACGGCGACTTGGCCAAAGCCCACGCCCAGGCCGATGCGCCCTTCAAAATCCTGCTTTCCCACGACCCCTCGCACTGGGACGGTGAAGTGCACCAGTACGAGGACATTGACCTCACGCTTTCGGGCCACACCCACGGCATGCAGTTTGGCGTCAACCTGTCGTTTCTGAAGTGGAGCCCGGTGCAGTACGCCTACAAGCAATGGGCTGGCCTCTACCAGCGCGGCAAGCAATACTTGTACGTGAATGCCGGGCTGGGCTTTATCGGCTACCCGGGCCGGGTGGGCTTCCTGCCCGAAATTACCGTGTTTGAGCTGCGCCGGGCCTAAGTCCGACAAGTAATTCCTCTGAAAAAATCGGCTAGGATTATTCCTAGTCGCTTTTTTTATTTTCTAATCCAAGCTGAAGTAACCGCGCATTTTACTGCCGCGTATATGCCCTCATTCATTTTTGCTTTCTCTCACAACTCTCGACCTCTCTTCATATGAAAAAGACACTCTTGCTCTTGTCGTGTGCTGGTGCACTCACAATGGCGGCCTGCTCGCAGGAAAAGACTACCGATACTGCCACGACCACAACCACCACCGACGCTGCTGGTGGCACAGCCATGAACACCAGCGACATGGATACCCAGTACCGCACCCGGGCCAATACTATTGCCACCCGCATGGCCTCGGACATGAAAATCCAGGACACGGCCACAGTGTCGCGCGTGCGGATGGCCTACTACAACCGCGCCCGTCGCCTAGGTGAGCTGCGTAACCAATACACGACCGATACCACGGGTATGGCTGCTGCCATGCGCGAGGCCAACACGCAGACAGATACCGAGTTCAAGTCGATTTTCACCGAGCCGACCCAGTATCAGGCTTACGAAACCAACCGTGCGACCTACGACGAGTCGAACTACATGGACGACAACTCAGCCATGTCGTCGAACACGGATGACTCGAACATGAGCACCACCGAGATGAGCACGACCACCACGACGACTGACAACGCGTCGACGAGTGGCTCGACCAGCGGCTCAATGCAGGGCGGTACCCAGCTGGAGAAGCTCAAGGCCAAAGACGCTGAAGGCAACAAGCTCAAGGTGAAAGACAACGGCAAGGTGAAAACCAAGGATGCCGACGGCACCAAAACCAAAACGGAGTAAGAAGCTGCTAAACTTCCGCCCCAGTAGATAAAAAGCCCGGTCTGGTCGATCGGGCTTTTTTTACGGCCATTGGGTTGGGTTCTTTACTAGCCCAGGAACTGCGAAGCCAGCGGCGGGAATCATTCGGCGCGGCCGGATCTGCACCTTTGCGGGATTTTTTTCGTTGTTTCGACACCGTTACCTGCAACGGTACCCGGTAGTTTGGGCTCCATTGGTGACTACCTTGCCCATAGTTTGCATTCTTATCCGTTTTGTGAAGGGTTTCGCTCAAGTACTAAAACACGTATGCTCCGCCCGGGCCCTGCACCTACTGGCCGGCCTGCTCGTGTGGGCCACTGTGGCTACGGCCCAGGTCCGGGTGACAGGTACCGTTTCGGGGCCAAAGACCGTAAAGCCATTCCTGGCGCGGCCGTTTTTGTGCAGGGCACCAACAAGGGCACGGTAGCCAATAATGAAGGCGACTTCAGCATTACCGTGGCCAATACCGACACGCTGTTGTTCCGGGCGGTGGGTTTCAAGCCCCAGCGCCTCCCGCTGGACCGCACGGGCCTGTCGCAGATTATCGTGCAGATTTACCTGGTGCGCGACAGTATTCAGCTCGGCGAGGTACGCATTCAGGAAGGCCGCCCCGACCGGGCCGTTATCAACCGGGCCTTGCGCAATGTGCGCCGGCCTACGCCCCCGGCCAACGCCGTACGCCGCCCGCCCCCACCCAAGCCCCTGTTCCCGGTGGATACCATTGCCCCCCGCGCCCCGGTTCCGACGCTAGCCAGCCCCATCAGCTTGATTTACGACCAGTTTTCCCGCGCGGGCCAGGAACGGCGCAAAATGGAGGCCATCCAGGCCCAGGAAAAAGCCGAAGCCGCCGAAAAAGCTCGCCAGAAATACAACCGCAACTTCAAAGACAACCGCGGGTATGAGTAGGGTTGTTTTTACTGTGTGAATGTGGAGAAGGAGCTGAGGCGCTAATACGTCATGTGTCCTTACGAGCACAGCGCATAATCTGTCCTCGGCGAAGGTAGTTACGTCCTTTGCTCAGAAAGCCCTTTATCGAACCACCGATAAAGGGCTTTTCAGTGAAGGTAGCTCCGCACATTTCAGCGGCCGGAATAGCTTCGCTCTGCTCCCAAGGACAGGCTCTTTTTATTTCTCCCATTCTCCCACATTCGCACAGTCCCCCGCATTAAAAAACAACCTCCGTTTTCGGCCCGCGTACACCCGGCGTATGAGAATCGGGTATCCTTGCGTAAATGAATCGTTGGACTGCACCTCGTCGGCCACGTTTCGGCTGGCGTCGTATTCGGCGGAACGGGTAGAATTGGCCGTGGCCAGCAACTTGCTGTGCCTGCAGCGGATTCTGGAGTACAACGTAGCCAATGAGCTGCGCTTTTTCCGCATCAGCTCGGGCATCGTGCCCTTTGGCTCCCACCCCATCAACACGTTTCCGTGGCAAACGCGCTTTGCCAGTGAGTTTCGGGCCATCGGCGACTACGTTAAGGCCCAGCGCATGCGTATCTCGTTTCACCCCGACCAGTTTGTGGTGCTCAACTCACCCAGTGCCGACATTGTGGAGCGTAGCATTGCCGAACTGGTGTACCAGGGCTCGATGCTCGATTTGATGGGCCTCGACAGCACGGCCAAACTTCAGATCCACGTCGGCGGCCTTTACGGCGACCGGGACCTGGCCATCAGCCGGTTTATTGCCACCTACCGGGAGCTGCCGGTGGCAGTGCAGCGCCGCCTGGTTATTGAAAATGACGACCGGCTTTTCAGTCTGCGCGACTGCCTGCGGGTGCATGAGGCCGTGGGCATTCCGATTCTGTTCGACAACTTCCACCACGAGTGCCTCAACCACGGTGAGCCCATGGCCGAGGCCCTGCAACTGGCCGCTGGCACTTGGCACCCCGAGCGCGACGGAGTGCTGATGATGGACTACAGCTCCCAGCAGGTGGGCGAACGAAAAGGCAAACACACCAGCACGCTGGAAGAAGAGCTGTTCCGCGAATTCCTAACCCACTTGCACGGCCTCGACGTGGATATCATGCTCGAAATAAAGGACAAGGAAGCCAGTGCCTGCCGGGCCGTGAGCGTACTGCGCGAGCTGCAACTGGTAGCCGCCGAAGCCGGGTCCGTTTCCTGATTTATCTTTCCTTTTTCCTTATTCCTTTCTGCCTCATGGCTAACGACACCCTGCCCCAAAACCACCTTGCCAATACCATTGCGGCCCTCAAACAAGGCCTGACCAGCATTCCCATCAGCGCCGCCATGGACAACACGGAAGCCTGGCAGCAGGAATTTCTGCAGAGCGGCATTCCAGCCCTGCAGGACATTGCCCGGGAGCTGGGCAACCTGCAGTCGATGCTGACGGCACCCAAGCTCGACGGGGCTGCCATTGGCCGCGCCCTGAGCCTACTGGGTTCCCAGACTACGCAGTACGCCTTCCAGGCCAGCCCCGAGCAGCAGGCCGACGTGCGTGCCATCGGCGACTTGCTGCTGCGCCTTGGCTCCGACTTGCAGGGCCAACGCTCCTAAGGACAGCCGCTTACAAATACCCAAAAAAGCCCGCCGGAACTGCTTCCGGCGGGCTTTTTTGGGTATCATTCAAACGTGGCTTAGCAGCCAGGCCAGCTTCTTACAAGCCTTTACGCTCGGTGGTTTTTTTGTGCGTAGTTGTGGTACGCCGCGTGGCAGTTGGGGCGGGCTTGCGGCGCGTCGTGACAGTGCGCTTCGCCTGGGTGGCTTGAGTGGTTTGGGGAGCGGCTGTCGTGGTGGAGGTCTGGGTAGTAGCGGTTTGCGTCGGGGCTGTTTGGGCGTTACTGAATCCTGCGGCAGCCAGCAGCACGAGAAGGCAGAGGGTAGTTTTCATAATTCAAACAGGGCTAGGAAACAAAAAGTCTATAGCCGTGTACGGTCCAGCTTATTATTTGGCCATTCTGGTACTCAACCCGCGGCTGTTATCTAGCTTAAAGTGTGCTCTACTAACCCATTGCCAAAAAGCTCCGCTGCCGAACAGAGAATCAGCTTACTGCTTGTCCAGGGCCTGGGTCTGCGCTTTTCCATACGGAAAAAAGCGCTGCAAACGCAGGAAGGGCTGTTCGATAACCTGCCAGGAGAAGAGCGCCAGAGCCAGTAACATTAGCGCCATGACGGCCCCGGCCCAACCGGTAGTTTCCCAGGCCAGGAAAGCTTGATAGTAACGCCCCTGCGCAACTAAACCGCCCAGGTGATGCAGCCCCCGGTGCAGGATGACGGGCATAAACAGATGATACAGATACAGTCCGTAGCTTAGCCGCCCGATAGTCACGAGAAGGGGTTGCCGCAGCAGCCACCGGGTGGGCTGGGAAGCAGTAGTAAGAGCCAGGGCAATGCCGGCAGCCGCGGCCAGAGCCATACAGGAAGGCCCTAGGAAGGCAAACCACGCGGCAAATTTATTGGCACTCAGCATGCAATACAGGCCGACGCTGAACAACGCCACTCCCAGCCAGAAGCGGGTTGAGAGAGGCCGTTTTTCCAGCACCAGGCTAAGGCCAGCGCCCAGCGCGAAGAGGTCGAGGCAGGCGGGCGTAAGAATGAGCGCGAAAGTGGTGCCGGTGCGCTGCAACAGCCACCAGCGGATCAGAGGACCCGTAACCACGAGTAGCGTAAGCCCCACTCCTAGCCAGCAGCGCGGTAGCAACAGGATAACTGCGGGCCAGAAAAGGTAAAACTGCTCCTCTACTGCCAAGGACCAGAAATGGCCCATGCCTTCACCCCACTGCTGCTGCCGAAACAGAAATATATTGGCCCCGTGCAGCACAAACCACTGCCAGGCTCCCTGCATATAGGGCAACTTCAGTCCCCAGGCCAGCAGCAAAGCAAAATAGTAGGCAGGCAACAGGCGCAAAACCCGCCGGACAAAGAACGAGAAGGCAACCCGGCCTTTGCCAGTACCTGTAGCCTGGGGCGCCGCCCGCCGCAGAACCGAGGTGATGAGAAAGCCGCTGAGCACGAAAAAGGCCGTTACCCCCACTCCGCCCAGATCCAGCCAGGAGTTAGTGGCCGGAAACCAGTGCGAAACCAGCACCAGCAGAATGGCAACTGCCCGAAAAACATCCAGCTCCGGCCGGTAAGTGGGTTTGGTTGAAGTCTCATCAACGGGCGCGGACGGGTACAGCGGCATCAGGCGAGGGGAGCAAGGAACGGTAAGTGGCTAGTTGGCCAGCGGGGTCGGCAGCAGGCGGCGCAGCTCCGTGAACAACGGGTGTCGGTCTATAATCAAGGCCACGGCGGTGCTCACCACGGGTGCCGCCAGCAGCAGCATCCGACTCATCTCGCCCGAAAGCAGCATGTGTACCAGCACAATGGCCAGCACAAAGCCAGCCAGCGGCAGCCGGAGCTGGGCCAGCCACTGTTGCCGGGCCTGCTTCCCGCCCCAGAACCCAGCCAGCAGCACCAGATTGAAGAGCCCATACACCCCACTGCAGATAAATAAGCCTCGGGCAGAAAACAGCCAGCGCAGGTTGCTGAGCATATTATTGCCGTGTTTCAGTGCATTGACTACGCTGCCTAAGGCAGTGGGCGGGGCCAGGGCATCTACCACGGCGTGCAGCCCTGCTACTAGGGCGGCAGCGCCCAGCAGAGCCAGCAGCCGCTGCCACAGCGGCACAAAGCCACCGTATAGCAGTACCAGGGGCAGAAATAGAATGAAAGATTCCTTCAGCACCGGAGCCAGCACGGTCACGGCCAGCAGCAGTGGGCCCGAGCGCACGGTCAGGGCATAGTACAGAAGCACTACCATCAGTACCACGGCGCTGTCCACTAGCACGAAGCCCGTCACGTAGGCCGCCGCGCCGCACGTAATGACGGCAGCCATGCCGATTAGCGCCGGGCCGGCTGCGGCCCCGTGGGCGCGGGCCAGACGGAAGAGGTAGAGCCCGGCTGCGGCCAGTACCAGCGTATTGATGACAAAAAAGCTGGCCTTCAACGGGGAGGGGCCGGCCCCGTTGGTAGTTAAGTCAGTTGGCCCGGCTAGTATTCGGGTAATCGAGCCCGCCGCCAGCGGCAGAAGTACCCGGTAGCGGTGCGTGACGTTGACGTCGAAATTGCCCTGCGCCATCTGCAGGTAGCTGTGCTCATCAATGGTATAGCTGGCCGAGTGGTTGACCAGCATCCGGTAAGAATTGCCCCACAGCAGGGCCAGGGCTACCAAGTAGACAGGCCAAAACGATTTCCAGAACCCAGTTAGAGACATAACACGCGCAAACTGCTGGCAATATAAGCCTTGGTTAAAGGTTTAGTCCAACAGTCGCATGTAGAGCGGTAGGTTCTTAGCCTTCAGTGGCTTCGCACTGGTGAGCAATTTATAGGTCTTGCTTCTGCGTCTGATGCGTACATCTTAAGCTTACCCCGCTTTTTTATGCTCTCCATTAGATGTTAGCAACCATGCGACTAGCCGCATGTGGTGCAATCCGCAGCAGCGTTGGCAACAGCTTCATGGGTCCCGGCAATGCCATAGGCTGCCGCTGCGCTAGCGCCCTAAGTGTGACTGCTGCCACTTCCTCTACGGTCATTTTCTTCCGCGTTTCGTGAGCGGTGCTGGGAGTGTCCGTAGTGGTCGGTAGCAGTTCCAGCACGTGAGTTCCCTTCGGCGCAAGCTGTCGGCGCAGCCCTTCGGCAAAGCCATGCAGGCCAGCCTTTACCGCCCCGTAGGTCGGTGCCCGCGTAGGAGATACTAATGCAAAGCCGGAGGTGACGAACACGAGTGCCGTAAGGGCGGGCCAGCGGACGAGGACTTCACTGGTCAATTGGATGGGGGCCGTCAGATTAAGCGCAACCTCCTGTTCCAGGTCTGCTGTCGGGTCAACCCCGGTCGTAAAGTCCCGCTCGATGAAACGGCCGGCATTATTGACCAGCACATCGAGCTGCCCAAACCGCTCCGCTACCCGGTTCAGCATGGCGGCCCGCTCCGCCGCATTGGTCACATCGGCTTGGATTGCCAGCGCATTCGGGTAGGTCCGGGAAAAGTTTTCGAGGGCTTCCTTAGACCGGCCACAGACTGCGACAGCCGCACCCTGTGCCAGGAAGGCTTTCGCTAAACCAAGACCAATCCCCATCGTGCCACCCGTAATAAGAACAACCTGTGCCATGAAAGATGCTGAGTTTACAAAATGAAAAAAGCCTTGTTAAATCACCTATCCGAACGCTGGGACCGCACCGGCCAGATTGCCCAGACTATCAGAGAGGCATACCCATCAGCTACCTGTGCTTTTGCGGATGCGGCTGAGCGACTGTGGGGTAATACCCAGATAAGACGCTATGTAGTGTTGCGGCACACTCAGGACCAGGTCGGGGTAGCGCTTAACGAACTCCTGATATTTTTGCTTAGCCGTCCCGAAATGCAGAAAATCACTATCCTTCAGGTTGTTGAGCAGAGCCACTTCCGTTAGCAGCTTACTGAGGATGAATAGCTTAGGGCTTTCCACCACGAGTTGCTGCCAAGTACGCCGGTCAAGCAGCAGCAGCTCGCACGCCGTGAGGGCCTGAATGCCGACCTGCGTAGGCTGGTTGCTATGAAAGCTCTCTAGGTCCAGGATAAACTGGTGGGGCCGAATGAAGCACCGGGTGGCTTCTTCTTCCGGCTCCCGGCCCACCAGGTAGAGCCGACATACCCCGGTGCTGACGAAGCCTAGCTGGTTGGGGTAGTCGCCCGGGGCAAAGAAATGCTCGCCTGCCCGCAAATGCTGCGGTACAAACTGGCCGGTTACATGGGCAATTTCGTCGGCACTCAGCACGCCCCCGAACCCGAATGCCTTGCGTAGATTTTCCATGGGACTACTTACGCTGCCAGTATGAGCCTGAGGCAAAGCAGCCTACCAGCTATGGTATAGCCGGTCTCCGCTAGGGTGATGGTGGCACGCGTCCCCAGAAAACGGCTACGGCCAGTCAGTACTGTATTGCCTTTCATCATCGTGGAATTACACTGCAAAGGTCGAAGTGCTCCGGCGGTACCCACGTTACCAATTGGTAAGAAATAGAACGGCTAGCTAAAATAGCCCCTGGCACTTGGCCGGAGTGCTATGGCAAGGCCAGGATACCCACAAGCAAACAGCCCCCGCTACCAGAGGTAACGGGGGCTGTTGTCAGAATTCCGGGGGAATTACATGCCGGGCTTGGTCTTAGCCTTAGCCTTCATGCTGTCATCCTTGGTCTTCATTTTGCCTTTTTTGTTGGCTTTGTTTTTCACTTTGGTGCCGTCAGCTTCCATAGCGCCCGTGCTCATAGTCGAACCCGAGGTGGTGCCGGTGTCCATCGAGCCCGAGCCCGAGGTGGTGCTCATCGTGCCAGACGTGGTGCCGGTGCCCATCGAGCCCGAGCCCGACGTAGTGCCGGTGTTCATCGTGCCGCTGGTCGTGCCAGTGTTGTAAGTACCGCTGGTGGTACCGGTGCCCATGGTGCCGCTGGTGGTACCCATCGTACCGCTAGTCGTGCCGGTGTTCATCGTGCCGGACGTCGAGGCACCGCTGGTCATCGAACCGCTCGTCATCGAGCCGGATGTGGACGTGCCCGATGTCGAAGCACCGGCGGTGGTAGAACCCGAAGTCGTTTGGGCCGAAGCCGAAGTGATACCAGCAGCAAAAAGGGCAGCGAGAGCGAATGCAGTTTTCATAGTCGTGAGAGTTTTATGAAGTAGAGAGAAGGAACCGCGGTGGTTACCCACGGTAGAGCCTCTTACGGAGAAACTCCTCCGGTGTTGGAAAAAAATACTAATCTGCTTTCCGTTGCTTCCCTTTGCCCTGACTTCTTACCCCACAAAAAACCGCCTGGGATAAGCTTCCCAGGCGGTTTTTACCAATATCTAAAAGTTGACCAAGTAGGTTACGCCTCGGGGTTGGCCGGCTGAATACCAAACTTGTAAATAGTCGTCGACTGCAGGGTGGTGCTGGGCTGCAGGGTGGTGCTGGGAAACTTGGGCTGGTTGGGCGAGTCGGGGAAGTGCTGGGTTTCGAGGCAGAAGCCCGCGTGCTTGCCATAGGCCGTACCGCCCTTGCCCGTGAGGCTACCGTCGAGGAAGTTGCCGGTGTAGAACTGGATGCCGGGCTCGGTGGTGAGCACCTGCAGGGTGCGGCCCGAGGCGGGCTCCACCACCATGGCCACCGGGCGCAGCTTGCCCGTGTCGTTGAGTACCCAGTTGTGGTCATAGCCGCCGGGTACCTGGGCTATCCGCTCCCCAATAGCATGGGGTGTAGTGAAGTCGAAGGGTGTGCCTGTCACGGCGCGCAGCTCTCCGGTCGGAATCAGGTCGGCAGCTACCACCGTGTACTTATCGGCCGACAGCTGCACCTGGTGGCTTAGCACGTCTTTGCTCTGGCCCGCCCCGAGGTTGAAGTAGCTGTGGTTGGTCAGGTTGACGGGCGTGGCTTTGTCGGTGGTGGCCGTGTAGTCGATGCGCAGCTCGTCGGTGTCGGTGAGCGTGTAAGTGGCTGTCACGGTCAGGTTGCCGGGGTAGCCCTCCTCCCCGTCTTTGCTCACATAGGTCAGCTTCAGGGACTGACCCGCCTCGCCGCGGCCCGGCTCGGCCTGCCAGATCACCTTATCAAAGCCCTTGAGGCCACCGTGCAAATGGTTGGGCCCGTTGTTTTTGGCCAGGGTGTACTCTTTGCCATCAAGGGTGAACTGGCCTTTGGCAATGCGGTTGCCGTAGCGGCCAATCAGGGCCCCGAAATAAGGACCAGACTTCTGGTACTCCGGGCTCTGGTAGCCGCTCACGTTGTCGAAGCCCAGCACGATGTCGCCGAGCTGGCCGGCTTTATCGGGCACCTGTAGGCTGGTCACGATGCCGCCGTAGTTGGTGATGGTGGCCTTCAGCCCGTGGGCGTTGGTGAGCGTGTAGAGCTGGACTTCGGTACCATCTGTGGTTTTACCGAATGAAGCGGAAGTGGGCATGTTCTTGAGTGAGTCGGTTGCGGATGAGGCCGCGGCACCGGGTGAGGCGGCCGTTTGCTCGGGCTTTTTGGCTTGCTCGCAGCCCGCCAGGAGCAGTGCGGCCGAGAGGCTGCCGGTCAGCAGGGACGAGCGGAAAGGAAGTAGCGAAGTAGGGTTTGGCAGTAGCATAGAACGTAGGTGGGGTTGAAAAGGCGACGTAAGGAAGCCAAAAACGAGCATTTTCCGACTAGGCCCCACCTTATAAGGTTTTGGCGAAGCCAACTTTAATCTTGAGCTGGAAGTCGCCGATAACCTTGAAGATTTCCTTCAGGCTAACCTCCTCTACCCGGGTCAGGGTCTTGGGGTCAATGTAATTATCGGGCCGGCGTTTGTCGCTGATGATCTGCACGGCCTGCTTCTTGAGGCGCATACCCATCAGGTAGTAGTACGACTGCAGCAGCTCGTGGTACTCTTTATCGGAGAACACGCCCTGCTCCTGGAGGGCCGCCAGCCGCTCGCCGGTATTGGTCAGAAAGATGCGGTGCTTGAGGGCGTAGATGCGGGCCAGATCTACGATGGGCGTCATGGTTTTCTTCAGGTTGAACACCTGTTGGGAGCCTACGGTAAAGGTGCGGATGTTGCGGAAAAACGTCAGCGGGGGCTCAAACTGCAGGGCATTAATAGCCATGTAATAGAAAAACCGGTCGTGGGGTACCTGTAGCTGCTCGCTCAGAAAGGCCTGCAGCTCTTCCATGATGGTGGCGTCGCCGTAGAGGTAGCGGCAGTCGAAGAAGGCGGCGAACTGCATCACGGCCTCGGGGTTCGACTCGCTGATCCATTCGGTGTAGTTGCGCTTCCAGTGCGACAAGGAATGGGTCCACTTCGGGTTTTTGGCCATGAAGCCGCCTTCACAGAAGCTAAACCCGATGTCGTTGAGCTGGTCGGATACGCGGGTGGCAAATTGCTTGAAGTAGGCCCGCACGGCCTCGCGCTGCTCGTTGGCCTTGTCTTCGTAAATAATGGCGTTGTCTTGGTCGGTGAGTAGGGTTTGCTCCTTGCGGCCCTCGCTGCCCAGCACCATAAACACGAACTTGGCCGGCGGCGGCCCTAGTTCCTGAATCACGCCCTCAATGACTTTGAGGGCAATGGTGTCGGAAATGCTGGTGATGAGCTGGTTCACAATTTCGGGCTTGACGCCGCGGTCCAGGAGCTGATAGACCATGTCGGGCACCTGCTCCCAGCGCCGCCGCAGCTCTTGGCCCGACACGGCCTGCTTCACCGACTGGATGAAGATAAACGGCGACTGGGCCTGGTCGCTGAGCAGCTTGTTGCGGCTCACAAACCCGACGTACGTCCCGGCCTCGCCCTGCACCAGTAAGTAGCGGGTCTTGGTCTGAAACATCAGCAGAATGGCCTCATACACGTAGGCCTGGGCGCTAATACTGACCACGGGCGCATCCATGACGGCACTCACCGGCTGGCGGGCGTCGATGAGGCCGGCTACTACTTTGTCGCGCAGGGTGATGTCGGTGACGTAGCCCGTAACGGTGCCGGTCGTGTCGTCGGTGATGAAGTAGCAGCTGGTGCGGGCCTCAGCCATGCGGCGGGCCACTTCGTGAATGGGTGTGGTGCCGGGGCAGGCCAGTAACTCGCGCAGCTCTACGGCTTCGAGACGGCGCGAGTAGAGCTGGTCGGAGGCCAGGTAGTTCTGGGCGATGCTGCCGGTTTGGTTGAGCTTGACGAAGTGGGCATACTCGTCGTCGAGCATACGCTGCCCATACTTGGTGGTGAAGTGCTCAAAGAAGCCCGCATAGGCCTGGCACAGCGCCTTAAAGTCGCGGCGGTGCAGGAAGTAGACCCGGGTGCCGCGCTTGGCCAGCACCGTGCGCAAGGAGCGTTTCTTGTTGAGCAGCACCGAAATACCACCGTAGCAGCAGCCCGGCCCACAGTGCTCCACCAGGCGCTTGTTTTGCTGGCTGTCGTAAAAAAACGTTTCGTACTCCCCTTCCACTACAATATCGAGGCCGCGCAGCTTGCTCACGTCCTGCATGTAGATAACGGCCTCGCGCGGGTGGGTCACTTCTTCCAGCAGCTCGGCAATTTCGCGCAGCACGTCGTCGGGCAGCAGGTCAAAGGGCTTGACAGTGCGCAGGAAATCTATCCGGTCGGTCATGGTTAGAGAAATAAAAAGTAAACGCCCAGCAGAAGCAGAGCCAACAGCAGCAGTCCGGCAAGTATAGCCGAATAACTGGGCTCCGCCGCGACCGTGGGCCGCCGGAAAGGCGCCTGGGCCGCAATGGTTTTTTCGGTGACGTCGCCCTGCCGCCACAGCTCGAAAAAGCAGCGGGCCGTGGCCTGGGCGTCCACCAGCGCGTCGTGCTGCCGCTCCAGGGGCTCCTTAAACAGCCGCTCGTACAGCTCACCCAGGCGCAGGTAGCGCTGGGCCCCGTTGCGCACGAAGCTGCTGGTGGGCAGCATGGTGCAGAAGGTGGGTAGCACTTCCAAGGGGTTTTCCAGACCGGCCCGGTAGAAGCCCACGCCCAGCATGTGAAAATCGAGCTTCATGAAGTGGGCCACCACCAGGGGCTCGTAGCGCAGCAGGTCCTGAAACAGGCGGTGCATCACCTCGTGCCGGGACTGGCCATGCTCCTGCAAAAACTCCCGGGTCAGGCCGTGCACGCTCACCGAGGCGGGGCTCACGTCGTAGTCGCTGGGCAGAATGTAATGGTTTTCGGCCTTGATTTCCTCGCCTGCTTTGGTGTATACCACCCAGGCCAGCTGGGCAATGTGGGGCCAGTTGCCCAGCACCGAATACGGCTGCGTCCAGTCCTGCGGAATGCCGGAGGTTTCGGTATCGACGAACAGCACGTACTCTCTCACGGCAAAGGCAGGGCGGTTATGGGCGCGGGGGCGCGGCCCCAAGATACAGAACCAGCGGCGTTGCTGCCCGGTTTGGCGCAGGTAGGCTCTTACTCCGCTTTATTGGCGAAGCGTAGCATGTTGAGCAAGAGCTGCTGGCCCACCAGATTGGCCTTGTTTTTCTGGGACGTGTTGAAGGTTTTCATGGCCTCGTTTTCCCCGTCGCCCTCGGCCCGCTTGCCCACCGCTACTTCCTTGAGGCAGGCGGCCATGTCCAGGGCCGAGAGGATGATGCGGCCCCGGCCGTGGGGCACGATACTCAGGGCCGAGTACACTTCCTTCTTGTGGTCGGAGACGCAGCCCACCACGGTTTCGCCGTTGAACAGGCGCAAGCCCAGGCGGCTGCGGTTGTAGGTAGCAAAGCACTGGTATTCCCAGTTGAAGACGCAATTCTGGGGCAGGCCCTCAAACAGCGGGTGGCTTTTGACGAAGTAGTTGCCACCGTACCAGCTGGTGCCCAGCTCCTTGAGGCCGCGGTAATCCACGACTTCCTTGCGGCCCAAATGCGTGGCCCACTTGTCGATGTTGCCCACCACAATCAGCGTGTTGCCCTCGTTCACCCACTCCAGGATTTCGGTTACCAGCGGGTTGCCGGTTTGCTGCGGGTTGAAAGCCCCGACGAGCAGATACTTACCCTCCGGCCGCCCCGACTTAAATTCCCGGAACCCCGCCACGCCCACCGATTTGAGGTACTTGCCCAGCACCCCGCTGGTATCAGCTACCATGCCCTGGGCCGGAATTCCGGCCGTGTTGAGGCGTAGGGCCAGCATGGAGTCATTACCGGTGGCTACCGTTTTGCCGCCACTAAGCAGCTCGGCCGTCACGTGGGTGTAGCCTGCCGTGCGGGGCACTACTTTCAGGCCGGCTTTCAGCAGCTCGCCGTAGGTGGTGCCCCCACTCACGCGCACGGGCAGCTTGCGGCTGAACACGACGGCGCCTTTTTCGTCGGTAGCTTTTACCAGCAGCGTGAGCTTGCCCTTGAGGTTAGCTTCGTTGACGATAAACAAGTCCACCGTAGTCGTGTCGCCGACGCCCAAGACCTTGCGGTTCAGTTTCACGGCCACGTAAAGCGGGCGGTTGTAGTGGGCAATAAGCTCGACGTCACCTTTGGGGTTGCGGTAGTTGTCGACGATGCCGGAGTGGTTTTCCAGCATCATGCTTTCCCAGCCGTTCACGGCGTAGCCGTCGGTGGTGTTGTTGAGGCGAATGTTTTCGATGGTGCGGCCCTGGTAATAATAGGCCACGTTGCCCATAGCCTTGGTCAGCGCATCCACCGTCGGGAAGGCCGCCCGAAAGCCAGGCGTGTTGGTCAGGAACTGGTCGTAGGCGTCGTACCACTGCAGGTAGCTGGCCGTTTCCCAGCCCTGGTCCCGGCCGGTTTTCAGGATTTCGTTGCGAATCAGCTCCAACCGCGGCGGCGTGCCGATGGCGCCTTCCTCACCGTAGTAAATGATTTCGTCCTGGTGGTCGGTGTAGCGCAGGTAGCTGGTGGGGTTGGTGTAGAGGTTGTCGTGGTAGGTACCCGGGCCGCCGGCGTGGTGCTGGTCAAACCAGCCGTAGTCGTGAAATTCGTTGCTGTAGGGTAGCAGGTGCAGCTTAAAGCGCGGGTTGGGCTTGAGCGTCGGGTCGCCGTTGGAGGAGTTGTACGTCAGCAGCCGGGAATTGTCCAGGGCGTGGGCGGCCAGCATCTGCTGCCGGTCCTGGTCCTGGGGTGGGGCGCCCCGCTCGTTGTGGAAGTTGTAAATAACCAACGAGGGGTGGTTCCGGTCGCGCCGGATCATGCGCAGCACTTTCTCGGTGCGGGTGGCAAAGTAAAAGTCGGTCTGCCGCCGGCCCAGCAAGTCGGTGGGGTTGAACTTGTCGACCGGGTAGGAGTTGCCGCCGGGCTCTTCGAAGTACAACAGGCCCAGCTCGTCGGCGTAGTCGAGCACGTTGGTTTGGCCGATGGTGCGGTGAAAGTTGAGCATGTTCAGCCCCAGGGCCTTGGCCGTTTCGACCTGCTTGCGGGCCAGCGCATTACTGGGCGCAATACCATTCACCGGCCAGAAACCCCAGGAAATAGAGGTGCGCAGCACGATGCGCCGGCCGTTCAAGAAGAACTGCCGGTCATGGCCCGCCACGTCCCGGATTTCAAACCACCGGAAGCCAAAGCGCTGGGCGTAGCTGTCGGTGCGCTCGTCGCTGCCCTGCCAGGTGGCAGTCAGCACGTACAGGTTCGGGTTGTCCACGCTCCACAGCTGAGCCTCGGGCACCGTCACGCTCACCGCCTTGACAGTAAGACCCGTCGGCAATTCGCTCAGTGGGTAGCGCTGGCTGAACACCGTTTTGCCTCCAGTCTTGCGCTCCTGAATTTGGAGCAGCAGCGTGCCGGCTGCGGGCTGGCCGCTGCGGTTGTCGGCGGTTACTTCCACCTCAATCTTGCGCGGGTCGGGCTGGTTTTTCACGAACACGTCGTGGATAAACACCGGCTCGGTGGCCCGCAGCCGCACGCCGCCAGTGATGCCGCCGAAGCCGTGGGTCGGAATCGTGCGGTAGCTGCCCCACATGAAGTTCTGGGAGTCGCGCCAGTCGAAGTTACCGTTGGGGTCGGTGATGCGGATGGCCAGGTCGTTGTCCTGTCCGTACTGCACGAAGTCGGTGATGTCGACTTCAAACGGCGTGCTGTTGACCAGGTCGTAGCCCACCAGCTTTTGGTTGATGAAGATTTCGGCCCGAAACCGTACGCTCTCAAACTGCAACGTGAGGCGCTTACCGCGCAGCCCGGCGGCTACGGGCAGCTTGGTGCTAAACCACGATACGCCGAGGTAATTGCCGCTGAGCCCAAACGCGTTACCGTTCTGGCCCCAGTAGTACTGTTCCACCGTAGCTGGCAGGTGCACCGTCTTGGTGTCGCCGGTATTCAGCGCTGCCCAGCCGCCAGTAGGTTGGGGCTGGGGCAGCGTGCGCACGTCCACCGGTGGCACCAGTAGGCGGTCCTCAATCCAGCGGGCCTTGGGGTCGAGCCACAGCTTCCAGTCCTGGGTCGAAAGGTCCTGCTCTATTCGGCCTGGCTGCGCCCGCACAGACAGTGGCAGGCTACCCAGCCAGATCAGGACGAATAGAAGCGTAGTTCGTAGGGGCATGTGGTAGGATTGAAGCAAAACAGGCGTCGTAACGACCTGATAATCTCGAGTAGGCTTTCTCCTACTTGCGGGCCGGGTCCCAGCCTTCGCCGCCGGCGAAGATGTTTTTCAGCGTGTATTGTTTGGCCTCCTTAGCCGTGAGCTGGCGGGCCCACTTTACGCGCTCCTTGGGGTTGGCGCCGGGGCCGCTAGAGTTGTATTCGGCGTAGTACACCGTCTTTTCGTTGTCGGGGTTGCGCCAGTTGTCCCAGCCGGCGGGCGTAATGTGGGCACCCAACTCACAGTTGATAAACACCGTTTTGGCATTGGGACGCCAGGGCCGGCCCAGGTACACTTTCTTGGCCTCGTCGTTGGCCGTGAGCTTGCAGCCGAGCAATACGTAGCCGTACTTCTGATGGGCCGTGGTAGAAGCGGCCGTGACGTAGGAGTTGCGCTTGCTACGCAGCTCACAGCCCTCGAAGACCACCGTGGCGGTGCCGAACAGAAAGTCGGTGGTGCCCTCGATGTAGCAGTTCTGGTAATACTGCCGGCTGTTTTCGACGGCCATATACAGCGTGTCCTGGTTGCCCAGCATGCGGCAGTTGCGGAACGTGGCCCGGTCGCCTTCCACGTGCAGGGCTACGGCCTGTCCCACGGGGCCAGCGGAGTTTTCGAAGGTGATGTTCTCGGCCGTAAAGTCGTTGGCCTGCACCAGCACCGTGTGCGAGGTATACGTACTATGCTTCTGCGCATCGCCGGAATAATCGCCGAAGCTGATGATAACGCCGGTGTTGCTTTCGCCCAGCAGCGTGACGTGCGTCTTGTGCGAGGGCACCACCAGCTTCTCGCGATAGGTGCCGTTCTTGATGAATATCGTTACCGTGACTTGCGACAAATCCCGGGAGTCATTCACTGCTTCCTGCACGGTGCGGTAGTCGCCGGAGCCATCCTGGGCCACGGTCATGCGCGTAACTTGTGGTGGGGCGGGCGTTGGGGCCGGTTTGGCGGCCGGTGGAATGGGAGCCGGTGTCGTTATTTGGGCGTGGAGCTGAGTGGCAGCTACGACAAGGCCGGCAGTCAGCAAGAATCGGGGCAAGAGCATGATGGAGCAGTCAGGGCGGAAGGAAAAAAGGCTTGTTCCCTTATTCCTTCCTTGCAGAAATAAGGAGACAACTAATCTGTTGACAAGAAAACATCAGAACGTCATTCCGAGCCCCGCGAAGAATCCCGCGTGCTGGCGCTGTTAGAAAAAGAACGTCATGCTAAACGAAGTCGAAGCATGACAACACCGCTGCACGCGAGATGCCTCCTATCTGCTAGAAGCGCAGCATGTTCGACATGACAGGCTGTTAGGCTATTGGCGGGTTCTCGCTTAGTCCTTGGTCGGGTCCCAGTTGCGGAAGACCTTCTCGCGGGTGTAGTTCTTGGCTTCTTCGTCGGTAAGTTGGTGGCTCCAGGCCACGCGCTGCTTGGGCTGAGCGCCTTTGCCCTTGCTCTGGTACTCGGCGTAGTAAGCGGTTTGCTTGTTGGTTTCCTTGCCCCAGTGGTCCCAGCCCACAGTGCTGATTTGCTCGCCCAGCTCGCACCGGATGTAGACCGTTTTGGCGTAGGGCCGCCAGGGTCGGCCCAGCATAAAGCTGCCCGCCGGGGCGTCGCCAGTGATTTTGCAGTTCTGAAACACGTAGCCGTAGCGGGTGCTGTCGGGGGTGGAAGCAGCCGTGACGTAGCCCCCACCCTTCTTGCAGAAGATGGTGCAGTCCTCGAAGAAGGCGGTGCTGGAGCCGAAGATGAAGTCCACGGTGCCCTCGATATAGCAGTCCTTGTAGTACTGCCGGCTGCCGTAGCCGTAGGTGTAGAGCGTGTCCTGGAAGCCCAGGAAGCGGCAGTTCTTGAAGCGGGCTTTGTCGCCGGCCACCCACACCGCCACGGCCTGGCCCACGGGCCCCGAGGAATTCTGGAAGGTGATGTTCTCGGCCGAGAAGTCGGAGCCGTAAACGTAGATGCTCGACGAGCCCGAGGTGCCCTTGTCCTCGCCGAAGATGTTTTTCTTCTGGTTGTAGTCGTCGTAGCTCAGCACGGTTTTCTCCCGGTCCTCGCCAATGATTTTGACCAGGTTCTTGGAGCCGGCCAGAATGAGCTTCTCCTTATACACCCCCTTCTTGATGAAGATGGTGGTGACTTTCTTGCGGAAGTCGGGCACGGCGTTGAAGGCCTCCTGCACGGTGCGGTACTGGCCCGAGCCATCCTGGGCTACCACGAAGTCGTAGCCCAGGGCGCGGCCCGCCACGAGCAAGAGCAGGCCGAATAAACTCAGTAGTTTTCTCATGGCGCGGTGGGTTGGTCGTCTTTACCAGGAGTCTTAGCGGGCGGCACGGCGTTCTTGGCCGTGGGCTTACCAATTCGCTCCGACAGCAGGGGAGCTTCTGGGCTATTACCTGGCTCACCACGAGCTGAGCCATCTTGCGGGCGCCTAGCTCGCTGAAGTGGGTGTTGTCGTTGCGGCCGTAAGGGTAGTTGGGATGGTCGCCGGGTTCGAGCTGCAGAAAGAGCTGCTTCGACTGCTCGGCTCCGTACTTCTGCAGCAGTTCCCGGCTCATCTTGTCGAGGTCAATCAGCGGCACTTTCAGCTCCCGGGCCACATCCATCGTGGCGGCTGAATAGGCCACGTGGGTTTCCATAATCTTCCCTTCCTTGTCGAATTTGCGGCGGGTGACGGGCGTAATCAGCACGGGGTAGCCTTTCTTGCTGCGCGTCTCGGTTACGAACTTCGTCAGGTTCTTGCGGTAGTCGGCCGGTGAAGTGTAGCGGTCGGGGTGCGCTTCCGATTCGTCGTTGTGACCGAACTGAATGAAGACGTAGTCGCCTTCCTGCAAGGCATCCACAATGGGCTGCCAGCGGTTCTCGGCCAGGAAGGTGCGGGTGCTGCGCCCGTTCTGGGCCCGGTTATCGACGACGACCGTGGAGTCGAAGTAGGTGGGCAGCGGCATGCCCCAGCCGGTTTCGGGAAAGGTCTGCTTGATTTTCTGGGCAATGGTAGAGTCGCCGACGAGGTAGAGCTTGATCTTCTTCGGCGGCGGGCTGGTGAAGGCTAGTAGCAGCAGCATGGCCAGGGGCCCGAGGCGTTTGAGCCAGTTGGTTTGCATAGCGGGTGGGTTGGAAACGTTATACACGAGCAATGAAAGCAACAGAAACACTTGTCATGTCGACCAGCAGGAGACATCTCGCGTGTTTCGTTGAGTATACTAACCCAACAGCAGCACGTGAGATGTCTCGCAATGCTCGACATGATGTTCTGGTAGGGTTGCTTGATGTGTTCAAGCAGTAGCGGTTTACCGGGCCTGCGCGTCCACGGTCTTCTTGACTTCGCGCTTCACGATACGGTCGGCGAGGTCGAGTTTGAGGGTGCGGATGTCGGCAAGAACGAGTTGGGCCATCTTGCGGGCTCCCAACTCGCTGAAGTGGGTGTTGTCGTCGCGGCCGGCGGGGTAGTTGGGGTGCTCACCCGGAGCCAGGTGGTTGAAGAGCAGCTTGGAGTTTTCCGGGCCGAACTGCTGGAGCAGGGCCAGGCTGGTGGCATCCAGGTCAATGAGGGCAACTTTCTGCTCTTGGGCCACGGCGCGCACCAGGGCCGCGTACACGGCGTGGGTTTCCTCGACTTTACCAGCCGCGTCGAACTTGCGGCGGGCCACGGGCGTGAGCAGGACCGGCGTGGCTTTTTTAGCCCGGGTTTCGGTGATAAAGCGGATCAGGTTGGCACGGAAGTCGGCCTCGGGCGTGTAGTTGGCCTTGGTGGGCACCTCGTCGTTGTGGCCGAACTGGATGAAGACGTAATCAACGGGCTTGAGGTCAGCGGCCACCGGCTGCCAGCGGTTCTCGGCCAGGAACGACTTGGTGCTGCGCCCGTTCATGGCCCGGTTGTCGACCGTGACGGTTTCGTCGAAAAAGTACTTGAAGGGCATGCCCCAGCCGGTTTCGGGAAAGGCTTTTTCCTCCTTGTTGGCCATCGTGGAGTCGCCGATGAGGTAGACTTTGATGGCCGCGGGCGGGGCGCCGGTGAAGGCCAGCAGCGCGAGCAGGCAGCACGCGGCGGCCACGGAAAGCACACGGTGAACCATGCAGATCGGGTGAAGGGTGGGAAGAGGCAAGTTCGTCTGCGTGTCCCATCCGGGGTGGCCGCCGGCCTATCAGCCCGCTTGTACCCCGAACCGGGTTGCGCGTTTCGGCAAGTAAGACCAATTCCAGGCCGGAAAAGAGGAGCTCCGGGAGTTTATTTGCGCAAACGTTGCCGGGAACGTTGCCACGGAACGGCGGCACAGCAGTGGCGCTACGAAGACGCACTACTAAAAAAGGCGGCTGCACTCTCGTGCAGCCGCCTTTCTCAACGTTACGGAAGGGCTTCCCTCCTACTCTGGCTTACCAATAAATGGTGTAGAGCGCCGTCAGAATGACGGCAATAACCATGGCACCGATGGTGAAGCTGCGCTGGGGCTTGAACATGCTGGCATCTACTTCCAGGCCTTTGGCTACTACGCCACGGCTGGTTTCGAGCAGGCTGATGATGACCATCACGATGATGCAGATGACGAACACGAAGCCCATCCGGTCAAGAAACGGAATTTCGTAGACGCCGGCCTGGCTTTTCACCGCGAAGCCCAGCGGGGCCAGGAAGGAGAGGTCCACGAGGCCGGGCAGGAACTTGAACATGATGGAGAGCAAAAAGCCGCCGATGGTAGCAAACAGGGCCGCATTGGAGGTTGTTTTCTTCCAGAAGAAGCCCAGGATGAACATGGCGAAAATACCGGGCGACACGAAGCCGGTGTACTCCTGAATGTACTGGAAGCCACCTTTCTTGTCGATGCCCAGGTGGGGCGCAATCAGCACGCCCAGAATCATGGCGACTACCACAGCAATCTTACCGACGGCTACGAGCTTCTTCTCCGAGGCACCTTCGTTGAGGACTTTCTTGTAGATGTCGAGCGTGAAGATGGTGGCAATGGAGTTGGCCTTACCCGCCAGCGAGGCTACTACGGCGGCTGTCAGAGCGGCGAAAGACAAGCCTTTCAGGCCCACGGGCAGAATGTTGAGCAGCACGGGGTAGGCACGGTCGGGGTTTACTTCGCCGTCCTGCATCATCTCCGGGCCGAAGATATCCTGCTTGAAGAGTACGTAAGCCGCAATGCCGGGCAGCACCACGATGATGGGCATGAGCAGCTTGAGGAAGGCAGCAAACAACAGACCCGAGCGGGCTGTGGGCAGGTCGGCACCAAGGGCGCGCTGGGTGATATACTGGTTGCAACCCCAGTAGTTCAGGTTCACAATCCACATACCGCCGAGCAGCACGGTCAGGCCCGGCAGGTCGATGAAGTTGGGATTGTCCTGCTTGAAAATCATCTGGAAGTGGTCAGCAGCCTGGTCCTGCATCAGCTTGAAGCCGCTGATAACGCCCGACTGGCCGTAGTGGTCGGCCACCATGTCGAGGGCCAGGTAGGTCGTAGCCAAGCCGCCCAGAATCAGGAAGAATACCTGAATCACGTCGGTGAAGCCGATTACCTTCATACCACCCAGCGTGATAATCACGGCAAATACGGCCAGGGCGTACATGCAGAAGGTCAGATTCAGGCCGGCAATACTGCTGATGGCAATGGCGCCCAGGTAGAGAATCGAGGTCAGGTTGACGACGACGTAGAGCATCAGCCAGAAAATGGCCATAATCATGGCCACCGTGCCGTTGTAGCGCTGGTGCAGAAACTGGGGCATCGTGAAGATGTGGTTCTTCAGATACACCGGAATAAAGAACACGGCCACGATAATCAGCGTCAGGGCGGCCATCCATTCGTAGGTGGCAATAGCCAGACCCATCTTAAAGCCCGAGCCCGACATGCCCACGAATTGCTCAGCCGAGATATTCGAGGCAATGAGCGAGGAGCCAATGGCCCACCAGGTCAGGGAGCCTTCGGCCAGGAAGTAGTCCTTGGAGTCGCCTTCGGCAGTGCCGTCGTGGCCGGTTTTGCGGCGGTAGATCCAGATGCCGTATCCTGACACTATCAGGAAGTAGACAAAGAATACAATGTAATCTAGGGTGGCGAGTTGATTCATTGAAACAGTGAAAGAGTAGGGAATTCAAGGTGGAGCAGGGAGGCAGGCTCAGCCGTGCGCCCGGAAAGGTTGGCTAAAGCTAAGTTTCTGCGTCCTGAGTTCCACCCTTGGAACCCTAAATAAAGCGGTTAATCCTGGCTTTATCCTTCCTAAACCGTCACGTGAACTACCGCAACCGTTTGCATAGACCAGCTTCCGCCCCCCTTCTTCTCTCCCACTCCACTCACGGATTCGTCGGCATCAGGCGCTGTTGCTGGCTCAAAACCGCTGTTAAATCGGGCAGGTCGTAGCGGCGCAGCACGCCGGGCAGCACCAGTGAGTACCAGTCCTTGCCGGTGGGCTGGGCCAGCACTTGCTGGAAGGAGGTAATCGTAGCGCCGGCCCAGACTTTCGCAATCTTGGGCGTCAGGACGGCCGCGTGCAGGGCTACCGGCGCGGCGCGGCCAGTGGCGTACAGTTCCACAGCGGCGGGCTGCAGCCGCGGCTCCTGCCCGATGAAGCTCAGCAGCATAAACACGTCGACTACGCGCTGGCCCAGTAAAGATTGACCGACGTGCAGGGCTGTCAGGGCGTTGCGGTACTCGCGGTTGTAGAACTTCTTGTCGTTAAGCGTCTCCGGGTCGGTAGACTCGCCCAGGCCGCGCAGGTCAGCCAGCAGCACCGCGTAGTTTTGCCGCAGATAGCCTTGGAGCAGAGCCGTGCTGTCGGCTACGGTCCGCTTGCCCCGCTCGGGCAGCCACAGTATTACCTTGCTAACCGGCGCTTCGCCGGCGGGCAAGGCCAGCAGGGCCGGCAAGGGAACCTCGCCTTCGCGCCGAATGATAAGTTTGCGTAGCGGGGTGTTGTCTTTGGCCGCCACGGTTTCTTTCCACTCCACGGCCACCGGCGCATTGAGCTGGGCCGGGAGCTGTAGCTGCTGCCGAATAGCAGCGGGCAGGTTCTGGGGCGTGCCGGTTTTCTGGCGCTGCCGGGCCAGCTCGGCGGCTAGGTTCAGGTTGCGCTGGGGCAGCAGTACTTCGTCTTTGAAAGCCGTGGCAACCTGCCCGGTTTTCGTGCACCACAGTTCCTCCGGCTTCAGCGTAGCCAGGCTTTCTTCCCGAATGGGTTGGTTGTCCTGGTAGAGCCAGCGGCGGAACCACTGCACGGCGGCTTCACGCTTGGGCAAGGAAATACCGTGGCCGTCGTCGTAAGTAAACAGGCTGACTTTCTCGGGCTGCCCCAGCCGCTGGTACACTTGCTGCAGTTCGGCGTGGGTTTCCTGGATGATGTTGTAATCGACGAAATCGAAGCGGCCAGCCAGGATTTGCAAAGGCTGAGGGGCAAACATGATGGGCCAGTCGGCCACGTCGAGGCGGGCCTGGCCCAGGCCGGGTACCATCACGCAGCCGTCGGAAGGACCGGTCAGCTCCAGTACCCGTTCCCCGGTGGCTACGTAGCTGCACAGCGAGGCCACTTTCACCCGCTCGTCAAAGCCGATAAAGTAAGCCGTTTGGGTAGCGCCGCCCGAGTTACCCAAGGCCCCGATTCGCTCAGCGTCAACTTCCGGGCGGGTGAGCAGGTAGTCGAGCCCGCGCACGTTGTCCCAGAGCTCATCGGCCACGCTACTGGTGCCGAGCAGGTTGGATTCGCTGTTGAGCAAGGTGTGCTCGGTAGTACCCCCGCGGGTCAGGGGTTTGCCGGCTGCATCCACCAGCTGGTACCGCTCGCCCTGCGAAATCGGGTCAATGACGAATACTAAAAACCCGTTTTTGGCAAATAGAATGGCCGTCTTTTGGTAGGACTCGGTGGCTTTCGACTCGGCCTCGTGCCCGCAAAACAGCAGCACGCCCGGCCGCTTGCCTTTAGGTCCGTCGGGCAGGTAGAGGTTGGCCGTGACGTGGTGGCGCGGGGTGCTTTCGTAGATTACCTTCTCGATGCGGTACCCGTCGTGGGCCAGCTTACCGGTAATGGTGGCCTTGAGCGGCGTTTTGGCTGGCATCGGGCCCAGTACCCGGCGAAAGCGCGCCCGGGCACTGTCGCGGTAAGCGCGCACCCCAGCTGCCGAACCCAGCGCCTGCACGAAATCAGTGCGGCGAGCGGCGTATTGCTGGTGCATTTGCTGCACCAGGCCCGTATTGAGCGACACGTTGGCCTTCCAGTCGAGTACGTCATACGGCTTCTGGGCCTGGACCACCCGCAGGCTTAACAGGCCTAGCAAAGTCAGCAAAAGGTTTTTCATACGGGGCGGCGGCATGGCGAATAGTAAAGGTATGCGGACCGAAAAAAGCCCGGGCAGAAGATTCTACCCAGGCTTTTTGGTTTGCTCAGCGGGTTAGGCTTAGGCCGAAACCGGCGCGTTGAGCTGACTGGCCACCGTGGCGTACACACCCTGCTCCACCATCTGTTGTAGGCAGCCGGTTATCTGGGCGGCAAAGCCCGGCAATTGGGTCAAATCCTGCTGCCACAGGCTCTGGTTACGCAGTACTGTGCCTACCAGCTCGGTGGGCGTCAGGCGCTGCCAGAGGTCGGCAAAGTAACCGGCTTTTTCGTCCTGAATCGGGTATTCCTGGCCGTTCAGCTCCCCGTACCAGGTGTGGTCCTGCTGGCGGGTGCCGCGCATAAAGAGCAGGTAGGCGGCAAAGCCCAGGGCCGCGTAGCGCGGGGTTTGCCTTGTCCGCTCGGCGTAGCAGGCCAGCGTGGCCACGGCCCGCATCTGCAGCTTGGCCGAGTAGTTCAGGGTAATGCCCAGCCAGCGGTGCTCGATGTAAGGGTTGCGGAACCGGTCCAGCACTTGCCGGCCAAACTCGCGCGACACGTCCTCGGCTACCGGATACGGGATACCAGCCCGTAAGTCGTCCTGCATTAGATGACTGATAAGGCCGCTCAGCACCTCGTCTTCCATGGCCCCGCGCACCGTGTCGAAGCCGCTCAGGAAAGCCAGGCCGCAGCTCAGCGTGTGCGTGCCATTGAGCAAACGCAGCTTAAGCTCCCGAAATAGGTTGATGTCGGGCTGAATAACCACGCCTTTATCGACTTGCCCGAAGGAAAGCACCTGACGCACGTTTTCGTCGCCCTCAATGGCCCAGAGCCGGTAAACTTCCGACATCGTGAGCAGGTCGTCGGAGTAGCCCAGCTCGGCTTCCAAGGCCGCCTGCATGGCTGCGTCGGGCCGGCCCGGCACGATACGGTCCACGAGCGAATTACAGCAGGTGTTGGCCGTTTCGAGCCAGTCGATAAACTCGGCTTCCAACTCATTGCGGTGGGCCAGCTCCAGCAGAATGGCTTCGAGCTTGCTGCCATTGTCAGAAATCAGCTCGGTGGGCACCATCACCAGGCCCTTGCTTTTGTCGCCGCCGAAGGCTTGCCAGCGGGTGTAAAGCACGGCCAGCAGCTTGCCCGGAAACGACACGGGTGGCATTTGCCGCACGTCGTCTGCCATGAGCTGAATGCCGACCTCGGTCGTGTTGGAAATCACCACCTGCAACTCAGGGCTCTTGGCAAACTCCAGCACCTCGGCCCACTGGCTTTTGGCCGACAAAACGCGGCTGATGGCCGAGCAGACTACGTTTTTCTCGACTTGCTGCCCATCCTCGATGCCCCGTATGCCCAGGGTGTAGAGGCCGCTTTGGCGGGTAAAGGCGTTGATATCGCCGCCGTCGGTGGATTTGACCACCACGATACGACCGTTGAAAACGCCCTGGCGGTTGGCTTTATCAATCAGGTAATCGGGCAGGCCGCGCAGCAGCACGCCAGTGCCGAACTGCAGCACTTTTTCGGGCAGGGTCAGCAGCTCAGCGGCGGGCATGGCGACGGCCGCAGTGGGCTGCCGGGTAATTGTTGGGGAGAGGTAGGTCATCGGATCAGCGGCTGGTCGTCATCGGGAGAGAAATGCACGCTTGGCCGGCCAAAACTGGGCGGCTAAAACCACAAGCCACGGCCTTCTCGCAAGAAGACCGTGGCCCGGGCATTAGCTTTCCGCGTTCAGGCCGGTCATGGTTAATAGCTGACGTTCTGCGTGAGCTGGTTGTTGGTGTTGCGCGCCTCGGCCGGGATAGGGAGCAGCTGCCGGGCTGGCTGATAACCGGAGGCAATGTCGGCGATGCGGGCCTCGGTCACGCTGCGGCGCCAAGCCACGGCTGTGGTGTTGGCCGGTGGCGTTTCCAGGGCGGGCGAAGGCCGGTAGAGCGAGCGGGCCAGCACATAAGGGCTGATTGGCGGAGTACCACTGGCTGGGCGCAGGTTGTAGAAGATGTTCAGGGGAATGTTGGCGTACTGCCCACCCCCGGTCTGGTCGGCAATCCAGCCGCGCAGCGTGGTTTTAATCTCCTGGAAAGTGCTACCCAGCTTGTTCCAGCGAATCAGGTCATACTTGCGCATACCTTCCCCGCCAAACTCCAGGTGACGCTCCTTCATGATGGCCGCTTGAAACTCGGCGTAGCCCATCGGAACCGCGGGAGCTGTGCCGGGCCGGTAGCCCCGGTCGCGCACTTCTTTCAGGGCCGCGCGGGCAGCCGCCGTGGGTGCGCCGGTCGCTTCGTTTTCAGCTTCGGCAAACATCAGCAGCACGTCGGAGAAGCGGATCAGGGGCCAGTTATAACCCAGAGCCTGGGCCGAGCCGCTCCGGATGGTGGGGTTGGTGCTCCACTCCCGCCGGAACTTGCCGTCGTAGGCCGTAATCATGTTGGTCGGAATCTTGGCCGGAGAGGAGTTAACATTCCGTATCTCGTATGGCGCAATGGTCACGTCGCGCCGTGTGTCGGTCGAGTCGAAGGCGTAGAAGTAGGTAGGCTGCAGTACGATAGCCCCGCTAGTCAAACCCAGGTTAGTTGAAGCTTCCCTGATACGCGGGCCATTGTAGTAGCCCAGCTTGCTGTCAGTCGTAGCGCCGTTGACGGTACCACCCATAGCCACTTCAAACATTATTTCGTGCTTAATGTCTGCTTGGCGGCTCAACTCGCAGATGCTACGGAAGGTTTGCTCGAAGCTAGAGTTCATGTCGTGCTCCCCGCGCTTGGCCATCAGCTCGGCGCATTCCTTACGCACGATGTCGTAGAACTGCTTATAGTCGGAGGCACGCTCGGCAGTGCCAGTCTTCGAGCTGGTGTAATACCCGGCACGGTATAGGGCCAGACGAGCACGCAGGGCCTTCACAGCACCTTTAGTGATGCGCTCATCAGCGGCTACTTCCGAGCGCCAGGGCACCAGCGTAGCTGCCAGCTCCAGGTCGGCCAGCATCTTGTCCAGGATTTCGTTGCGGTCGGTGCGCGGAATGTTAAAGTCCTGGCCAGTCACGGTGGGCTCATAAGGTGCCGGTACGTCGCCCCAGTTGCGGATCAGCTCGAAGTAGTACTGGGCGCGCAGCGTGAGGGCCTCGCCGTGCAGGCGCTGAATTACCTTCTGGTCGGCACCGCCGTTGTACTGCGTCATCGTCGGGATGTACTTGATGCAGATGTTGGCGCGCTCAATGCCTTTGTACAACGCGTTCCAGGCGTTGCGCACGTCGGCGTTGGTTACGTTCGAGTTGTAGCGGGCAATACCACGGCGGCCTTCACCGGCGTCGTCGCCGGTGGGCACGTTCAGGAAGTCCTCCGAATCGTAAGGGAAATAGCAGCTGATGCGGTTGCCGTAGGCCGCGTCGCCGGCCATGGGCGCGTAGGCCCCGATTACGGCGCTGTAGGCCCCGCTGACGGTGCTGAAAACGGCCTCAGACGTATCAATTGCAGTAGGCTCTACTTCCAGGAAATCTTTGCAGGCGGTCATTAAGCCCGACAGGCAAACAATACCCAGGGCAGCCATGGTGGAGCGAAATATGCGTTTCATCGGATGGGTGAGTCAGGTATTAGAAAGTAAGGTTGAGGCCAGCCAGGAAGGCGCGGCTACGCGGGTAGGCGGCGTAGTCTACCCCGGGCGTCAGCGGGGATGAGCGGCGTGTGTTCACCTCCGGGTCGTAGCCCGTGTATTTGGTGAAGGTGTAGAGGTTGTTGACCGTCACGTAGAAGCGGGCCTGACTCAGCTTGGCGTAGCCGCTGATGGACTTAGGCAGGGTGTAGCCCACGGTCAGGTTGTTGATGCGCAGGAACGAGCCGTCCTCGATGGCCCACGAGTGCGGGAACAGCGTGCGCGTCGGCGACCAGATACTAGCGTTCTGGTTCACGCGGCGGGTAGTTTCGAGGTCGGTAATCAGCACGCCGTTTTCGTCGATCTGGCGGTAGCGGTCCTTCATGATGCCCAGGCCGTTGCTGAGCTGGGAGTTGGGCAGGTAAGAAGTCAGCTCAATCTTGTTGGCGTTGTACACATCGTTGCCGTACACAAAGTTCAGGAAGATACTGGCGTCGAACTGCTTGTAGTTGAACTGCTGGTTCAAGCCACCGGTAAACTTGGGGTTGGCGTTGCCGATAACCTGACGGTCGTTGGCGTCTACCACACCGTCGTTGTTGATGTCCTTGAGGCGAATGGTGCCAGGAGTTACCTGCTGGCCTTGTCCCGAGAAGCCGGTAATACCCCGGTCCGAAACCACACCCTGCTTAAGCACCCACTGGCCGTTCACGTAGCCCGAGAAGTCGTCGGCGTCGTAGAAACCTTTGCCGTTGCCGCTTTCAAAGTCGGTTACGTAGCCGTACATCAAGCCCACAGGCTGACCAACGCCCACGAAGTAGTCGGCGGCAATGGCCGTGCTGGCCCAGCCAGAGTACTGCAGTGGCAGCGCCTCGCCGCCCCCGATGCTTTCCACGCGGTTGCGGTTAAACGAGAGGTTGGCGTTGGCCGTCCAGGTGAAATCCGTGGTTTGCAGGGCAGTGCCGCTCAGCTGCAGTTCCACGCCGCGGTTCGACGTCGAGCCCACGTTGATCAGCTGGGTGGTGTAGCCGGTGGTAGCCGGAATAGCCAGGTTCAGCAGCAGGTCGCTGGTTTTGTTGTAATAAGCGTCGGCCGTGAACTGCACCCGGTTGTTGAACAAGCTCAGGTCGATACCCACGTTGGTCGAGGCAGTGGTTTCCCACTTCAGGTTGGGGTTAGCCAGCGAAATAGCGGCGGCACCGGGTACAATCTGGTCGTTCAAGGCGTAGTTGCTGCCGTTGCCGCCGGTCAAGAACAGTGGGTCGTAGAGGAAGTCGTTAATGCGGTTGTTACCCGACAAGCCGTAGCTCAAACGCAGCTTCAGGTCGGAAACCGTGGCGGCGTAGGGCTGCATAAAGTCTTCCTGCGAAATGCGCCAGGCCAGCGACACGGCCGGGAAATAGCCCACTTTGTTCGGGCTCTTAAACTTCGAGGAACCGTCGGCGCGGAAGGTGGCCGTCAGCAGGTAACGCTCATTATAGGAGTAGTTCAGGCGGCCAAAGCCGGAGAGCAGGCGGGAGTTTTCGCCAATGCCGGTAGTGGGAGCCGGCTGGGGCGTGCTCGGGGCGCTGGGGTCGCGCTGGGTAATGTTGTCCAGGGCGCGCTGGTACCCAATGGCCTTGGGCAGGTAGTAGCTGGTTACGTTCAGGAAGGTATTCTTCCGGGTGTAGATTTCCTGGCCAATCAGCGCGTCAAAAGAGTGCCGGTCCTTCTTGAAGTTGTAGGCCAGCGTGTTCGACTGGTTGATGGTAATGTTCTGGCCCGTGCCAATCTGCACGTAGGGCAGGCTGGCGAAGTTGCGGGTGTTGGGCGAGTACTGGCCGTAGAACAGCTCCCCGCGGGTGTAGGTGTTGTCGAAGCCCAGTACCGAGCGCAGGGTCAGGTTCTTCAGGATGTTGTAGGACGCGTTACCGCTGAAGTTGAACACGCGGCGCAGGTCCCGGCGGTACTCGTTGTTAATAGTCAGCACGGGGTTCGACAAGGAGCCCGACGCGTTGAAAAAGTCTTCCGTATCGGGGTTGTCATCGATGCTCACGCCGTCGGGCACCTGGCCAGGAATCACCAGGGGCTGGTACACCAGCGTGTTGCGCAGGCGGGAGTTGGTAGTCGAGCCGGTGCCCGCAGCCGAGGTGCCGGCGCCGGTTACGGCCTGGTCGGTCAGGCGGGTGCTGAAGCCCACGCGGAACTTGTCGTTGGCTTTGTGGTCGAAGCGGAAGTTGACCAGGTTACGGGTAAAGCCCGAGTTGAGCTGAATGCCGTCCTCGTCGTTGCGGGTCACGCTCAGCGAGTAGGTCGTGCCCTTGGCGCCGCCGGATACCGACAGGTTGTGGGTTTGCTGGAAAGCGTCGCGGCCAAATACCCGATCCTGCCAGTTGATAAACTCTGAATTGCGCAGGCCGCCCAGCGTATCGTAACCAGCAATGGTCGAATAGTCGCGGGTGTCGCGGAAGGTGGAGCTGCCGAAGCGGTTACGGAAGCTGCGGATCTGGTCGGCGCCCGAAATGCGCGACTTCTCGTAGGCGTAGTCGATGTAGTCGGCGGGCTGCAGTACGTCCAGGGTCTTGGTGATGCGGCGGAAACCGGCGAAGCCCGTGTAGGCCACCGTCGTTTTGCCTTCGCGGCCCCCTTTGGTCGTGATAATAACCACGCCGTTGGCACCGCGGGCACCGTAAATAGCGGTAGCGGCGGCGTCCTTCAGAACGTCAACCGACTGAATATCCTGGGGCGAAATCACCGACAGGGCATTTTCCAGCTGCACACCATCTACTACGTACAGCGGAGAGTTGTCTTGGGTAATGGAGCCCCCACCACGCACCCGGATGCGGACGTCCGAACCGGGCTGGCCTTCCGAGGCCGTAACCTGCACCCCGGCCAAACGGCCCGACAGGGCTTCGGCAGCGGAGTTAACCGGTACGTCTTTGATCTGCTGGGCGCTTACCGACGATACCGAGCCGGTTACGTCGCGGCGGTTCACGGCGGCGTAGCCAATTACCACCACATCTTCCATCACCTTCGTGTCGGGGCTGAGCTGCACCGTCACGTTGTTGTTGCTGCCCACCGGCACGTCTTTCGAAACGAAGCCGATGTAGCTCAGACGCAACACGACGTCCTGGGTCGAAGCGGGAATAGTGATGGAGAACTTGCCGTCCATATCCGTGGAGGCGCCGTTGGTAGTACCTTTCACGACTACCGTCACCCCGGGCAATGGCTCGTCTTTCTCAGTGGATCGAACGACCCCCTGAATGCTGCGCTGCTGGGCAACTGCATGCAGCGCAACGCTCAGCAGCAGCCAGAGGAACAGTAGGTGCTTTCTCATTTGAAGTAGGTGTGGGAATTTGAAAATGACAATTGTAAAACCCCGGCAGGTCAGCAAACGGCGAGTGTGGAGAAACTCACCTTGGGAACTATCTACTGGCACGAACGGGGTGAAATGCTTTTTGCACTCCTACCTGTTCGACCAGCACGTTTTGGATTGTTGACCGGTTGAATGGTTCTATAAGTTTACACCAACCCCTACCAACTGGGAAGAATGCGGGGGTTTTTATTTGTGCAAACGTTCCCGGCAACGTTGCCGCTACCCAGTTTCTATCTAATTAATCCAATAAATTTGCATATAAAGTTATATTTGCAAGGCTTTATGTTCCTACTATACGATTCTCGCCCCAACGGCACCAATTGCATTTTTCCAATCTAATGAGTAATTACTCACTCCCATTTTTACTTTGGCAGCCGGGAGCCTTGCAAATGCACTTGGCCTAGTAGTCAGTTCCCGTAAGAGTAGAATTTCCAGTAATGGGCCAGCCCACCCGGCAAGACACAAAAAAAGCCTTCCGCAAAAGCGGAAGGCTTTCTGAAGCTGAGGCCGTCGGCTACTCAATCCGGAACCAATCCACGTCGGCAGCACCGGCATCGTTGGTTTTGCCGGCCCGGGTGCAGAACAGACCCACTTTGGCGCCAATCCACTTTCCCTCCCGGGCCTGAAACGAATTGCCCACGAGCTGAAACGTTTGCCCATCGAGGCTGTAGCTGAACTGGCACTTGGCACCCGACGTCACGGCCACGCGCAGGTACACGGGCTGCTTGGCGGGCACTTCGGCCACGGGTGCGCCAGTGGCTTCGGCGCCACCCTTATCGGCGTTCTGGCAGGTAGTCTGGCTAAGTTGCAGCTTGCCGCCCTGGTTGGTTACGGAGAGGTAGGCGTAGTCCATGCCCATCATAATCAGGCCGGTTTTCTCGCCTTCGAAGCGGGGCGTAAACGTCAGCTTGGTTGTGACGGTGAACACCTCGGCGGGCAACTTTTGCAGCAGCAGGTTGGGCACCTGCCAGAAGTTTTTGAAACCTTCGGGCAAGGGCACTGAGTACAGGCGCAAATAGCCGGCCCCGGTCGGGAAAACCCAACCTACCTGCGGATTGGCATGCCACTGCCACTGCAGACCCAGTTGGTTCGAGTCAAACTCGTCGGAAGTGGCGGGCGTGGCAATAGTCGTTTTACCCTTGCTGGCGGGCTTGCGGAAGGTGAGTACCGGCTCACCCTTGCCGTCGCCGTCGGTATCGGTGCCGATGACGGGCCAGTCGTTTTTCCAGGTCATGGGCTGCAGGTGCACCACGCGGCCGTAGGGTCCCTGGTCCTGGAAGTGCATAAACCAGTCTTCGCCCGAGGGCGTGTCAATCCAGGCGCCTTGGTGCGGGCCATTGGTGGGCGTCTTGCCCTGGTCCATCACAATCCGGTCTTCGTAGGGCCCAAACACGTTTTTGGAACGCATCACCACCTGCCAGCCGGTGGGTACGCCGCCACCCGGCGCCATAATATAGTAGTAGCCCTTGCGCTTATAAAACTTCGGCCCTTCGATGGTCGGGTGCTTTTCGTGGCCATCGAACACCAGTACGTCGTCGCCGAGCAAGCTCAGGCCGTCGGGGCTCATGCGGCTCACGGCCAGCACGCTCTTGAAGCCGGCCCGGCTGCCAGCAAAGCCGTGCACGAGGTAGGCCTTGCCGTCTTCGTCCCAGAGCGGGCAGGGGTCAATCCAGCCCTTGGCGGCCTTCACCAGAATCGGGGCTTCCCAGGGCCCGGCCGGGTTGTCGGCCCGCGTGACGTAGATGCCCAAATCCGGGTCGGGGTAGTAGATGTAGAACTTCTTCTTGTGGTAGCGGATGGCCGGCGCCCACACCCCGTTGCCGTGCTGGGGCAGGTCGTAGCGGGCCTGGGGCGGCTGCTGGGTGAATGCCGCCCCGATTATCGTCCAGTTGACCAAGTCGGTGGAGTGCAGCACCTGCAGGCCCGGCACGGCGTTGAAGCTGGAGGAAGTCAGGTAATAATCGTTGCCCACGCGCACCACGTCGGGGTCGGAATAGTCGGCATAAAGCACCGGGTTTTTGTAGGTGCCGTTGCCCAGGTCAGGCACCCACACCTTGGATAAGGAAGCTTGTTGGGCCGCCGCAAAACGGGGTAGGCAGGACAGGACGACCAACGCGGCCAGCAAAAGGATTCGGGCGGATTTTACCATTCAAAACAGATTTTCGACGGAAAGGAAACAGGTTCTATTAAAACGCAAAAAGGCCCCGGAGTTACTTCCGGGGCCTTTTTTCAGAAGGGTTAGTTTCGAACAAACTTGGTCATCAGGCTCTGGGTGCCACTGCTAAAACGCAGCAGGTAAGTGCCTTTGGTCAACCCATCCAGCTTCAGCGGCGTCTGCTCGACTCCGGGCTTGGGGCTGAACGTGGCCACCTTGCGGCCATCGAATGAGTACACGGCGACGACAGCGTCGGCCCCGGCTTTGGGGTGGGTCAGGGTCAGCTCCTGCTGGGCCGGGTTAGGATAGGCGCTCAGGCCAGCAGCCAGGGCGGCAGCGCTGTGGGTGCCAGTGATGATGAGGGCCTCCCCTTTCACCTGCACGTCGCGCAGCAGGCCATAGCGGCCCGCGCTGCCGCTGCCGCAGCTCCAGTACAGACGGATGGTCAGGGTCTGTCCGTTTTCCAGGCGCACGCCACTGGCACCGGCCAGGGCCAGGCGGTAGTTCTGGTTGGGGCCCGTATTCTGGTTATTAAGCACGATGGGCGTGATAAAGCCCCCGTTGGCGGTACTGTTCAGCGCACCAGCCGGACCCATTCCACCCGATACATCGGTAGAGTCGGCGGTGGTGAAGCCGGTTTTGGAATACACCACGGCCAGCTTGGTATTGCTGTTGGTGTTGTAGAAGGCTGACCACAGCAGCAGGGAATCGACGCGGACGGCTACACCCTGGGCCTTAACGGTGAACTGCTCGTAGAAGCGGCGGTTCAGGTTGCCGCCCGGACCACCTACGGCCGTGCCCCACGAACCGTCGCCGTTGGCCGTAGCCCCAAAGGCCTGGCCGTACGTGGGCGAGTAAGCCGGCACGCTGGCTACCGTGGTGCCGTTGGACAGGTACAGATTGCGCAGCGTAGGCGTGCTGGCAGCTACCCACGGCGACCGAACAGCGGCGTCATCCTGGGCATTGACTTGCAAAGGCCACATCTGCAGCCGCTGCGATACGGGCGCAGTAGTGTTCACCTTGTTGCCGCTTACTGGCACTGATACAGAACCCGCGCCAGGGCTGCTGTGCACGATGTTGCCGACGTAGGAGCCCGCCGCAGTGGCGTTGAGCCGCACGCTGATGGTCGTGTTCGGAATGACGTTATCGGTTGGCACCAGCACCAGCGGTGAGGTCGAGGTAAACCAATTAGTGCCGTTGTTGGGCGACACCTCATAGCCCGCCGGGGGCGTCACGGTCAGGTTGCTGGTCAGGTTCACGGCCGACAGCTGGTAGGTACGCACGGCCGAAGCGCCGGTAGCGTACTGAGCAAACGTGCCCAGGCTGCCGGTGGTGGTGATGGTAGGCACCCGCGAAACTTCCACCGTATCGGTGATTTGCGTGGCCAAACCGGCTTTCGAGGCCCGGATGTAGTAGAAGTAGGCGGCGCCGGCGGCGGGCAGCGCGTCGGAGGTCTGAAAGTTGTAGGTCGTGTCGTTTGGCACCACGATATCGGAGCCGATTTTCGAGTACGTACCCTTGCGTGTGGTGGCGCGGAACACTTCAAACTTGGCCTGATTAACGGCCCAAGCCAGGTTCCAGGTAAAGGTAGCGGTAGTAGAGCCTTTGGTGCCGCGTAGGTTAGTCACGGCAATGTCGGGGGTGAAGCTAGTGCAGACGCTGGCAGCCACCGAGCAGGGGTTCCAGGTGCCAAACAGGTTGGCCACCGAGTACTGGGCGGTATCAGCCGGAGTCAGCTGTTTCGACCAGCTTACACGCTGGCTTACGTTGATGGGGCGGCCGTCGAACTTGCGGCTGCTGTATTCGGCGTAGGTAATCAGGCTGGTGTTGGTGCCCGCATCCCACACCTGCCAGCCCTCGGGCTTGATGATGCCGGTAGCCATGGTGGTTTTAAGCCACACTACTTTGTTTTCGGCCAGCGGGGAGCTGCCGGTCGAGTTCTGCCAGGGGCGGCCCAGCACGTAGCTAGTCGTGCCGCGGTTGGCCGGAATGGTGCAGCTGCGGAACACGTAGCCGTAGGCCTGGCCGGGCTGCGTGTTAGCAGCCGTAATGTAGCTGCCGCTCAGGCCGTCCTGCCGGGTTTTGGCGTACACGATGCAGCGCTCAAATACGGCGCGGGAGCTACCGAAGATAAAGTCCACGGTGCCGTCGATGTAACAGTCGCGGAAGTACTGGCGCAGGCCGTTGCCGTTGGCTAGCACCGTATCCTGCCCGCCCAGGAAGCGGCAGTTCTTGAACACGGCCCGGTCGGCATTCACGTTGATGGCCAGGGCCTGGGGCGCGTCGCCGGTAGTGTTTTCGAAGGTGATATTCAAGGCCGAGAAGTCGGCGGCGTTGACCGTGACCGAAGCGGAGTTGGAGGTACCAAATGTGCCGCCGGCCGGGTTGGGCTTGCCCGAGAAGTCGTCGTAAGTCAGCACGGTGTTGGCCACACTCTGCCCGATCAGCTGCAGAAAGGGCTTGTTGCTGGGTACGTTGATTTTCTCCTTGTACTTGCCGTTCTTGATGTAGATGGTGTACACCGCCGTGCGGCCCGTGGGGGCGGCGTCAATGGCAGCCTGCACCGTTTTATGGGTACCGGTGCCGTCCCAGGCCACGACGGCGTTGTAGGTCTGGGCCTGGGTGGCGCTGCTGAGCAGGACGGCGGCCAGTAAAAAGCACAACGCCAGCCAGTAGCGGAAGGCCGGCGCGGCAGCGCCGGAGTGCGTATGAGTTGAATGCATGAGAACTGGGTTTGGTGGGAACAACTAGAGCTTAATAGTAAGGCTATTGCGGAGCACTAACAGGTTGGCAGCGACGCTTTATTTGCGCAAACGTTGTCGGGAACGTTGCCGGAACCGCTCACTGGGCCTGATAAAAAGCCGGGGGCCGCCAAAATGGTCGTACTACCAAGTGAGTACCCACCTACCGCCGCCTGTCGAAGGCTCAACTGTTGGCAACGTTCCCGGCAACGTTTGCGCGAATAAAGTCCGGCAGCCTTCTTAATCGGGCGTCGCTTATTGAGTAATATCAGCTTCAGTTTCCCGAAATCTGTCGGGGGCGCAGCCTGGTGCTCCTCCCCTTTCGCTTCCTTCCCAGTAGCAATATGCGCTTGAAAACTACTCCGCAACGTTCCGCGTCCCGTTGGCTCGGTCTTTCCCTGACGCTTGTTCTGGCAGCCTCGGCTTCCCTGGCTCAGGCCCAGCTGATTTCCTTTCCCGGCGCCGAGGGAGCGGGTAAATTTACCAAGGGCGGCCGGGGCACGGCCACGGTGCCAACTACCGTATTCGAGGTGACTTCGCTGGCCGATACCAACACGCCCGGCACGCTGCGCTGGGCCATCAACCAGGCCGCTACCCACCGCACCATCGTGTTCCGGGTGTGTGGCACCATTCGCCTGACTTCCGCCCTGAGCTTCAACAAAGCCAACACGACTATTGCGGGGCAGACCGCGCCCGGCGAAGGCATCTGCCTGGCCGATTACCCCGTCACCATCGGGGCCGATAACGTCATCGTGCGCTTCATGCGCTTCCGCATGGGCGACCGGTACCAGAACAAGGGCATGGTGAACGGCGCCGGTGCCGACGATGCCTTTGGCGGCACGGGGCGCAAAAACATCATCATCGACCACTGCACCATGAGCTGGAGCACCGATGAGGCCCTGAGCGTGTACCGCGGCGACAGCACCACGCTGCAATGGAACCTGATGAGCGAGCCGCTCGACTACTCCTACCACTTCGAAACCGGCGATACCGACTTTGAGCGCCACGGCTATGGCGGCATCTGGGGCGGGCGCAATGCCTCGTTCCACCACAACCTGTTTGCCCACTGCCGGGGCCGCAACCCCCGCTTCGAGGGCAGCCGCAACCTGCCGCCCTACACCGCGGGGCAGGAAAACGGCGACTTCCGCAACAACGTTATCTACAACTGGGCCAGCTACAGCACCAACGGCGGCGAGGGCGGCAACTACAACGTGGTTAATAACTACTACAAGTACGGCCCCAGCACCAACACGAATAACTCCTCGGGCGTACCGGTGCGCTCCATGATTATGAACCCGGGCAAGCAAACCTCGGCCCCAGTGCTGCCCTACCCCAAGGTGTATATGACTGGCAACTACGTGGATGGCTACCCTGCCGTAACCAACCGCAACTGGCTGGGCGTGGTCATGGCTGGTGGCGTCCGCACCGACACGGCCCAGTCGAAGGTCACGGAGCCCTTTACCATTCTGCCCATGCCCACGCAGTCGGCCCAGGATGCCTACAACGCGGTGCTGGCTAATGTGGGCGCCGTGCTACCGGCCCGCGATACGCTCGACCAGCGCATTATCCGCAACGTGCAGGAGCGCAAAGGCCGCCTCATCGATGTGCAGGGCGGCTACGCCCATGGCACGGCCTTCAGCATTTCGCAGAGTGCCTGGCCGGTGCTCACCTGTGGCCCCGCCCCTGCCGACACCGACCACGACGGCATGACCGATGCTTTTGAGCAAGCCAACGGCCTGAATCCCAACGACCCGGCCGACCGCAACCTGCGCGGTGCCAACGGCTACACCATGCTGGAAAACTACCTCAACGGCATTGCGGCGGTAGTAATGGGCACCAAAGCCGACAAAGCTGCAAAAGCCGGCCTGAGCGTATACCCCAACCCCGCCGGCGAGCAGCTGACCGTAAATCACCCCGTAGCAGGCAAAACGGCTACCGTAACCGTGTTCAGCGCGGCCGGCCGACAGGTGGCCCAATTTTCGGTGGTGCCCGGCACCGTTGCTACGGCCGTAGAAGCCAGTAAGCTGGCCGGCGGCATGTATCTGGTGCGTTACCAGGATGCCAAAATCCAGCTCACATCCAAGTTTGTGAAGCAGTAAGCAGTTATTGTCAGTAACAGAAAGCCCGTAGGAGCCATCCTGCGGGCTTTCTGTGTTTCAAAACCAGCCTTTGCTCCGAGTCTTGGGCGGCTTCAATGCTGCGGAAGTACATCTTTCCGGCATTTCACGTGCAGCCTTGCTATCTAAACGATTGTGCAAACGAATCCGATACTATTCCTTTGACAATCAAAGGTATATGTCTATACATCTATTGCACTTAGCCCGGCCGATTGCCTATTGTTACGACGGAATTCCGACCTGCTTACCTACCACAACCCAAATTCCCATCCCATGCCCAAAACCTACTTACCGCTTTTAGCGGGCCGGCATACTATGTCCCTCCTGCTGGTATGCATGTTGGCGCTGTTCGGCGCCGCGCAGTCTACCGCCCAAACCATAACCGCCAACCAGATTGGCAACCAGGGAGGCTACACCTACGAGTACTGGAAAGACAGCGGCACCGGCAGCATGACGCTGGGCTCCGGCGGGGCCTTCAGCGTCACGTGGAGCAACATTGGCAACCTGCTGGCCCGCAAAGGCCTGCGCCCCGGCGCTAAAAACCAGACCGTAACCTACGCCGCTACTTACAACCCCAACGGCAACTCCTACCTCTGCGTCTACGGCTGGTTTACTAGCCCCATGGTCGAGTATTACATTGTGGATAGCTGGGGCAGCTGGCGGCCTCCGGGAGGTACGGCGGTCGGCACCGTCACCTCCGACGGCGGCACGTATGACCTCTACCGGACCCAGCGCGTCAACCAGCCTTCCATTCAGGGACAAGCCACCTTTTACCAGTACTGGAGCGTGCGTACTTCGAAGCGCACGAGCGGCACCATCACCGTAGCCAACCATTTCAACGCCTGGCAGAGCCGGGGCTGGACGGTCGGCAGCATGTACGAAGTTTCGCTCACCGTAGAAGGCTACCAGAGCAGCGGCACGGCCAACGTCACCAGCATGTCGATGGGCACCAGCGGCACGACCACTCCCCCACCCACGGGCGGCGGCTCGAACAACATTGTCGTGCGGGCCCGGGGTACCAACGGCACCGAAAACATTCGGCTGACGGTGGGCGGCACCCAGGTCGGCACCTGGACCCTGGGCACGGCCATGCAGAACTACTCGGCAACGACCAGCGCTACGGGCGGCATCAACGTGGAATACACCAACGATGCCACCAACCGCGACGTGCAGGTCGACTATATCACCGTTAACGGCTCGACTCGGCAGGCGGAAAACCAGAGCACCAATACCGGGGTTTACCTGAATGGTGCTTGCGGCGGGGCCAACAGCGAATGGCTGAACTGTAACGGCTACATCGGCTTTGGCAACGCGGCTCCCACCGCCGGCCGGCTCGGCACGGGGAGCTTAGCCCCGGAAGCCGCTACGCAAAAGACGCAGGTTGGCCAGACCCAGGTATTTCCCAACCCCAGCCCTTCCGGCAGCTTCCTGGTGCAGCTGCCCGCCGGCCCCGCGCAGCTCACTGTCCGCAACAGCAAGGGCCGTATCGTCCGGCAACTCGCCGCGGCCGGGCCCGCCGCTGTTCCCGTGCAGCTCGACCAGCAACCGGGTTTGTACTACTTACAGGTTACGAGCGACGCCGAGTCAACGGTGACTCGCCTGGCAGTAGAGTAGTCCCGCCGCTATTGACCTGCTATCAACTCCCGCTGCAGCTCCACCCAGAGTTGCAGCGGGAGTTTTACGTTGCGGCAGGCTGCGTCTGGTGGCTGCTTGGCGGAGCATTTCTCGTGCAGCAGTAACCAATTTTACCACTGCGACGGGGGGGCTTCGACTTTGCTTAGCAGGATGGCCACCGAACAATAGGTGCGTTTTCAGATGTAGCCTGGTCTCCTGGTCTTGTCTTCAAGCTACGTCACACCCGGCACGTTAATCAGGAATTTTCTCTGACTTTGTATTTCAAAGTACTTTCGTATATTTGAGAAACTAACACTACTTGCCGGGAATCATCAGGCAGCCCTGGTGTTGAGTTACAGACCTTCTTCATCCCGATTATGACGCAGCACCAGGATTATTTTGTGGCCCCCGGCTCGGTTGTGCGCACCATCTGGGGCAAAGCTGATACCGTCCTGTTCATTTTCGCCGGCGCCGCCGCCGAGTTTGCCCTCAACAAAGCCGTGGACTGGCTTTACTTCACCGGCCGCCTGCCCGCCGACCCGTTGGCCCGCCTGTTCTCTACCGTGGAGTACGCCCGCCAGATTGTTTTTGCCGAGCGAAGCGCCGCCGAGCAGGCCATCCACACCATCACCGCCATCCATGCGGCCGTGGAAGCCAAGCGCGGCATGGCCATTCCGGCCTGGGCTTACCGCGACGTGCTCTTCATGCTCATCGACTACTCCATCCGGGCCTACGAAGCTTTGGAACGCCCCATGAGCTCCGCCGAGCAAGCCGAAGTATTCGAGGTATTTACCCGCGTGGGCCAGCGCATGGGCATTCCCGACCTGCCGACGTCGCATGCCCGGTGGCTGGAAACCCGGCAGCAACACCTAGCCGACCACATGGAGTACAGCCGCTTCACTGCCGACCTCTACCAGCAGTACGCCCGCCATCTGGGCCCGATTCGCTACCTGCTGCTGCTGCAGGCGCAGCGGGTGGTAGTGCCGCACCCGGTCCGCCAGCTGCTACGCTTGGGCCGCACCCCGTGGCTGCGGCCGGTGCTGCTGGTGTACCGCTACGCCCAGCATCTGTCCATCAGCAAGTGGGCCCGCACCAGCCTGCTTCCCGACGACTACAAGGAGAAAATTCTGCGCCTCGACGTGGTACCTCCCTCTCTTTCCGCAGCTCACTAAACAGTAAAAGGCCGCTCCCTCAGAGAGCGGCCTTTTACTGTTGGGCTAGTGGCTTTCTACAAACTCAGCAGCTCGTGCAGCACCGTTTGCATGGAAAATACCCGGTTGCCAGCTTCCTGAATAATCAACGAATTAGGCGAGTCGAGGATGGCGTCGGAGACTTCCACGTTGCGGCGCACGGGCAGGCAGTGCAGGAACTTGGCGTCGTTGGAGCCGGTCAGGTGCTCGGGCGTGAGCATCCAGTTCGGGTCGTTGCTGATGACTTGGCCATAGTCTTTGTAGCTGCTCCAGTTCTTGGCCTGCACGAAGTCGGCACCTTCCAGGGCCTTGCGCTGGTCGTACTCGATACGGGCGCCTTTCGTGAATTTGGGGTCCAGCTCGTAGCCTTCGGGGTGGGTAATAACGAAGTCAATCCAGTCGATTTCCGAAAACCAGTCGCAGAACGAGTTGGGCACGCACTGGGGCAGGGCACGGACGTGCGGAGCCCAGGTCAGCACCACTTTCACCCGCTCCTTCTGCTTGGTTTCAGCCACCGTAATCAGGTCGGCAAACGACTGCAGCGGGTGTAGCGTGGCGCTTTCCAGGCTGATAACCGGCACCGTGGCGTACTGCATGATCTTCTTGAACACGACTTCCTGGTAGTCCTCGTCGCGGTCCTTGAGCGTGGGGAAGGTGCGCACGCCTAGCACGTCGCAGTATTGGCTCATCACGGCAATGGCCTCCTTGATGTGCTCCTGGGTGCCACCGTTCATCACCGCGCCGTCGGCCATTTCCAGCGTCCAGGAATCGGCCCCGGCGTTGAGCACCCAAGCCTGCGCGCCCAGGTTGTAGGCGGCTTTAATGGAGCTGAGCCGGGTGCGCAAACTGGGGTTGAAGAAAATCAAGCCGACGGTTTTGTTCTTGCCAATGTGCTGGTAACCGAACGGGTCGGCTTTGATTTCCAGGGCTTTATTGAGCAAAACCCGGTAGTCATCGACGTCGGCGAAGGAGGTGAAGTTTTTCATGTGGGGTGGTGTAGGAGAAGTGGCTATCGACGAAAATGTGTCAACCTCTCTTTTTAATTAAAAACAATTTCTGTTCAGCAGGAACCCATACATAAACGAAATTACCGACTGGGTAAGCCGAGAAGAAAGCGTAGTAGTTACCAGAGCTTTTGAGGTAATTATTTAGCGCAAATTGTTTGCCACAACTATACTCATCAAGATTATCAAACTCAGTTACAGTCATGTAGCCCGCATCTTCTGAACGTACTGGTGTAGATTGCCACGAAGAAGATTTAACATTTTGCAAAATTCTTGATTGTTGATCGTAAAGACCATTCTCAAAATTTGGCAAGGAAGGGTTGGATTCCACTTTTATTCCATCCGACTTATAAACAGTGTATTGGTAGAATTCAAATACTTCGCCGTGATTCGTAAGTCCAAGAAAGTCAGTGCTGCATTCGAGCTCTAACCGAGTCCCGGGCGAATTGAATAAAGCTTTACCAGCCGTTGCTTTTAGCGGCCGTTCAAACCAAGTATTGTCGAAAGCAAATATGAAAATTACAAAGCAGCCTATTACTACAATTAAGGCTTTAAATAATTTCTTTTTAGTCATAAAGTTTTAATCGAATACTAGTCATTAAAAAAGTGGAGCAACTCAAACTACCTTGAGTTGCTCCACTTTTTCACCAGAGGCCTTACATCGCCTTATACTCGTTCCAACTCTTAATCTTGAGGTCCTTCATTTCCAGCTTGCAGAAGGCTTGGATAAATGCTTTTGCCAGGCGAGCGTTGGTTAGCAGCGGAACGCCGAAGTCAACGGCGGTGCGGCGGATTTTGTAGTCGTTGTCCAGCTCACCCTTCGAGAGGTTCTTTGGGATGTTGATGACCAGGTCAATCTTCTTCTCCTTGAGATAAGTCAGCACGTTGGGCTCCTGCATTTCGTCGGGCCAGTAGAGCAGGCTGCTCGGCACGCCGTTTTCGGCGAAGAAGCGGTGCGTGCCCTGGGTGGCGTAAATCTGGTAACCCTTTTTCACGAGCAGCTCCACGGCCGAGAGCAAAGCCACTTTCGACTTAATAGGGCCGCCGGAAATTAGCACCGACTTCTGGGGAATCTTGTAGCCCACGCTCAGCATCGACTTGAGCAAAGCCTCCTCGGCCGTATCGCCGAGGCAGCCTACTTCGCCGGTACTTACCATATCCACGCGCATCACCGGGTCGGCGCCGGGCAGGCGGGTGAAGGAGAACTGCGGAGCTTTCACGCCCACGTAGGGCAGGTCGTAGACCCGCTCGCTCTCATCGCGCTCCACTTTCACGCCCAGCAGGACTTGGGTGGCCTTTTTGATGAGGTTGTTGCCCGAAATCTTCGACACGAAGGGGTAGCTCCGCGAGGCGCGGATGTTGCACTCAATCACCCGGATTTCGCCGTTTTTATCCAGGAACTGGATGTTGAAGGGCCCGCTGATTTCGTAGCGCTTGGCAATCTTTTCGGCAATGACTTTGAGCTTGCGGATGGTGCGCACGTACACCTTCTGGGGCGGGTAGTACATGGTGGCGTCGCCGGAGTGCACGCCGGCAAACTCCACGTGCTCGGAAATGGCGTAACTCACGATTTCGCCCTTGTCGGCCACCGCGTCGAGCTCAATTTCCTTGGCATCCTGAATAAACTCGGACACTACCACCGGATATTCCGCGCTGACTTCCTGGGCCGTGGCCAGGAAGTTTTCCAGCTCAAACGGGTTGGACACCACATTCATGGCCGCGCCCGACAGCACGTACGAAGGCCGGATCAGCACCGGGAAGCCCACTTCCTGCACAAACTGGAGCATGGCTTCCAGCGAAGTCAGCTCTTTCCAGCGGGGCTGAGCAATACCCAGCTCGTCCATGATGCTGGAGAACTTATGGCGGTTTTCGGCCTCGTCGATGCGGGCCGGAGCGGTACCCAGAATGGGGGCCTGCGCATCGGCCAGGCGGGTGGCGAGGTTGTTGGGAATCTGCCCGCCGGTGCTTAGAATCACGCCCTGGGGCTGCTCGAAGTCCAGAATATCCATCACCCGCTCGAAGCTCAGCTCCTCGAAGTACAGCCGGTCCGACACGTCGTAGTCGGTCGATACGGTTTCGGGGTTGTAGTTGATGATGATGGTTTTGTAGCCTTCCGCGGCGGCCGTCTGCACGGCATTCACGCCGCACCAGTCGAACTCTACCGAGGAGCCGATACGGTACACGCCTGAGCCCAGTACCACGATGGACTTGCTGGTTTCCGGGGCCAGGTCGTTTTCGGTGCCGTGGTAGGTGCTATAGAGGTAGTTGGTCTTGGCCGGAAATTCCGCGGCCAGCGTGTCAATCTGCTTGATGACGGGCAGCACGCCCAAGGCCTTGCGGCGGGCCCGCACCAGCAGCTCATCAGCCTTCACGTCGCCTTCGCCGAGCAGCTTCACAGCAATCTGCTGATCCGAGAAACCAGCTTTCTTGGCTTCGCGCAGCAGCAGGGTTTCCAGCCCGTCGAGGCCAGTGGCGCGACCTTCGGCCAACTGGTTGCCCAGCTGGAAAATAGTCAGCAGGCGCTGCAAAAACCAGTGGTCAATCTTGGTCAGATCGTGCACCTGGTCGAGCGTGTAGCCGGCCTCAAACGCCAGGTTGATGGCGAAGATACGCTCTTCGTTCGGCTCGCTCAGCAGCTGGTCGATGGTAGCCGTATCGACCTGCTCGGGCTTGTTGGCCACGAAGCCGCGCTTGCCGGTATCGAGCATACGCAAACCCTTCTGAATGGCTTCCTCGAAGGATTTGCCAATAGCCATCACCTCGCCTACGCTCTTCATGGCCGAGCCGATCTGGCGGTTGACGCCCTCGAACTTGCCCAAATCCCAGCGCGGCAGCTTTACCACCACGTAGTCCAGGGCCGGCTCGAAGAAGGCTGAGGTGGTCTGGGTCACGCTGTTTTTCAGCTCCGACAGCGAGTAGCCCAGGCTCAGCTTGGCCGCCACAAACGCCAGCGGATAGCCCGTAGCCTTGGAAGCCAGGGCCGAGGAGCGCGACAAGCGGGCATTTACCTCAATCACGCGGTAGTCTTCCGACACGGGGTCGAGGGCGTACTGAATGTTGCATTCGCCCACGATGCCCAGGTGGCGGATGGTCTTGATGCCGATGCTGCGCAGCTTGTGGTACTCACGGTTGCTCAGGGTCTGCGAAGGGGCCACCACGATGCTTTCCCCGGTGTGAATGCCGATGGGGTCGAAGTTCTCCATATTGCAGACCGTGATGCAGTTGTCATACTGGTCGCGCACCACTTCGTACTCCACTTCCTTCCAGCCTTTCAGCGACTCTTCCACCAGAATCTGGTCGGAAGTCGTGAAGGATTTTTGGGCCAGGGCCCGTAGCTCTTCCATGTTGTTGGCGAAGCCGCTGCCCAGGCCGCCCAAGGCAAAAGCCGCCCGCACGATAATCGGGAAGCCGATTTTCTCGCCAGCCGCCAGGGCATCTTCCATCGTCGTGACGGCCACGCTGCGGGCCGTGAACACGCCAATCTGGTCGAGTTTCTCCTTGAAAATATCCCGGTCCTCGGTGTCGATAATGCTTTGCACGGGCGTACCAAGCACTTTCACATTGTACTTCTCAAACACCCCGGCGCGGTATAGGGCCACGGCGCAGTTCAGGGCCGTCTGGCCACCGAAAGCTACCAGAATACCGTCGGGCTTTTCCTTTTTGATGACTTCCTCCACGAAGAAGGGCGTCACGGGCAGGAAATACACGTCGTCGGCAATGTTGTCCGACGTCTGCACGGTGGCAATGTTGGGGTTGATGAGGATGGTGCGGATACCTTCCTCTTTCAGGGCCTTCAGGGCCTGGGAGCCGGAGTAATCGAACTCACCGGCCTCGCCGATTTTCAAAGCGCCAGAACCGAGGACGAGAACTTTCTGTGGTTTGTTCATTCTAAGGGTTGGTAACAGACCGTGGAGTAGGTCGTGTTAAAAGGCTGTCGGGTTTCGTTGTTAGTTAGAATGCGTCGCTTACCATTCTCATGGCAAACAAAAATTTATTTGGCAGATCATTTCAATCGATTAATATACCCTTGAATTTCTTCGATTAAATCATTTGAACTATCTGTTCTTAACACGATACCTTTTACAGTATTCAGAAACCTAATAGTGAATGAAGTATCAACTAAAAATATGCCCTTCTCATTACCAAGATCATAAGACACTTCATAAGAGGCATCTACGCCTCTCTGTGATGCACCAACTTGGTTAACAACCTTCATATAGCAGCCGAGCTCTTCAAAAGAAATTTGATTAACTACATACGCAAATTCGTGACTATTCCGCTCTAAAGCAGATCTACTTATCACGACAGGAAATATGGGTTTATCTTCTAAACCACCGATATATTCGAGCCTGATAAACTCTGGTTTTTTTGCTTGTGAATAACACATGAATGAAACCAAGAACAAAACAACTATTAGGCATATCCTGCTCATGGATTCATATTTTTCATATGCTTCGGCAAGCTCAGCATGACATTCTTTTCAGGTATTTCTACTTAGCGGCTTTATACTCCGCTACGGCCTGCAGGAAGTCGTCGAACAGGTACTCCGTATCCTCGGGGCCGCCGGCGGCTTCGGGGTGAAACTGGGTGGAGAAAAAGGGCTTGGTTTTGTGCTTGATGCCTTCGCAGGTGCCGTCGTTGAGGTTCTCAAACAGCATGTCCCACTCGGCGGGCAGCGTGGCCGTGTCGACGGCAAAGCCGTGGTTCTGGCTGGTGATGTAGCTGCGCTTGGTGCCGGTGAGCAGCACGGGCTGGTTGTGGCTGCGGTGGCCGTACTTGAGCTTGAACGTGTCGCCGCCCGCGGCCAGGCCCATGAGCTGGGAGCCCAGGCAGATACCGAAGATGGGCTTGTCTTGGCCCAGCGCCGTTTGCAGGTGTTGGATAGTCGGCTCGCACATTTTCGGGTCGCCGGGTCCGTTGCTCAGGAACAGGCCGTCGTAGTCGAGGGTGGTGAAGTCGTAGTCCCAAGGCACGCGGATGAGCTCCACGTCGCGCTCCAGAAAGCAGCGGATGATGTTGGTCTTGGTCCCGCAGTCGACGAGCACAATTTTGTGCTGCCCCGTACCGTAGCGCTTTACCTCCGTGGGGCTCACCTGGGCCACTAGGTTGTCCTGGTTGGGGTCGTGCAGCTCCACGTCCTGCTCGGCCACGATTTTGCCCAGCATGGCGCCTTTCTCCCGCAGGATTTTGGTCAGCATGCGGGTATCCACGCCGAAGATGCCAGGGATGTTGTACTCCTTAAGCCAGTCGCCGAGGCTTTTGGCGGCGTTCCAGTGGCTGTGCTCCTCGGAGTAGTAATTCACCACCAGGCCGGCAATGTGAATCTTGTCCGACTCGAAAATCTTGGAAATCGACTCGTACAGCTCCTCGCCGGGCACGCCGTAGTTGCCCACCATGGGGTAGGTGAGCACCAGGATCTGGCCGGCGAAAGACGGGTCGGTGAGGTTTTCGGGGTAGCCGGTCATGGCCGTGCTGAACACTACCTCGCCCGCGGCGGAGGTAAATGCGCCAAAAGATTGGCCCTCGATTTCGGTGCCGTCTTCGAGGATGAGTTTTACCGATTTAGCGTTTTCCACTCTGTTATGCGAAAAATGGTTTACTCTGTTGTTGATTTTCTGCAGTAGTCAGGCACGCTGCTTCCTTTCTCGTCAATGGGGAGAAAGTAGCGGGTACGCCCATTGGCCCAACCAATGTTAGTCGGAACCTTACCATGGAAGGGAATGCGGCGATTCGTAGAGCCCCTGTGTCGGGCGTATTGCGGGTGCTAGGCGTAGCCTCAGCCAGCTTTCTGAACCGCCCGGATACAATTTCGGCTGGAACAGAACCAAACATCAGAGGTCTATTCCAGCCGAACGAGGACTTAAGCCAAACGGGAGCGAAAGAGGATATATCAATCGGTCCCGCACCCTGCCGCTCCCAAATGTCAGGCATCGGGGAGTCGGGCGGGCACGACTGCTGAAAGGAAAAGATGGTGGCCGTTCTTTCACGGAAAGAACCAGCCGGTTGCTGCGCAATAGAAACCAATGGCAGCGTGCAGCTAATCAGAAGGTGAGCCTGGCTCATAAACCTCGTCGTGCTACTCATTGGGGCTGCAAGTTAGGCCACAGGTCGCTTACTTTTTTACCTCGGCCGGAATAATTGCATACAGCGCCTGCAAAAACCGGTCGACTTCATCCTTGGTGATGTTGAGCGGGGGCAGCAGGCGGAGCACCCCAGGGTCGGAGGCATTGCCGACGAAAATGTGGTACTCGCTCAGCAGCTTGTCGCGCACGTCCTTGATGGGGAAATCGTACTTGATGCCGACCATCAGTCCCCGGCCCCGGATTTCCTCGGCCCCGGCGTTGGCTTCGAGCTCCTGCCGCAAATACGCACCCAGCTCCGTGGCGTGGCTCAGCAGGCTTTCCTGCTCAATAACTTCCAGCACGGCCAGAGCCGCGGCGCAGGCCAGGTGGTTGCCGCCAAACGTGGTGCCCAACAGACCGTACGAAGCCTTGAGCTCGGGCGCAATCAGGATGCCGCCGATGGGAAAGCCGTTGCCCATGCCCTTGGCGACCGAAATAACGTCGGGCTGAATACCGGCGTGCTGGTGGGCGAAGAACTTACCGCTACGGCCGTAGCCGCTCTGCACCTCGTCGGCAATGAGCAGGGCACCGTACTGCTTGCACAGGGCGGACAGGCTTTGCAAAAACTCGTCGGCAGGCATGATAATGCCACCCACGCCCTGAATGGGCTCAATAATGGCCGCGCAAACGTCACCGCCCTGCAGCACCTGCTCTACCGCTGCCAGGTCGTACTCCAGGAAGGAAATAGCGTGGTCGGCGTTGAAGGGCGCGACAATCTTGGGGTTATCAGTAGCAGCTACGGCACCCGAGGTACGGCCGTGGAAAGCGCCTTTGAAGGCAATGACCCGCTTTTTGCCGGTGTGGAAGGAAGCCAGCTTCAGCGCGTTTTCGTTGGCTTCAGCGCCCGAGTTGCACAGAAACAGCGAGTAGCTTTCGTAGCCCGACACCTGCCCGAGCTTACTAGCCAGTTGCTGCTGAATTGGAATCTGCACCGAGTTGGAGTAGAAGCCAATGTTCTGCAGCTGCTCGGTGAGGCGCTGCACGTAGTGCGGGTGGCTGTGGCCGATGGAAATAACGGCGTGCCCGCCGTAAAAATCCAGGTACTCCTGGCCCTGGTCGTCCCAGAGTTTCGCCCCTAGCGCCTTCACCGGCGTGATGTTGACGAGCGGATAAACGTTGAAAAGCTCCATTAGAAAAGCACCGATTTGAGGTTGAGTCCCGTCGTTTCCGGCAGGCCAAAAAGCAGATTCATATTCTGGACGGCCTGGCCCGAGGCGCCCTTCACCAAATTGTCAATAACCGAGGTGATGAGCAGCTGCTTGCCTAGCTTCTGCACGTGCAGCAGGCACTTGTTGGTATTCACCACCTGCTTTAGATGCACTTCCTTATCCGACACGGTGGTAAACGGCGCATCGGCGTAGAACTTCTTATACAGCGCCCGGGCCTCGTCCTGAGTCAGATCCGAAGGCGTATAGACGCTGGCGAAAATGCCCCGGGCAAAGTTGCCGCGGTAGGGCACGAAGTAGATTTCCCCCCCGGGCTGGCTTTGCAGCTGGGCCAGGCTCTCCCCTATTTCGCCGAGGTGCTGGTGGGTAAAGGGCTTGTAGATGGAAACGTTATTCGTGCGCCACGAGAAGTGCACCGTCTCTGACAGGCTCTGCCCCGCGCCTGTAGAACCCGTTATGGCCGACACGTGCACGTCCTCGGTCAGCTTGCCGGCATGAGCCAGCGGCAGCAAGGCCAACTGAATAGCGGTGGCAAAGCAGCCGGGGTTGGCAATGCTCTGGGCCTGCTGAATCCGGCCTTTGTTGAGCTCGGGCAAGCCGTAGACAAACTCCCGGTCGGCAAACTCAGCGTCGGCCTCCAAGCGGAAATCGTTGCTTAGGTCAATGACGTGGGTCGTATCGGGCAGGGCATTTTTCTCCAGCCAGGCCTTCGAGTTGCCGTGGCCCAGGCACAGAAACACCACGTCTTCGTCGCCGGCCAGCTCGGCGGCAAATACCAGGTCGGTGTCGCCTATCAGGTCGTCGTGCACCTGATGCACGGGGTTGCCTGCATTAGACGAGCTGACGATACCGCCCAGCTCCACAAACTCGTGGTGGAGCAGGATGCGGATGAGCTCCCCGGCCGTGTAGCCGGCCCCGCCCACAATGCCCGCCTTAATTTTCATCGTTGAAAGAGGAGTGAATGCGCAGTTGGTTGCTGAAAATCTTGATGAAGCCCTTGGCGTCGCGGCCGTCCCAGGCGTCGTTTTCCTCGCCGTAGGTGGCCACCTTGGAGCGCATCATATCGTACTTCGACTCGATGCCCTGCAGCTCAAACTGGTAAGGCTTCAGGGTCACGAACACCTTGCCCGACACCCGCTCCTGCGAGGACGTCAGCAGGGCTTCGAAGTCGCGCATCACCGGGTCGAGGTACTGGGCCTCGTGCAACAGCGTGCCGTACCAATTGGCCACGTAGTCCTTGTGCAGCAGCTGCCAGCGGCTCGACGTATGCTTTTCCAGCAAGTGGTGGGCCTTGAGCAGAATCAGCGGGGCGGGTGCCTCGAAGCCCACGCGGCCTTTGATGCCCAGAATCGTGTCGCCCACGTGGGTGTCGCGGCCAATGGCGTAGGTGCCGGCCAGTTCGTTCAGGGCCTGAATCAAAGCCACCGGGTTCATAGTTTCGCCGTTCAGCGCCACCGGCTCGCCTTTCTCGAAGGTAATTTCGATGCTGGCAGGCTCGGTAGCGCTCAGCTGCGTGGGATATGCCGACTCGGGCAGCGCCTGGTGTGAGGTCAGCGTTTCAACGCCGCCCACGCTGGTGCCCCAGATACCCTTGTTGATGGAGTATTTGGCTTTTTCCCAGCTCATCTCAAAGCCGTGCTGATTGAGAAAGTCGATTTCAGCCTGGCGGGAGAGTTTCAAATCCCGGATGGGCGTAATGATTTCCGTGTTGGGCGCAATGACGGAGAAAGCCACGTCGAAACGAACCTGGTCGTTGCCAGCACCGGTGCTGCCGTGGGCAATGTAGTCGGCCTTATGCTCGCGGGCATACTCAGCCAGCGCCAACGACTGAAACATGCGCTCCGCACTGACGCTCAGCGGGTACGTATCGTTCTTGAGGATGTTACCAAAGATCAGGTAGCGCAAACAGTCCTGGTAGAATCGCTGGGTTACGTCGATGACCTCGTGCTTGGTCGAACCCAGCTCGTAGGCCCGCTTCTCAATGGCCGTCAGCTCCTCATCTGAGAAGCCGCCGGAGTTGACGATAACCGTGTGAACCTCCAGACCCAGTTCGCGGGTCAGATATACAACGCAGTAGGACGTATCCAAGCCGCCGCTGTACGCTAAAACTACCTTTTTCATTAGTGACCTTGGGGTGTTAAAATCTCAATGGTTTCCTGTACGGGCTGGCCATACTGGTCGTCGAGCTTGTCGTAGACCATGCCGGTGCACAGGCACATTTTGCGCTGGTTTTCCTGCAGAATCGGATAGTTCTTGCAGCCCATGCAGCCTTTCCAGAAGTCGTCGCTCTGGGTCAGTTCAGTGAACGTGACGGGGCGGTAGCCCAGCTCGGAGTTGATCTTCATGACCGGCCCGCTGGTGGTAATACCGAAGATTTTGGCGCCGGGGTATTTGGTGCGCGACAACTCAAACACGCGGTGCTTGATGGCGCGGCCCAGCCCTTCCTTGCGGAGCTCGGTGTTGACAATCAGGCCGGAATTGACGACAAACTTGTTGTCCTCGAAGGTTTCGATATAGCAGAAACCAGCCAGCTCATTGTCGACGAAGGCAATAATGGCGTCGCCCCGCTCCATCTTCTTTTTCAGATAGTTAGGGTCACGCTTGGCGATACCTACGCCGCGCGTTCTGGCAGATTCCTCATACCATTGACAAAGGGTTTCCACATACTGCGCATCGGCAGCATAGGCGACTCGTAATACCATGGTCAAAGCTCGGTTAGCTGCCTGCTCTCAGGCAACGGACTCGGAAAGACGAAAAGGGAGAAAAGCAGGCACAACCAGAACGTTGTGCGGCAACCGAGCACGAGGCCGGTATCAGGGAAAAGTGCCAGAATGAGTAATCGACCAGGGAAGGCGGCTGTTTGTCTTGCCGCATTGGTGAGCCTTAAAACGTGGCTCGCCATCAGTACCTATACTGCGTCCTACACTCGCTCGGTCGATTAGTCGTTAGAAACCCTGTTTACGGGTGGCATCGTCGGACAAAGCCACCTCTGAAATTTTTTGCAAACATAAAACCCAGATGTCAGATTGCAAGCTTCTGCAAAAAAGTAAGGCGGTATTGCCTTGGTCATGCGGCTCTGTAGCACACGAAGCGGCCGGTTAGGCTGCTCCATTACACCTGACTGTAGCCAAGTGCGCCTCAGAAAAGTGACATACGCAGGATTTGTCCTTACGTTCACCACGAGCTTCGCGGGCAAGGGCCCGGAGCTATCAAATCGTGGGTGACGGTCGTCGCGACGACCCGGCTCCACACGGTCGTGCCGGCCACTGAGGGGCGGGCAGGAGGGCGAATGACGGTCGTCGGGACATGGCTGGGTAGAAAGCGGAATTGGTTTCTGCCGCTTTAAACACAAACGTAGTAAAAACGTTTCAAAAAACTACTGCCTATTTTTTCGGGCTTTCCAGCCTAGGCAGCCATAAAAAGCCGGTTTAAACGCAATAGCCCCCGTTTTGCCAAAGAATAAACCGTGCATTACCCGGCCCTAGCCTCTACCTTTGCGCCTCGCGGTCCTCTCCCACCCGATTTGTTCACCCGGCAGTTTTCTGTGGCTGCCCTACCTATCTGCATGCAAGAGGTTCTGAAGATTTTCAAGATTGGCGGCGGCATTATCGACGACGCGGCCCAGCTCCAACAGTTTCTCAGTGAGCTGGCCAAACTTGACAATAAGATAATGTTAGTGCACGGCGGCGGCAAGGGTGCCAGCCAGATGCTGCAGGACTTGGGTATCGAGCCCAAGATGGTACAGGGCCGCCGCATCACCGACGCAGCCACGCTCGACATCGTGACCATGTTCTACGCCGGTAAAACAAATAAGCAGGTAGTAGCCGGGCTGCAAGCCTATGGCCTCAACGCCCTGGGTTTGTCAGGGGCCGACGGCAACGTAATCCGCGCCTCAAAGCGGCCAGTCAAGGAAATTGATTACGGCTTTGTGGGGGATATTGACGAGCACAGTGTGAATGCCGATCTGCTCCAAGCCCTACTGACGGCGGACCTAACACCGGTTTTCTGCGCTATTACCCATGACGGGCAAGGTCAACTGCTCAATACCAACGCCGATACCATTGCCAGTTCCCTGGCCCGGGCCTTGGCACCGTTTTATCAGGTGGAGCTGCACTTCTGCTTCGAAAAAGACGGAGTGCTGGCTGATGTGAACGACGAGCACTCCGTCATTCCGCAAATAACGCCCGGACAGTACCAGGAGCTCAAAGCCAGCGGCGTAATTGCGGCGGGCATGGTGCCTAAGCTCGATAACGCCTTTGCGGCCTTGGAGGCTGGCGTGGAGCGGGTTGTCATTGAAAACGCGCTAAAAATCAACGAGCCCGTAAAAACCATCCTATGCCGGAGCTAACCGACCAGCTAGCTGAAGAAGCTATTCAGCTGTTGATTCGCCTGATTCAAACTCAGTCGTTTTCCCGGGAAGAAGGCCCCACGGCCGAGCTGATTTTCGAGTTTTTGCAGCGCCACGGCGCTGAGCCCCGGCGGGCGTTACACAACGTATGGGCCGTAAACCAGCATTTCAACCCGGCTAAACCCACCGTGCTGCTCAACTCCCACCACGACACGGTGAAGCCCGGCGCCACCTGGACCTACGACCCGTTTGGCGGCCTGGTGGAAGAAGCCGAAGACAAGCTTATTGGGCTGGGTTCCAACGACGCGGGCGGCTGCGCGGTAAGCTTGCTGGCCACGTTTCTGCACTTTCACCAGCGTGAGGACCTGCCTTTCAACCTGATTTGTGCCATTACGGCCGAGGAGGAAATTTCGGGTGCCAACGGCATCAGTAGCCTACTGCCGAAACTGGGCAAAATCGACGTCGGCATCGTGGGTGAGCCGACCCAGATGGACATGGCAATTGCTGAAAAAGGCTTGGTGGTCCTCGACTGCACCGCCTACGGGCAAACCGGCCACGCGGCCCGCAACGAAGGCGAAAATGCGCTATACAAGGCCGTAACCGACATCCAATGGCTGCAGCAGTACCGGTTCCCGAACGTGTCGGAGCTGCTGGGGCCCGTGAAAATGACGGTAACCCAGATTCAGGCCGGCACCCAGCACAACGTGGTGCCCGACGTGTGCCGCTTCGTCGTGGACGTGCGCACCAACGAGTTTTATTCCAACGAGGAAGTCGTGCACACCGTGCAGGAGCATTTACAATCGGAAGTGGTGCCCCGCTCAGTACGGCTCAACTCCTCGCGCATCGACCCGGACCACGTGCTGGTGCGCAAGGGCGTGGCGCTGGGCCGCAAAACCTACGGCTCGGCTACCATGTCGGACCAGGCTCTGATGCCGTTTCCGACGGTGAAGATGGGCCCCGGCGACTCGGCCCGCTCCCACACCCCCGACGAATACATTTACCGCTACGAAATCCGGGGCGGCATCCGGGCCTATATCGAGTTGCTGGAGGGACTGCAGCTGTAAGGGCGAAGCTAGGCGTTTTCCAGGGTGGCAATGTCAATTTTGCTCATCTGCATCATGGCGGCCATTTTGCGCTGCATTCGGGCCGGGTCAGGACTGCTTATCAACTGAGCCATGTTGGCGGGCGTAACTTGCCAGGATACGCCGAACCGGTCTTTCAACCAGCCACAGTCCCCCGGCTCTCCGCCGGCGGCCGTAAGCTGGTTCCACACGGCATCAATTTCGGCCTGATCCTGACAGCTTACCGACAAAGAAATGCCGGTGGTGAACGTAAAATGCGGTCCGCCGTTCAAGGCCACATACTTTTGCCCGGCCAACTCAAACTCCACGGTCATCACGCTGCCGACGGGCATGTAAGTACCTTGTGGATAGCGGGTGATGCGGCGAATGGCGGAATCAGGAAAAATACTGGTATATAGTTTTGCCGCTTCCTCGGCTTGGTCGTTGAAAGTCAGAAACGTAGTAATCTTCTGCATAATGCCGGGGGCTTGAAGTAGATGAGAATATAAATGTAAAGCCTCTCCTGTCGGATCAGGGCGTATAAATCCGACAAATACCGGGCAATTTGCGACACACTCAGCTTCGGCTGAAGCAGCCCACAACACGTAGTACCGGAAAGCCCCATCAGCCGGGCTTTCCTAGATAATTGACCATGAAGATTTGGGACAAGGGCATTGCCGTTGACAAGAAGATTGAGCAGTTCACCGTGGGCAAAGACCGGGAGCTGGATATGTACCTGGCGCAGTTCGACGTGCAGGCCTCCCAGGCCCAGGCCACGATGCTCACCCAAGCTGGGTTGATTTCCGAAGAGGAAAACGAGCAGCTTCAGCAGGGCCTCGGGGAACTGGCTCAGCAGATTACCGAGGGCCGCTTCACCATTGAGGCCGAGTTTGAGGATGTGCACTCCAAGATTGAGTATTACCTGACCGAGAAGTTCGGCGACGCGGGCAAGAAAATCCACACGGCCCGCTCCCGCAACGACCAGGTTCTGACAGCCATTCAGCTCTTCCTGAAAGACTATACCGAGCGGGTGGCAACCAAGACGCTGGAGCTGGTAAACGTGCTGCTGCACAAAGCCGACGCGCACCAGGCCGATTTGATGCCGGGCTACACCCACTTCCAGGCCGCCATGCCCAGTTCATTCGGGCTCTGGTTTTCGGCTTATGCTGAGCATTTGTTGCTGGATCTGGCCCTGTTCGAAGCCGCCCACACCGTGGCCGACCAGAACCCGCTGGGCTCGGGCGCCGGCTTTGGCTCCTCCTTCCCCATCGATAGGCAGCTGACGACCCGGCAAATGGGCTTCGGCAACGTGGCCGTGAGCAGCGTGGGCGCCCAAATGCTGCGGGGCAAGACCGAGAAAACCGTGGCTTTTGCCGTGGCCGGCATGGCTGCCACCCTGGCCAAAATGGCCTACGACCTGGTGCTGTACAACGGGCAGGATATGGCTTTCGTGGAGCTGCCTAAGGAGTTTACCACGGGCTCCAGCATCATGCCCCACAAGAAAAACCCGGACGTGTTTGAGCTCATCCGGGCGCGCTGCAACTCCCTACAGGCGCTGCCCAACACGATTACGCTCACCATCAGCAACCTGCCCAGCGGCTACCACCGCGACTTTCAGATTCTGAAGGAGCTGCTATTCGAGCCCCTCACCCAGTTTCTGGACATCCTGGACATTGTGCTCTTCGCGTTGCCCCAACTGAAAATCAAACCCGACCTGCTCAACCAGGCGAAGTACGACGCGACCTTCACGGTGGAAAACATCAACCAGCTGATTCAAAGCGGTACGCCGTTTCGCACGGCCTACAAACAGGTGGGCCTGGCCGTAGAAGACGGCTCCTACGTGCCCCACAAGGAGTTTCAGACCACGCACTTAGGCAGCATTCACAACTTGGGCCTGGAGGAAATTCGGGCAAAGGTGGAGCGGCTGAAGCAAGGTAGCAAGCTATTTTAGTAAGCCTGTACTAGCACGTCATGCTGAGCTTGCCGAAGCATCTCTACCCGCTTCGACTGACATTCCCGAGCCTATGCCTGTAGCCGAAAATCCTGCAACCAATCGAATAAGTAACCATGAAATTGTTCGGGAGTATTTCGGCTATTGGCCAAGCTTTCATGACGCTGAAATCACGAAAGCAGCTTTTGAAGCCAACCCTGGATATTGGCCTTCCGCAACGTTTACAATAGCTGCATTTGAGCTGACAGCGGAAGTCGACCCCAAAGGCCATTACCAGCAAACCAAGCAGTGTACTATAGAGCTTCTATTCACTGGCATTCGGGAAATGGAGCTTGAAGGCTTTAGTCACCAAAACGTTATCCTCAGTTTAGAAATCGAAGAAAGCGGTAGTCATATTCAATGCACGATTAACCCCTCAGTTGGGTTGGATGCATTCCTAATTGCTGAGAAAGTATCGGTGTTAAGCCTTACTCCAACGAAGCGGTAGCGATGCTTCGCCTGCGCGGACGTCAGATCAAGCATGACAGCTACTTTGGCAACGTCGGCACGCGAGATTCCTCGACTTCGCTCGGAATGACGGTCTGTTAGCACAAACGATACATCACCAATACCATCTTTCCGGAAGCTGACTTGTAACCACTTCTGAATTGATGTTTTTCTTTTTTCCAACCCGCCTCTCTCCCGGCATTTTCCTGAGTGAATCCCCAACCAATTCCCATGAAGATCAAAAAAGCAGTAATTACTGCCGCCGCCCGCGGCCAGCGGTTGTACCCGGTGGCCGATACCATTCAGAAGGCCATGCTGCCGGTGGTAGATGTGGACGGGTTGCACAAGCCCACCATCCAGATTATTGCCGAGGAGGCCTTTGGCAGCGGCATCGAGGAGCTGTGCGTCGTGTGCGCTCCCGGCGACGGAGCGCGCTACGTAGCCGCCTTCACCTCCCTGCGCGACAACCTGATTAAAACCTATCAGAATGTGGACTGGGCCCGGCAGCAGGCCGAGAAAATTGACCACCTGCTCAGCCGCCTGCAGTTTGCCGAGCAGACTGAAGCTCTAGGCTACGGCCACGCCGTGTACTGCGCCCGGGAGTTCGTGGGTAATGAGCCGTTCCTGCTCCTGCTCGGCGACTACCTCTACGTTTCGAACATGGCTGGCAAGCGTTGCGCGGCCCAAGTGCTGGAGTTGGCTACGCAACAAGACTGCGCCGTGGCGGCCGTCAACCCCACCATTGAGCACCAGATCAGCCGTTACGGTACGCTCACGGGCAAGCACGTGGCGGGCCAGGCCGGCGTGTACCAGATTGACCATATCATTGAAAAGCCTTCGTTGAGCACGGCCGAACTAGAACTGCAAACGCCAGGCTTGCGGGCGGGCTATTACTTGTGCTTTTTCGGCATGCACGTCCTGACGCCGGGCATCTTCGGTATTCTGCAGAAGCAACTCGATGCCGGCTCGACCAACGTGCTGCTCACGCCCGCCTTGCAGGAGCTGGCCGCCACGGAAAAGTACCTGGCCCTGGAAGTGCGCGGCAACCGCTACGACCTAAGCCGGCCCCACGGTCTGCTGCGGGCCCAGCTGGCCCTGGGCCTGGCAGGCGAGGCCCACGACGAAACCCTGACGACCATGGTCGAGCTGCTGGCCGAAGCCAATACCCGCAAGTAGAGCCATGAATATTTTCGTCGAAACCATTACCGCTACCGAGCCCGAGAAGCGGAACCGGGACTTTTACGCTCTCAGCCGCGGCCTTTCGGCCCGGGAGCTGCTGCGCAGCCTGCGGGAGCTGGACGAGTTCCGCAAGGCCACGCCCAACCTCTACGACAAGGTGCGGGCCATCCTGTTCTTGTACGCCGGCTTTCGGTTTTTTCTGCAGGAAACGCCCGACGTGCCGGCCGTGGGCAAGATTCCCTACCACGGCTTTGAGGACCTCTTGAGCCGGCGCTTTGAGCAGGCCATCAGCACGTTTTTGCGCGAGCTGGACCAGCACGGGCCCAACGCCACGCTCTTTAGCGCCCTGGCTGACAGCTACCACCACCTCTCCTTCCAGATTCTGGCCGACCAGGTCCGTAAAAGCGTGCGCTCCAGCAAGGGCAACCAGTGGATGTTCCGCGTAGGCCACCAGGACGAGCACCCCATCCGGATTCACCCGGCTTTGCTGCAACGCAATGACTCGTCGTTGTTCTACCCCGTGCTGCACGAGCACACCTCCGTGCGCATGGACCTTACGCACAGCGGCTGGTCGGATATCTTCTTTCTGGGCATGGACTACCCGAGGGCGCGCGGGTCGTGAACCTGTCGATTGACCTGGGTATGTTCGGGCGCGACAAGGACATCCGCCCCCCGCTGCACAGTTACGTGCGCGTCATTCCGGAGCCGGTATTGCGCCTGACCAGCATCGACCTGAACACGACCAAGGACGTCACGGACCTGGCCGACCTGTTCAACTTCGGCAACGACTACCTAAGCCTGGTCAAGGCTGGCGTTATTGCTTCCGGCCTGATTCCGCCTTCCTTTGAAGGCACCAACCAGAACCTCACGGAAATCCTGGCGCGCATAGTGGCCCCGGGCATGGGCATCGAGCTAGTGACTAAGGTGAACGACATTCCCAAAGGCTCCCGTTTCGCCGTTTCGACCAACCTGCTGGGCTCCATTATTAGCTTGCTGATGCGGGCCACGGGGCAAACCAAGAACCTAACTGGCGGCCTCGACGAGAACGAACGGCGCCTAGTGGCGTCGCGGGCCATTCTGGGCGAGTGGATTGGCGGCTCGGGCGGGGGCTGGCAGGATTCGGGCGGCGTGTGGCCTGGTATCAAGGCCATTCAGGGCACCTTTGCCCAGCCCGGCGACCCGGAATACGACATCAGTCGGGGCACGCTGCTGCCGCGGCACCGGGTGCTGGAAGGCGAGGATGTGCACCCCGAAATTGGGGAGAAAATCATGAAGTCCCTGGTGCTGATGCACGGCGGTATGGCCTCCAACGTGGGCCCGATTCTGGAGATGGTGACCGAGAAGTATCTGCTCCGCGGGGCCCAGGAAACGGCTGCCCGGCAGCAGACCAACGAGATTTTCGACAACATCCTGGCTTCCATCAAGGAAGGCGACATTCAGAAGCTGGGCGCCAACACGGCCCGCAACTTTGAGGGGCCCATCAAAACCATCATTCCCTGGGCCTCGACTTACTTCACCGAGCAGATTATTGCCAAGGCCAAGCAGGAATTCGGGGCCGACTACTACGGCTTTTTGATGCTGGGCGGCATGTCGGGCGGCGGCATGGGCATGTTCGTGAACCCCGACAAGTACGAGGATTACAAGGTGCGCGTGCTGGACCTCTTGCGCACGACCAAGCAGGAACTTTCGGCCGCTTTGCCGTTTGCCATGGAGCCGGTGGTCTATAACTGGAGCATCAACCGACGCGGCACCTGGAGCACCTTGCACGAAGGCAACGAGGCCCTGATGCCGGAGCAGTATTACGCCATTCACGTGTCGGGGCTGGTGAAGCGCGACCCGGAATCCATTTCCTACCTGCGCCGGGCTGAAATCGACTACTTCACGACCTACTGCGAGCAAAACAACCTGGCCTACCCCCTGCTGCGCACCATTGTGAGCAATTTGTTCAAGGTCTCGGACCCCACAAGCCAGGGCAACCGCAGCGTGGAGAATGATAAGGCCGAGCAGATCAAGCGCGAGAATGGCTTCGACTACATTCAGCACGAAGACATCCGGGAAGAGCTGCAAAAGGGCCGCATCGGCCTCTCTCGCAACCGCCTGCCTGCCGAAACGGCCATCGACGACGTGCAGCCGACGGACGTGGTACAGTTTGCCGACTTGCAGGACGTGACCCAGCTGGGCGAGGACGCCATTCGGGCCGGCAAGGTGGCCGTGCTCAGCCTCGCGGCCGGCGTGGGCAGCCGCTGGACCAAGGGCGCGGGTGTTATCAAGGCCCTGAACCCCTTCGTGGAAATAGGCGGGCGGCACCGCAGCTTCCTGGAAATTCACCTGGCCAAAACCCGCCGCGTGGCCCGGCAGTACGGGGCCAAAATCCCGCACATCGTGGCGACCAGCTACCTCACCCACGCCCCGATCCGGCAGACCCTGGAGCAGACCCAGAACTACGGCTACGACGGGGCCGTGTACCTCTCGGAAGGTCGCTCGATTGGGCAGCGTTTTGTGCCCATGGAGCGGGATTTACGGTTTATGTGGGAGGAAATGCCCCAGGAAACCCTCGACGAAAACAAGCAGAAAGTGCGCGACGCGGTGCGCAACACGATGATTGGCTGGGCCAAAAGCAAGGGTGAGGGCACCGACTACATCGACAACATTGCCGCCCAGCGCTTCTCCCCGCTCGGCCACTGGTACGAGGTGTCGAACCTGCTGCGCAACGGCACCCTGGCCCGCCTGCTGCGCGAAAACCCCGCGGTGGAAACCATTATGCTCCACAACATCGACACGCTGGGCGCCGACGTGCACGCGGCGGCCCTGGGCTACCACCGGGCCTCCGGCAACGCCCTGACCTTCGAAGTCATTCCGCGCCGCATCGAGGACCGGGGCGGCGGACTGGCCCGCGTGAACGGGCAGGTGCGCCTGCTCGAAGGCCTGGCCCAACCCCGGGAAGAAGATGAGCTGGCCTTGAGCTATTACAACTCGATGACCACCTGGATTGAAGTCGACCCGCTACTCCAGCTCTTCGGCCTCACCCGCACCGAGCTGCAAACGGCCGACGACGCCCAGCTGGCCCGGGCCGTGCGCGCCGTGGCTCAGCGCATCCCGACCTACGTGACGACCAAGGAAGTAAAATTCCGCTGGGGCCACGGCCAGGAAGATATCTACCCCGTGGCCCAGATTGAGAAGCTGTGGAGCGACATGTCGGCCCTGCCGGATGTGCAGTGCGGCTATATCGTGGTACCCCGCAGCCGCGGCCAGCAGATGAAGGACCCCGCCCAGCTCGACGCCTGGGTGACGGATGGCAGCAAGGCCCACGTAGCCTCGTTGGGCGTGTTTGAGTAGAGACGTCTGGTTGAGAAAGAAATTAAATAAAATTATTCTCAACCAGGTTCGGCTAGGTCCCTCACCAGTATCATTTTTCGTTTAACCCCAAGGCCCCGGCTGGTGTACTTACCGGCCGGGGCCTTTTCCTTTACTGCTATGAAACTCTACTTCCGCCTGCTCTGGCTTGTGCTCACGGCCCGCTTCCAACCCAAGGTGCCGGTAATGGGCCCCTGCCGGACCAAGTTTCGGGTGTGGCCGACCGACCTGGACATCATGCGCCACGTGAATAACGGGCAGTATCTGACGCTGTGCGACGTGGCCCGGACGGACCTGCTCATCCGCTCGGGGCTGCTGAGCAAAACCAAGGACTTCGCCCCGCTGGCCGTGGTAGTGGCCGAAACTATTCAGTTCAGCCGCTCTTTGGAGCCGTTTCAGACGTTTGAAATCGAAACTCGGCCCCTGGGCTGGGACGAGCGGCTGCTCTACATCCAGCAGCAATTCATCCGGCAAGGTCAGGTGGTGGCCACGGCCGTGGTGAGTTTGCGCTTCGTGAAGCGCAAGGGCGGCACCGCCGACCCAGCCGAGGTGCTGGCCCATGCTGGCGAGCCGACCGAGTCGCCGGAGTTGCCGGACTGGGTGCGGGCCTGGAGCCAGAACATGCGGGAGCTGCGGGCGGCGTAGGCGCGAAAACTCTGCCGTAGCCGCCGCGTATGGTTTCAAGAGAAGATGCTTGTCGTCTTCCCCTCCAAAACCCACTGCATCATGGCTACTCCGCAAGATACTACCGAAAATACCGACGATAAAAAGCACCAGGCCAACTCCCCCGGCACTTCCAGCCAGTCCTTGGCCGACTCGGAAATGAGCGTGGGCAAAGGGGCCCTCGACACCGAGCCCGGCGACGAACAGGAAAACAAGGAAGCCGACCGCAACGCTGTGCAGCCCGGCTCTGCCCCGAGCAACGAAGCGCCCAAAGCTGACTGGGGCGGACAATTCGGCAACAGCGTAGAACCCATCTACCGCGACGCGGACCGGCTCGAAAACCAGCAGGCTAGCCCTGGCCGTGGCGAATTCGGACCTCAGGGAACCGGGGGCACTCAGGGTGGCTACGGCAACCAATACCGGGCCGACGACGTGTACGGCGGCCAACTGGGCACGCAGCCGGTAAGCTCCGGTGGCTATACCGGCGGGCGGCCCGAAAACAACACCGGCACCGACGAGTACAACCCCCAGGGCAGCACCTTCGGCCATGAGCCCGCTACGCCCCTGGCCGGCACCACCGTCGACCCACACTACCGCAACGACAACGCCTCCCCTACGGCCCCGAATTCGGGCTTTAGCGAGGACTACGGCCACTCTTCCCTGGTGGGCGGTGCTACCAACGGCCATGAAGTAGGCAACGGCCGGGAACGGAACCAAAGCGCCGACTACGACTATATCCCGTCCCAGCACGACAAGCGCGACGAGCAGCAGGGTACGACCTACAACCCCCAGCCCACGGTGCACGGTCGTACCGGCGAGCTGAACGGTGCCAATGAGCCCGGCCCGAACCAGGAAGCGGCCACGCCCACCGGCTCCGACTCCCGCACCGGCTACACCCGCCCCGATGGGGAGGCCAGCTACCAGGGCAACAGCGCCGAAGGCATTGGCTCGAAAGGCGGCTCTTACAACGACCCCAACGACTCGTCGAACCCCGCCGCGGCCGACGGAGGCGCCGTGCAGCAAGAGTACAGCCGCGATGCCCAGAACGACGCGCCCGTGCCGCCCCACGACAACGGCTCGGACTACGGCACCATGCCCCGCCGCAACGCCGGCCGCGACAACGACGCCGACCGGAGCTAGAACCTACACCACTCTATCTTCTCAAAAGGCCGAAAACAAACCGTAACCGGGGCGTTTTCGGCCTTTTGTGTATTGTAGCGCCTTCTAACGCGGCCTGCCGCCCGCCCGGGCCCAGAACCTACAACCATGCTATGAAAACCGAAAAAGAAAAGATGCTAGCCGGGGAGCTCTACGATGCTCTCGACGCGCAGCTCACCCAGGAACGAACCCAGGCCCGGCTGTTGCTCAAGCAGCTCAACGAATCCCGCGAAGACCAGACTGCTGAACGCACCCAATTGCTCCAGCAGCTGCTGCCCCACGCCGGCGCTGGCCTCTGGATTCAGCCGCCCTTCTACTGCGACTATGGCAGCAATATGTACCTCGGGGAGAAGGTGTTTTTCAACTTCAACTGCGTGGTGCTCGACGTAGCCCCGGTCACCATCGGCCACCGGACTTTGTTTGGGCCCAACGTGCAGATTTACACCGCCACCCACCCCATGGACCACCAGATCCGGGCCTCGGGGCTGGAGTTTGCCAAGCCTATTACCATCGGCGACGACGTGTGGGTAGGCGGCAGCGCCGTTATTTGTCCGGGTGTAAGCATTGGGGCCCGTAGCGTGATTGGGGCGGGCAGCGTGGTCACGAAAGACATACCGGCCGACGTGTTTGTCGCCGGCAACCCTTGCAAGGTCATCCGCCCGTTGGGAGAGGAAGCTTAACTTCGTCCCATTCTACGGCTGAGCTTATTATTCCCTACATGAAAAAATTATTCTTCTCCGCGGCCCTTTTGCTGGGCGTATTCACGGCTTCGGCCCAAACTTTTACCACCATGCGCTGGCTAAATGCTCCCAAGAAGTCGACCGTGACGGCCAACAAAGTGCAGGTGCAGGTCGACGGCGGCACCGACTTCTGGCGCGTGACGCACTACGGCTTCATCCGCGACAATGGCCACTTTTTCTACCAGGAGCAGGAAGGTGACTTTCTAGCTAAGGTCAAAATTGTAGGGCAGTACAAAGAGCTCTACGACCAGGCCGGCCTGATGATTCGGCTCGATGAGAAGAACTGGATTAAGACTGGCATCGAGTACGTCAAGGGGGTGCAAAACGTCAGCGCCGTCGTCACGCGGGAAGTGTCCGACTGGTCGGTGGTGCCGCGGCAGGACAGTCCCAAGGCCGTGTGGCTGACGCTGCTGCGCAAGGGCGACTACGTAGAAATTCAGTACTCCTTCGACAACAAGGACTTCAAGATGCTGCGCCTGGCCTACTTCCCGCCTACGCCCGGTAAAAAGGTCCAGATCGGACTCATGTGCGCCGCCCCCGATGGCAAAGGCTTCCCGGTCGAGTTTGAGGATTTCTCTATCGGCCCGGTACCAGCCGGCACGAAGTAAGCTCCGCAAAAAAGGCGCCCGACACGGCGCCTTTTTTAGGTAACCCAACGGCTTCTTTCCAGTTTTAAGGCGCCTTAAAACTGGAAAGAAGCCGTTGGGTTGTTTTACGGGTAAAAGCTGTTCTAGCGTTGGCCTACGCTGCCTTTGGTTTCGGCGGCTTTTGGTGCTGCCGTACCCGAGGCGCTTTCCGGCGGGCCGAGGTAGCTAGACGGCAAACCACCAAGGTCTACGACCAGCTTTTCGAGTACTACGCCGGGGTCCACGCGCCAGAATTTGAGCACGTGGGCGCCGGGCTTGGCCAACGTGTGCTTAGACTCTTTAATGAGGATATTTTCGGCCACCGCTTTTTCCCAGGGCCGGTTGCCATTGTCCGCCACCATGCCCGTGTGTAGGTTGATAATCTGCGGGGCTTCGTCGTCGAAGGATACGGCGTAGCGCAAACCCTCCCCCCCAATAAAGTTCAGCGTGGGGGCCAAGTAGGTCCGCACCGTTACCGGACCGGTACCGGTGAGCTGCACCTGATACTCTAGGCGCGGCGAGTCACCGGTCGGCGGCTGGCCGGGCGCGGTAGTCGGGAACGTGGTGACGCCGGAAAGCGTGCGGCCCAGGTCGGGAATGGTTTGCCACTTTACCCCGCCCCCATCCACGGCTTTGGCATAGTGCCCGGCTTCGATGGAAACGTAGCCGTCGGTTTCAACAAATCCTGCGCCTTTCGGTACCGACTGGGGCTTTTTCGCCGGCACGGGCTGAGCTGGAGCCGCGGTAGTTGGCTGCGCCACGGTCTGCACGGCGGGCATGGCGTTCTGCTCGGGCTGCTGCCAGTAGGTGTAGCCGATGTGAGTCTGGTCCATCATATGGTTCCACTTGCCGCCGGCCAGCGCGTGGTAGCGCTTCGTGATTTCGGCGTCTTTGGCGTAGAGCGCCTTGGCTTTTTCAGCCAAGGCGTTGGCCGTAGCCTGGCCGTTTTTGGCTGCCTCCCGGTTCTGCGCCACGGTGTAGTATAGCTCGTTGAGGTTGGCACAGGCCTGCACCGGGTGCAGCACCAGTTGATAATAAGCGTCGCGGTACTCAGCGGGCAGCTGCTGGCTGACTTTCTCGGCCTTGGCTAGCAGCTGGTTATAATCGGCAACCACCGTAGCCCACTCGCCGGTAGCCAGGCTGTAGGTGTTGGCGTCGAGCAGCTCGGGTTTGCGGCGGCTGTTGTACTTGGCGTATTTGGCCAGGATGTCGGCAATATCAGCGGCGTACTTTGGGCCGAACTGCCGGGCGGCCCAGTCCCGCGAGTAGTCGTCGATTTGGTCGGCGCTGATTCGGTCGGGGTTCCAGGCGTAGTCCAGAAAGAAGCTGATGGGGAATTCCATGGGCTTCAAATCTCCCACGTTTACAATCCAGATCTGGTTGGCGCCGTACTCGTGGGCCAGGTGCATTTGCTCCCAGATGCGGGGTAGCGGATTCGTATTGAGCCACTTGTAGTTGCGCGGACCACCCACGTAGTCGAAGTGGTAGTAAATGCCGTAGCCGCCGGCGCGGGGCTTTTCCGTAGGCTTGGGCAGCTTGCGGAGGTTGCCCCAGTTGTCGTCGCACAAGAGCAGAGTCACATCGTCGGGCACGCGCATGCCTTTGTCGTAGTAGTCCTGCACTTCCTTGTAGAGAGCCCAGAGCTGGGGCGTCTGTTCGGCGGGCTTGCCGGTTTCCTCGGCAATAATCTTGCGCTGGTCGGCCACGATTTTTTCCAGCAGGGTAATGTTGCTGCCCTCACTCATGGGCTCGTCGCCGTCGCCGCGCATGGCCAGCGTCACGATGCTTTCCTTGGTGCCCATATTCTTGATGCCCTGGCGCCAGAAATCCTGGAGCGTCTTTTCGTTGGTCTGGTAGTTCCAGGGGCCGGAGCCGAAGCGCTTCCATTCCTGCTGCGACCGAACCATGGGCTCGTGGTGCGAGGTGCCCATTACAATGCCGTACTCATCGGCCAGCACGGGGCTTTGCTTGTCGTCGTCGTTGAAGGCGTTGCCCCACATAGCAGGCCACAGGTAATTGCCCTTGAGCCGCAAAATCAGCTCAAACACGTGCACGTACATCTTCGAGTTGATACCGCCGAACTTTTCCTTGGCCCAACCCGACAGCGCCGGCGCTTCGTCGTTGAGGAAAATGCCCCGATACTTTACCTGCGGCGTGCCCTGCGAATGGCGGCCCGGCGCTACGTACAGAGCCGTCTGCGGCTTGGTTGGTACATCGGCCCACCAGTACCACGGCGACACCCCGATTTGCTGCGACAGGTCGTAAATGCCGTAAATGGTGCCGCGCTTGTCACTGCCGGCAATAACCAACGCCCGCTCAACACCCGGCATCGGCTTTTCCACCACCTGTAGCACGAAGGTTTCCCACTTGCCCGCCACCTGCGACACGTCCAGCTTTTTGCTGGCCACCAGCCCATCAATCAGCGGGCTTTTGCCGATGGTGCCAATCAGCACGACTTCCTTGCCGTTTGGGGCTTTATCCGTAGTAAGCGGCGGCGTAAGCTTAGTCACCCGGTTGATATCGGCCTGCAAGTCCTTAGCGGCGCGCAACACGCCCGGCCAGTCGGCTTGGCTAGCGTATAGCGCCGCCGTTTTGCCACCGGCCGCTAACGGAAAGCCGTTTTTCCCCTTATCGGCCGAAACGTAGGTAGGCGTCAATTGCGCGGCCGTTTTCTGAGCCTGGGCCCCGAAAGAAACAAGCAGCGCCAGCAGTACCAGCCAGAATCGGTCGGCTGCACGGGCAGTGTAGAAAGGCAGGGTTATCATTGGATTTAGGTGGAAAAGCAGGCAGTAGGGCAGACTTATAGGGCAACTAGCTTCTTAGCTTTTAGAATTTTACGACTTCCCAGTAAGCCTTCTTCGGCTTCTGATTCTGGTCGAAAAGCAGGGGGTAGTTTTTGCGGCCGGCTACGGGGTAAGTATCAAGCCAGGTATACTTGTCGGAAATATTCCAGAACGTGACGCCGGTCATGACTTTCTTGTAGTCGCGGAAGACTTTGAAGAACATCTTATACTGCTCAGCCTGCTTCTGCTCCAGCTCGGGCGTGTAGGCATCCGATTCGCCGGGACGCTTTTCGCGCCGGTCCTTTTCCCACGGGTAAATCGACACGTCAAGCTCGGTAATCTGCACCTTTAGTCCCAGCGCCGAGTACTGGTCCAGGGCCTGGCGCAGCTCGGTCTCCGTGGGTTCCTGCAACGACCAGTGCCCCTGCAAGCCTACCGCATCTATCGGCACTTTGGCGTCCTTGAGCTTCTTGAGCAGCTTGAGGATTCGCTCCCGCTTTTCGGGCCGCTCGGTATTGTAGTCGTTGTAGAAGAGCACCGCCTTAGGGTCAGCCTCGTGGGCGTATTCAAAGGCTTTGGCGATGAAATCTTCGCCGCAGATCTTATACCATTCCGAATTGCGCAGAAACTCCTGGGGGTTGTCACTGATGGCTTCATTGACCACGTCCCACGCGTATATCTTGCCCTTGTAGCGCTTCACCACCGTGAAAATATGGTCGTGCAGGCGCTTGAGCAGCACTTCCTTGCTGACCTGCTTACCGTTGGCGTCCTTGAAGAGCCACTTGGGTGTCTGCTCGTGCCAGAGCAGGTTGTGGCCCCGCACCCGCAGCTTGTTGTCCTGGGCAAACTGGACAATTTCGTCGGAATCCTTCCACTCGTAGCGGTTTTCCTCCGGATGAATCGGGCCCATCTTCATAGAGTTCTCCGGCGTGATGCTGTTGAAGTGCTGCTTAATCAGCTCCCCTTCCGCACCCTTCAGCCCCGCCGGCGAGACGGCCACGCCCACCGGAAAATAGTCTTTGTAATAATCTTTCAGCCCCTTTTCCGGGGCCGAACGCTGGCTGCTGAATACGGTCAGGCCAACTAATAGTAAGCCAGCCGTGGAGAGTTTGCGGAAAGGAGCGGTGGGTTTCATCGGGTTGAGTTGATCTTTATAATCTGAGGCGTCAGGTTGAGCACAGCGAGACATCTCGCGTGCTGACGTTAGGCAAGCAGTTTGCGTAAAAAGAACGTCATGCTGAGCCTGCCGAAGCATCTCTACCGCTTCGTTGTACAAACGGCATGAATTACCATTGTAGTAGAGATGCTTCGACAAGCTCAGCATGACAGTCACCATTGCCCGCGAGATGTCTCCTCTCTGCTTGACGCGCAGAATGATCGACATGACGAGCTGGTGTACTCGTGCCTTCTACTTCACTTCCAGCACGACCACCGACTGCGGCGGCAGCTCCACGGCCAGATTTCCGCCGCGCTTTTTAGCCCCGTTAAAAGTGGCCAGCTTTACCTTGCTGGGCTTGTCGAAGGTGTTGTAATCGTTGACGTTGCTTGAGGTCAGAATGCGGCCCGACACGGTTTTCCAGGTCACGCCGGACAGTGCAGTTTCCAGCTGCAAAGCCTTTTTGGTGTCGAGGTTGACCAGGGAAATATGCACCGCGCCGCTGGCGTCCTTAGAGGCCGAGGCATTTAGCGCCGGCAGCTTGTCACCGTTCAACGTGTACTCGGGGCTCTGGAATTGCAGGGGCAGATACTGCGCGTTCTGGTGGACCTGGTAGAGGTCAAACACGTGGTAGGTGGGCGTGAGCAGCATCTTCTCCTTGTCGGTCAGGATCAGGGCCTGCAGCACGTTCACAGCCTGGGCCAGGTTGGCCCCGCGCACCCGGTCGCAGTGGTTGTTGAAGATGTTGAGCGTGGTACCGGCCACTAGCGCGTCGCGCAGGGAGTTTTGCTGGTACAAAAAGCCGGGGTTGGTGCCGGGCTCCACGTCGGTCCATACGCCCCACTCATCCACGAGCAAGGCTACCTTTTTATCCTTGTCGTACTTGTCCATGATGGCCGCGTGTTTGGTCACCACGGCTTCCATCTTCAGGCAGTTCTTCATCGTGTTGAAGTACTGGGCCTCGTCGAAGCCGGTGGCGGCACCCTTGCTGCCGGTCCAGCTGCCGGTGGGCAGCGTGTACTGGTGCAGCGTCAGGCCCCACATCTGGTCGAGCGGAATCTTCTTCATGCACGTTTCGGTCCAGTTGGCGTCGTCGCCGTTGGCCCCGCTCACGATGCGCTTTAGCTTCGGGCTGCCCGGATAGTTGTGGGCAAAGGTGGCGTAACGCTTATAGACGTCGGTGTAATAATCGACGGTCATGTTGCCGCCGCAGCCCCAGCTTTCGTTGCCGATGCCCCACATGGTCACGCCGTAGGGCTCGGGGTGGCCGTTTTGCTTGCGCTGCTGGGTCAGCGGCGTGTCAGCGTTGGAGTTCAAATACTCCATCCAGTTGGCCATTTCCTGCACCGTCCCGCTGCCGACGTTGGCCGCCAAATACGGCTCGGTGCCCAGCAGCTTACAGAGCTCCAGAAACTCGTGGGTACCGAAGGAGTTGTCTTCCACCGCGTCGCCCCACCAGGTGTTGATGGTGTGGGGACGTTGGGCAGTGGGCCCTACTCCGTCGCGCCAGTGGTAGGCGTCGGCGTAGCAGCCGCCGGGCCAGCGCAGGTTGGCCACTTTGATCTTGCGCAGGGCCTCCACGATATCCATGCGGATGCGGCCCTGCTTGGGCACGTTCAAGCCGGGGTCAGCCCAGAAACCGTCGTAGACGCAACGGCCCAGGTGCTCGGCGAAGTGCCCGTAAATGTCTTTGCTGATTTGCAGCTTCGGGTCTCCGGGCTGCACGGTCAGGCGTACCGTTTGGGCAAAAGTCAGGTTAGCCGCGGCCAGCGTGAGGCCAGCTGCCGCCATGAGGCGCTTTAAGTTGAGCATCGAGAGGATTGAGGGAATTTTCGATGGGGAAAGGTCAGAAAGCGCAGAAACTACCAGGGCGGCCGGCCTCCCAACCGACCGCCCTGGCAGCATTCTTACGCTTGGGTAGCGGTCAGCGGAGCCGACTGCAGCGCCGTCAGTACCGTGCGCAAACCTTGCTCAGCATTGTCGCCGAGGTGGATGCGCAGCGTGCGGCGGTTGTAGTCGTGCAGGGCTTGCAAGTCGCCGGCGGCCTGGGCATTTTTGAACGTGCCGAAGGAGTACGAACGGCCCGGCAGCGCCAGATCCTGCGGATGGTCGACGGTGAACTGCACAAACAAGCCCTTGTCGGGGCCACCCTTGTGGTACTGGCCCGTGGAGTGCAGGAAGCGCGGTCCGTAGCCCGAGGTGGTAGCCAGATGCAACTGCTCCTGCACCTGGGTGCGCAACTCGGCCAGGCCCTTATTCAGCTCGTCCGATTCGGTCAAATACGCCTGAATGTTGAGGAAGTCACCGTCCTTGGCCTGGGCGAAGAAGTTCTGGATAACCTCGGCCGCACTGCCGCCCGATACGGCGGAGAAGTATGACACGCCGTTTTCCGTCACCTTGGCTTCGTCGCCGGCTGGTAGGCTGCCCTGCTCCTGCACCACCTTCATCAGGCGGTCGGTAGCGGTTTTGGCGGCCTGCACGTTGGGCTGGTCGAAGGGGTTGATTTCGAGCACGGCGCTGGCTACGGCCGTAGCTACTTCCCAACGGAAGAACTCGGCACCCAGGTCCAGAGCATCCTGCATCCGCACGCTGATGACGGGGTGACCCGCGGCTTGGAGAGCTTCGAGCTTGGCGGTGTTGTCGGCATCGGTGTCGTTTTCGTAGCCCACGTACACAAATACGCGGTCCTGGCCGTAGACTTCCGGCTCCCGGGCCGGCTCACCAGCCACGGGCAGAATGCCTTTGCCTTCCTTGCCGGTGCTTTCGGCAATGAGCTGCTCCAGCCACAAGCCCAGATCATCCAGGGAATGAGGCACAATCAGGGTGAGCTTGTCGCGGCCCTGCTGAGCCAGTATGCCCAAAGCTACACCCAGCTCCAAACCGGGGTTTTGCTCTACCGCGCCGTAGGCTCCGTTGGCCCGCATCATGCGGATGGCCCGCTCCAGAATTTCGCCAATGGGCAGACCGTACAAGGCAGCCGGCACCAGCCCGAAGTACGACAAAGCCGAGAAACGGCCGCCTACTTCGGCGAAGTTGAGGAAGATGCGGCGGTAGCCCTGCTCGGTGGCCGACGTCACGAACTTGGAGCCCGGGTCGGTAATGGCTACAAAGTTCTCGCCGGCCTTATCGCCCTTGATTTGCTTGAGACGGTCGTAGAAATAGTCGCCGAAAGCCAGGGGCTCGGCCGTCGTACCCGACTTGCTGGCTACAATGAACAGCGTTTCGGCCAGCGGCACCGACTCTTCGATCTGGCGCACCGTGCCGGGGTCCGTAGTATCGAGTACCGACATGGGCAGGCCGTTCTCGCCCATTGGGAAGGAGGACTTGAACACAATCGGGGCCATCGTGCTACCACCCATGCCCATCACCACCACGTGCTTGAAGCCCGCGGCCTTTACGTCGTTGACGAACTGCTCAATTTCGGGCACGGCAGCTACCATCGTTTCGGCCACGCGCAGCCAGCCCATAAAGGAGCGGATGCTGTGCTGGCCGGCTTCGTCCTGCACCCACAAATCGGCCTTCTTATCCCAGAACCCCTGGGTGAAGTTCTTGGCGTTGAATTCCTGCACCTTGGCATCTACGGCGGCCTGGTACTGGCCCAGCTGCATGGTAGCAGGAGCCACGGCAGTGTCAAGGGAAGTCAGGCGCTTTTTCTCGATGGAGTCCATCAGCTTGCCGAAGGGCTCGGTGAACTTCTTGGCCCCGTCGACTTCCAGGAAGTTGGTTTGCTCTTCCAGGTTGATGCCCAGCTCGGGCAAGCGGCGCAGCACTTCAGCAGCCTTGTCGAGACCTTCTTCCAGGCGGTTGGCGGGTTGCCCCTTGGCGCGGAAAATGTCGAGGGTTTCGACCGGCACGGTATTCACCGTTTTCGGGCCGATGAGGTTTTCTACGTACTTCAGGTCGTCGTACTTGGGGTTCTTGTTGCCGGTGCTGGCCCACAGCAGGCGCTGGGTGTCGGCACCTTTGGCAGCCAGGGCTTCCCAGCGCGGACCGGCGAAAATTTCTTTGTAGATCTGGTAGGCCTGCTTGGCGCTGGCCAGGGCCACTTCGCCCACCATCGATTGTGCAAGCTCGCCTTTCTCACCGCCTTCGGCGGCAATTTTCTCCAGCATCGGGTCAATTAGCACGTCGATGCGCGAGAGGAAGAAGCTGGCTACCGAGTCGATGTTCTCGATAGGCAGACCGGCTTGCAGACGGTCTTCGAGGCCCGCAATAAAGGCCTCAGCTACTAGGCGGTAGCGCTCCAGGCCGAAAATCAGCGTCACGTTGACGTTGATGCCCTCGGCAATAAGGCGGCGGATGGCGGGCAGACCTTCCAGCGTAGCTGGCACCTTAATCATGACGTTGGGGCGGTTTACCGTTTTCCAGAAACGGATGCCTTCCTCAATCGTGCCCTCGGTGTCATTCACCAGCTCCGGCGACACTTCCAGGCTTACGTAGCCGTCGGAGGCGTTGTCGTGGCTGTCGTAGAGCGGGCGAAACAGGTCGCAGGCGTGTTGCACGTCGGCCACAGCCAGGGCGGTGTAGATTTCGTCGGTGGTTTTGCCCTGCAGCGCCAGGCTGCGAATGGCCGCGTCGTAGTCGTCGGAGCCGCCGATTGCCTTCTCGAAAATGGCCGGGTTCGACGTCACACCGCGCAGGGCTTCGTCGGTGATGCGCCGCTGCAATTCCCCGTTGATCAGGATCTTGCGACGGATAAAGTCCAGCCAGATGCTTTGGTCGAATTGACGGATGTCAACTAATGGATTCATAGGGTTTCTGTTTGAAGTCGTTCCAAAGATGAGGAAACTCCTTCTTTAGGCTTTCACCGGGCCCACTTATTTTGCTATAAATCCCTGATTTCCTACCAGATATTTTCCGGCAGGCAGTAGCCAGAGGACTGTAATAGAGGTACTAACCAGGCAGTAGCACAGGGCCAGAAAGCAAACAGTGAGGCGTGCCAGCCGGCGGATGTAGCCGCCAACGTAGTCCGAAAAGCTCTCCCTCGATTCGAACTACGCGCTGGTACGCCTCTTTCTGCTCCCCTCTCCCACGCTGCTGTCAGTTGGGTTTCGCCCCCAGACTTACAGTAAAATTTGGTTGGTGGATAAGAGTCCGGTTGGCCGGCGGGTGTTGCAGCACCCGCCCGGCCGACGTTTCTCACTCACCTTGTTGATACTCGTGAATGCCTGTCAACTAGGCCGCCATGTCTTGCCAAGGCTCGGAATGACGTTCTACTACAGCAGACGAGCTTAGATGTACTGGTTGATGATGCTTTCCAGCCACTCCTGCTTGCCGCTTTTCGGCGTAGGCTCACCCGACTCGTGGGCGATTTTGCGCAGGTCTTCCAGGGTCAGTTGGCCTTTCTCGAAAGCAGCACCGGCCCCGGAGTCGAAAGAGGCGTAGCGCTCTTGGCGGAACTTGCGGTAGGCCGACTTCTCCAGAATGGCATCGGCTGTCACCAGGGCGCGGGCGAAGGTGTCCATACCGCTGATGTGGGCAATGAAGATATCCTCCAGATCCGTTGAGTTACGGCGGGTTTTGGCGTCGAAGTTGATGCCACCGTGCTTAAAGCCACCGGCTTCGAGGATGATGAGCATGGACTCGGTCAACTCATTGATGTTGTTGGGGAACTGGTCGGTGTCCCAGCCGTTCTGATAGTCGCCGCGGTTGGCGTCCATCGAGCCCAGCATGTTGGCGTCGGCCGCCACTTGCAGCTCGTGCTCGAAGGTGTGGCCAGCCAACGTGGCGTGGTTTACTTCCAGGTTGAGCATGAAGTCGTTTTCCAGACCGTACTGCTTCAGGAAGCCGATTACGGTGGCTGCGTCGAAGTCGTACTGGTGCTTGGTGGGCTCGGCGGGCTTGGGCTCGATGAAGAACTTGCCGGTGAAGCCCTGCTGGCGGGCATAGTCGCGGGCCATGGTCAGGAAGCGGGCCATGTGCTCCTGCTCGCGCTTCATGTTGGTGTTCAAGAGGGTCATGTAGCCTTCGCGGCCACCCCAGAACACGTAGTTCTCACCACCCAGGGCAATGGTAGCATCCAGGGCATTTTTCACCTGGGTAGCGGCGTGGGCTACTACCTGGAAATCGGGGTTGGTGCTGGCCCCGTTCATGTAGCGCGGGTTCGAAAACACGTTGGCCGTGCCCCAGAGCAGCTTGACGCCGCTGGCCTGCTGGTGCTCCTTGGCGTAGTCGACAATGGCGGCCAGGTTACGCTCGTACTCGGCCAGCGAGTTGCCTTCGTCTACGAGGTCAATGTCGTGGAAGCAGTAGTAGGGCGTACCGAGCTTGGTGAAGAACTCGAAAGCAGCGTCCATCTTGTCTTTGGCGCGGCCTACGGCTTCGTGGTGGGCGTCCCAGGCAAACTGCTTGGTGCCGGGACCGAACGGGTCGCCGCCGGTGCCGGTGAAGGTGTGCCAGTAGGAAACCGCGAAGCGCAGGTGCTCCTTCATGGTTTTGCCGGCCACAATGCGGTTTTCGTCGTACCACTTAAAGGCCAACGGGTTGTCCGACTCGCGTCCTTCAAAGCGGATGGTGTCGATGCCGGTGAAATACTCGGTTTTAGAAAGCGTGTTGGATGACATGCCGAGGGGTGGTTGGTAAGGGTACGATTTGATTGAGAATGGACTGCCAGCGGGTGTAGGCAGCCTGATATTGTTCCTGCAGCTCAGCTGTAGGCTCCAGGGTTAGAATGCGCTCCAGGCCGTTGAAAGCCTCAGCAGTGCTGGCGTAAATACCGGCCCCGACGCCTGCGCCGCGGGCCGCGCCCTGGGCGGCATCGGTGTTGAGCAGCTCCAGTTCCACGCCGGCGCTATTCACGAAAGCTTCGCGGAAAATCGGGCTCAAGAACATGTTGGCGTTGCCGGCCCGCACCTTGCGCACCTGCACCCCAGACTCGCGCATGATGTCCACGCCATAGTTCAGGGCGAAGACAATGCCTTCCTGGGCGGCGCGGGCCACGTGCACGCGGCCGTGCTGGTTGAAGTTGAGGCCCCGCAGCTCGGCTTCAAGCTGGCGGTTTTCCAGGATTCGCTCGGCTCCGTTGCCGAAGGGCAGAAACGTGAGGCCATCGGAGCCAATTGGGGCTTGAGCGGCCAGCTGGTTCATGTCCTCGTAGCTGATGTCGCCGAGGACTTTGCGCAGCCAGCTGTTCAGAATGCCCGTGCCATTCATGCACATCAAGACCCCGTTTTTGGGCTGCTCCGGCGTGCTGTTGACGTGCACGAAGGAGTTGACCCGGGAGCGGGAATCCGAAGTCATGGTTTCGTTGATGCCGTAGACTACGCCGCTGGTGCCGGCCGTGGCCGCTATTTCGCCGGCCTGCAGCACATTCAGCGAAAAGGCGTTGTTGGGCTGGTCGCCGGCCCGGTAGCTAATGGGCGTGCCGGCCGTGAGGCCCAGCTCCTGGGCGGCTTCAGCAGTAAGGTGACCTTGTACCGAGAAGGTGTCGACTACCTCGGGCAGCAGGGCAGAACTGATGCCGTAATAGTCGAGCAACTCCTGGGCAATGGCCTGCTGCTTGAAATTCCAGAACACTCCTTCGGACAAACCCGAAACGGTGGTCTGGAGCTGGTTGGTGAGTTTAAAGGCAATGTAGTCGCCGGGGAGCTGGATCTTGTGAATCCGGGCGTAAATCTCAGGCTCGTTTTCGCGCACCCACTTCAGCTTGGAAGCGGTGAAGTTGCCGGGCGAGTTGAGCAGGTTTTCCAGGCAGTATTCCTGGCCCAGGTCCTGAAATGCCTGGTTACCGAGGTCCACGGCGCGGCTGTCGCACCAGATAATGGCGGGGCGCAGCACCTCGCCGTCCTTGTCGACGAGCACGAGGCCGTGCATTTGGTAGGTGATGCCGATGGCGGCAATGAGCGCCGTGTCGAAGTCGTGGTCGGCACGCAGCTGCAGGGTAGCATTCACGACTTCCTGCCACCACCGTTCGGGGCGCTGCTCAGCCCAGTCGGGCTGGAGCGCGGTTATTTCCATCTCCTTCTTGGGCGAGGTGACCGAGGCCACGCACCGGCCGGTTTCGATGTTGAGCAGCGAGGCCTTGATAGACGAGCTGCCGATGTCGTAGCCGAGGAGGTATTTCATGGGGTTGGATACGGCCTGTGCTGCTCCTACAGAAGCAGTTAGACCGGGTGGGATTTTATGGAGGAAAAGGCAAGCGCAAGCGTCGTTGGCGACCAACTTGCCAGGGGTAGTATTCAGAGCGGCGTCCGACCTATCTACCGGACTTGTTGTTCGAAGATAGATAGCTCAGAGATAGGAAAGCCAATCTAAAAACCTCGTTTCGAGGCTAATTTCGAATATAAAATACCGAAACCGTTTCCGGAAACGGTTTCGGTAGGTAAGCGTGACAAATTATTTTTTCGGGAAATAGTGGCCGCTCAATCCCTGAATAGTGAAAGCCGCTTACCCCTTGCACAACAAATCCTTTTCTGGCTGGCCCAGGGTTCTACCTATTCCAGTGCACAACCCATGGACCCTATCTACCAGCTTCCTCCGCCCATCAGCTAGGTGGAGGGCTACTCAGCCGACGGATGTTCCTTATGAGGTTGCCCACAAAAGCCCTTTTCTTTGTCTTACCCCGGCTTTTATTTGCCCAACCTATGTTCGAGTTATTTGCAAACTATCTGCGCAGCAAGGCGACTTTCACGGCCGAAGAAATAGCGCAGATTGAAGCCGTGACAACCATTAAGCGGTTGCGGAAGCGCCAGTTTCTGCTACAGGAAGGAGAGGTATGGAACTACAACGCCTTCGTGGCCGACGGCTGCCTACGCACTTACAGCGTGGATACCAAAGGTGCCGAGCATATTCTGACCTTCGCTGTGGAAAACTGGTGGATAGGCGACCTGCAAAGCCTGGCGTCGGGCCTGCCGGCACGCTTCAACATCGACGCCATTGAGGACTCGGTGGTGCTGCTGATCCGGAAAGAGGAGTTTGACCGCCTCTGCCAGGCTATTCCGGCGCTGCAGCAGCTCGTTAATGCCTTGCTACACCGCAGCTTCCTGGCCCAGCAGAACCGAATTCACACTACCATCAGTTACTCCGCCGAAGAGAAGTACCGAATCTTTCTGCAGGAGTTTCCGGTGTTTGCCCGGCGCATTCCCCAGCATATGGTAGCCTCGTATCTGGGCATGACCACCGAAACCCTGAGCCGCATCCGCCGCAACTTGGTGTAGAGCCGCTCCTGACGCCTTATTATTGTTCCCATAAGCTGTTATAATTTGCTTACACAGCTAAAAATCAATTCAATACCTTCACAAGGTTGATATTTGTCAAGTCGTTTTTTTGATAAATGTCAATGGAGACGGGAGCAGCGGGAAGCAACCTTTGTGCTGTCAACCAAGGCGCGCTACATGGCCGCCGGGACTTTTCCGTTTTACCCTCCATTTTCCTCTTTTAGGTATGAGTACTTCCCTGAAATTAGCCAACAAAGTAGCCCTCATTACGGGCGGTACCACGGGCATCGGCCTGGGCGCGGCCCAGCGCTTCGTGGCCGAAGGTGCCTTCGTTTATATCACCGGGCGGCGGCAGACCGAGCTGGATGCGGCCGTGCAGCAGCTTGGGCCCAACGCCCGCGGCATCCGCAGCGACGTGACCAGCCAAACCGACCTCGACCAGCTCTTTGCTACCATCCAGGCCGAAAAAGGTCACCTCGACGTGGTCTTCACCAATGCTGGCGGCGGGGATTTTGCCCCGCTGGGCGGCATCACCGAAGAGCACTACGCCATGACGTTCGACCGCAACGTGAAAGCCACCCTCTTCACCGTACAAAAGGCTCTGCCCCTGCTGCGCGACGGTTCCTCCATTATCCTGATGGCCTCCACGGCTGGTTCCATGGGTGATGCCAACTTCAGCGTGTACAGCGCTTCCAAAGCCGCCGTGCGCTCCTTCGCCCGAACCTGGACGGCCGACCTGAAAGACCGTAAAATCCGGGTCAATGCCCTCAGCCCCGGTCCTATCGACACGCCCGGCCTGAGCGGCTTGGGCGCCGATGAAACCCAGGCCGAGGAAATCAAATCTTTCTTGGCCAGCACCGTGCCGCTGGGTCGCCTGGGCTCCCCCGACGAAGTAGCCAAAGCCCTGGTATTCCTGGCCTCCGACGACAGCAGTTTCGTAACCGGCACCGAGCTGTTCGTGGACGGTGGCTTAGCCCAGCTGTAGCCTTGCACCTTACTTGGCCAAACACAAAGAAGCCGGTTCGTTTGAACCGGCTTCTTTGTGTTTGGCTAGCTGGTATGGGTTTAGTCAATAGCCACAGGGCTGCCGGTTAGCGTCAGGTTGGCCTGCACGACGCTTTTCTTGGCTACGGCTTGACTTAAGGGCTGGCCCCCGCCGGCAAATAACTGCACCTTGCCCGGCTGCTGGGCGCGCTGGCCTTGGGTATTGAGCACAGAGAGTTGGCGGGGCGTGAGGGTGAACTGCACGGTTTGCTTTTCCCCGGCCTGCAGCGGCACCCGGTGAAAGCCTTCCAGGGCGTGCAGGGCTACCCGGCCTTTGGCGTCGGGGTGGCGCACATAGAGCTGCACCACTTCGTCGCCGGCCCGCTTGCCGGTGTTCTGCACCTCTACGCTGACGGTTACGGGCTGACCGGTGGCGGTGGCGGCAGGCACTTTCAGGTTGCTGTACTGGAACGTGGTGAAGCTCAGGCCGTGGCCGAAGGGAAATAGCGGCGTGCCCTGGAAGTAGCGGTAGGTGCGGCCAGCCATGTCGTAGTTGTCGAAGGGCGGCAACTGGCTTTCCGACTTGTAGAACGTGACTGGCAGACGGCCGGCGGGGTTGTAGTCACCGAAAAGCACGTCGGCCAGAGCCGTGCCAGTGGCTTGCCCACCGTACCAGCTGTTGATGATGGCCGGCACGTTCTGAGCTTCCCAGGGGCAGCCGATAGCGCTGCCGGTCATCATCACAAACACGACCGGCTTGCCCGTGGCGTGCAGCACCTTCAACAACTCGGTCTGCACCTTGGGCAGGGCAATGCTGGTTCGGTCGCCGCCGCTGAAGCCTTCCACGTTCACCTTCATTTCCTCGCCTTCGAGGCGGGGCGAAATGCCACCTACAAACACCACGGCGTCGGCATCCTTCACCTGGGCCCGGATGTTCTGGGCGTTCATGGGCACGACGTGGGCACCGGTAAACTTGAGAATAGTGCGGCGGTCGGTTTGGAGGTATTCCAGGCGCAGGTCGAGCTTTTGGCCGGCAGTTACCCGCATGACGTGCTGGGTGGTCGAGACGCCGCGGCTTTTCCAGTTGTCGAGCACCAGCTTATTGTTCACAAACAGCCGGTAGCCGTCGTCGCCGGTGATTTGCAGGGCCAGCTCTTCGGTTTTCGTCGGAGTAAAAGTGGTTTGGTAGCGGGCCGAAATATTCTCCGACGGTAGGCCCGGCACGATTTCCTGCTTCACGTTGGCCAGGTACCGGTCGAGGCCAGCTTCCTGCTGAGTAGCTACGGGCTGACCTTCCAGGTTGGTGCCTTTATAGTACTCGGCCTTAAAGCCCGGCTGCCCATTGTAAGCCAGGCTTTTATTGATGTCGAAGGCTTGGTAGACGATGTTGCTGGCGTAGTCGACGCCCTGGATGTACGTGACCTGGGTGCCGGGACCCACCTTGGCCCGGATGCCTTCCAGTGGGGTCACGTTGTTGGTCGGGAAGCCGTTGTAGTTGCCCAGCTGCACCGCGTCATTGTCGGCGTTGGGACCCAGCACCACCAGCTTCTTCAGGTTCTTGCGCAGCGGCAGGGTGTTCCGCTCGTTTTTGAGCAGTACCACCGATTCGCGGGCCATCTTCAGGGCATGGGCCTGGTGCGGGGCGCTTTCCACCACGCTCATCGGAATCTGGGCGTACTTCACTTGCTCCACCGGGTCGAACATGCCCAGCTGGAAGCGGATTTTGTAGAGCCGCTTTACCGAGACGTCGAGCTGCTTCTCGGTTATCAGGCCCTTCTGCACCGATTCGAGCAGGGAGTTGTAGGTAAACAGCTTGCCGGTGGCGCACTCGATGTCGGTGCCGTGGAGCACGGCGTTGGCGGCGGCCGTAGCCGCGTCGGGGTCGGTTTTGTGGTGCTGCCAGAAGTCGTTGAGCCCGTCGCAGTCGGAGGTGACGTAGCCCTGGAATTTCCACTTGTCGTAGAGAATTTCGTTCATGAGCTTATCACTGCCGCAGCAGGGCTGGCCGGCGTAGGCATTGTAGGCACACATTACGCCCGCCACCTTGGCGTCCACAATCAGGTCTCGGAAGGCCGGCAGGTAGGTATCCCACAAGTCGTAGTTACTGATCTGAGCGTTGAACTCGTGGCGGGAGGGCTCGGGGCCGCTGTGCACGGCAAAGTGCTTGGCGCAGGCCGTAATCTTGAGGTACTTCGGGTCGTCGCCCTGAAAGCCTTTGACCAGCGCCTGGCCCATCTGCCCGGTCAGGTACGGATCTTCCCCATAGGTTTCCTGTCCCCTCCCCCACCGCGGGTCCCGGAAGATGTTGATGTTGGGCGTCCAGAACGTGAGGCCCTGGTAAATGCCCCGCTCCCCGCGGCGGGCGTACTCGTGATGCACGGCCCGGGCCTCGTCGGAGGTAATGGTAGCCATGCGCAGCATGGCATCCTGGTCGAAGGTGGCGGCCAGAGCAATGGCCTGCGGAAATACCGTCGTTTTCATGCTGGTGCGGGCCACGCCGTGCAGGGCTTCGTTCCACCAGTTGTAGGCCGGAATGCCCAGCCGGTCGATGGCCGGCGAAGCATTCAGCATCTGCGACACCTTTTCGGGCAAGGTCAATCGGCTTACGAGGTCATCCACGCGCTGGTCGATGGGCAGCTCAGAGTTGCGGAAGGGCAGTTCGGCCGGATTAGCGGTGGCCGTGGTGGGTGGGGCGTCGGCAGCAGGAGCCGCAGCCGTGCTGCTTGGCTGGCGCTGACTGGAGGCGCAGCCCATCAGCAGGGCCAGCCCTAGAAAAAGGAAAGGGGTTTTCATCCGTGGAGGGAGTTGGGTGGTACGGATTGGACGTGAGGGCTGCTCTTGCTTTACTCCGCCTGAAAAGACGAGGCGGGCAGCCCCTCTTTGTTGCTGAGGTTGGCGCCTTCCGGGTTGTCGGCCCAGGCGTAGCGCACGGCCACAGGGTTGGGCACCTGGTCGTTCCAGACCACTACTTTGTTGCCTTCAATCCGGGCCTGAGCCCACACAAATTTTTTGTCGGGCCCGGCAATAGCGAAGTAGCGCAGGGGCTTGCCGTCTTTGGCCATCAGACCGCTCCCGGTACTGGTAAAGCTGAGTGTAGCCTTGTTGCCAGCTACCTGCATGCTTTGGTACAGCGGACCTGAGGCTACTACTTTTTTGTCGCCGTAGGCTACTTTTTGGGCAGCCAACGCCAAGCGCTTGCCCACGTCTTCCTTATTGAGCGGGTGAATGTCGTTCCACTCGCCCAGGTCCAGGGCCACGGCCATGCCGGTGTTGGGCACGGTCAGGGTGCGGCGCTGGCCTTCGCGCACGCCGGCCCAGTTGCTTTCCGCGGGTTGGTCTTTAGTTGCCATGAAGTTGGCCAGCTGAACGTACAAGAACGGCAAGGCGGGCTGCTGCCAGTGCTTACGCCAATCGGAAATCAGGGCCGTGAGCAGGGGTTGGTATTCCTCGGGCTTCACAGTATTGGATTCGCCCTGGTACCACAGCACACCCTTGATGGCGTAGGGCAGCAACGGCGCTATCATGCCGTTATACAAGCCCCCGGGTTGGTTTTGAAAAGAAACAGAGCCGGGAGTAGGCGGCGTGGCGGCCCCTAGCTTGTATTGCCAGTCGCCGCGCAAATCCAGGGTTTCGCCGCCCGCCGTGAGCCGGTACTGCTTGTCGAGCGTGAAGCCGCCGCGCCCGCCGTTGTTGATGACGCGTATCACCAGCACGTTGCGGCCGGGCTTGAGCAGCGTCGCGGGCAGGTCGTATTTGCGGGGCGGGTATTGGTAGCCCGTAGTGCCAGCAAATTGCCCGTTGAGGTACACCGAGTCGCTGTCGACGATGGTGCCCAGCTCCAGCCGGGCCGGCTTGCCCACCATGCTGGCCGGCACTTCCACTTCTTTGCGAAACCACACCACGCCATTCACGGGCCCCAGGCCCTGGTCGGCCCAGTAGCCGGGGATTTTCATGGTTTTCCAATCGGCGGCGTTGTATGCCGGGGCATACCAAGGCGTCGAGCCCTTGGCTACTCCTTGGTCGGCCTGCCGCAGCGCGGTGTACCAGGCGCGGGAGGCGGCTTGGCCCTGCGCAATGGTGCGGGCCACGTAGGTGCTGTCCTTTACTTTCTCGGCGGCTTGCTGATAATGCGGGAAAGCCTTCAGCGCCTCGGCGCTCAGCCAGGCCTCGGCCGGTGAGCCACCCACGGCCGACCGGATCAGGCCGATGGGCACGTGGTATTTGTCGAAGAGCGTCTTGGCAAAAAAGTACGCCACGCCGCTAAAAGCCAGCACATTTTGGGGCGTCGTCGTCACCCACTTGCCGCCCGCCACATCGGCTTTGGGCCCATTGAAGGCATAGCGCAAATCGACGTTGAACTGCCGGATCTGGGGGTTATTGGCCTGGGCAATGACCTCGGGGTACTTGTCGCGCAGCCGCGACATGGGCGTTTCCATGTTCGACTGCCCCGAGCACACCCACACGTCGCCGATGAGCACATCTTTAATCGTAATGCGGTTGGTGCCGGCCACGGTCATTTCGTAGGGGCCGCCGGCTTTTAGTTGAGCCAAGCTGGTTCGCCACTTGCCGTCGGGACCAGTAGTGGTGGTGGCTGTTTTGCCGGCCAGCATCACGGTTACTTTCTCGCCGGGCTTGGCCCAGCCCCACACGCCCACGGGCACGTCGCGCTGCAGCACCATCCCGTCGCTGACGAGCTTGGGCAGGCGCACCTGGGCAACGGCTGGCTGCACGGCGACTATGGCCAACAGCAGAGAAGCCTTTAACATATTGTTTATCATGAGATTATTAAAGCCATTGCCTTGAGTAGGCCGGTGTGCAGTGCCCTTCATAGGTACGCCGTAGTTTCAGCGTGAAATCACGGCGCACCTATGAAGGGCACTAAGGCTCTGCGGTAGCTTCCTACCCGCGCGGCCAGTTTCTCGCGGCGGCATGGACCGCACAGTGTGGTAAGTCCACCTACCGATAGCCGCCTTGAAACCGTTGTAGCTGGTGCCATCGGCAAGCACAACCGACGCTACAGAAGCCGCAAAGGCAGCGCGTACCCATGCGGCTTTTACTTTTTAGTGCAGACCGTACATCAAAAAAAGGGGTAAAAAGAGTGGGTGCTCAACTACGAGCACCCACTCTTTTTACCCCTTTTTCATCAGACTATAGGTAGCCTGGATTTTGGTAAGCCGCTTTTTCCGCTGCTGACACATCCATCCGGTCAAGCTGAACCTGCGGAATAGGACGCAGGTAGTCAGTTGGCTTAATGGTACGCGTAACGGTTTGGGGCGTATGGTCTCCGTAGTTGGTTCCGCCAATACGGTAGGTAGAAGCCAACTCATTCCATTTTTGGGTACGTACCAGATCATACCAGCGGTACCCTTCGGCGTAGTACTCACGTGAGCGTTCGGCCAGGATGTAGTTGATGTCGATAGTGGTCGGGGTGGCCGCTACCATGGCAGCGCTATTATCCTGCACCTTGGCCGTGTTGCCGTTCTGGTCGAACCGCCACTTACCGGCCCGGGCCCGAATAACATTAATCAATTCTCTGGCACCCTGACCACCCTTGGGAGTTGCTCCTTTTACAACTGCTTCTGCGGCTACAAAGTACAGTTCCGAGAATTTGGCAATGTTGAACGGACGCGTACTGGCCGCATTCGGTTGGCCTAAGCCAGTACCATTATCGGTCCGGTAAGGCCCAAGCTTCCACAAGCCCGGATACACAATTCGGCTTATACCACGCGGTGAAATCACATAATCTGCGCGGCCGGGCAGCGTTCCGGCGCCTATGTTGCTCGCACCTCCTCCAGTGGGATACGTTATAGCAGTAGCAGGTTCGGCATCCAGGAAGGTCAGGATTGGGGCACCTGGGGTAACGGGCAGATTGTTGGCATTGTACAGGGTTGCGTTGGCGACCCCGCCTTTCGGCCAGTTGCCACGGTACACGGTGGTAAAGGTCCCATCGTACCGAGAATCGTTTGTCTTGTCGGCAAAGGTGGTTTCCACTGCGTTAATGGTAGGAGCCATTCGGTTCCAGGGGCGACCCAACTGCTGAACTGCTTCCCGCTGAACAGACGATACAGGATTAGTCCCGTCTGCATTGGTGGCGCTTCTGATGTTGGTATAATTCCAGGTCATCATCCAGCCGGCAAAGTTATCCGGGGCCCCGCCGCTACCGAAGGTCAGGCTGCCGCCGTTGTACAATTCGCTGGACTCGGTGTGGTCAGCAAACAGCAGCATTTCAGCGTTGCGGTCATTCGTGGCCACATGTACATCGTAGTACGTGGGCTGCAAGCGGAATGGACCGGGGCTCTCAATACCCGCCATTGCTACATCATAGGCCTGCTGATAGTAATATTGGGCGTTACGACCGGCAGGGTCTGTTCTGGTAGTCGCTGGGTAGGTGGGAATATTGTTCGGGTTTTCCAGCCACCAAGCATAGGTCAGGTAGGCCTTGGCCAGGTACAGGCGGGCCACCGTTTTGGTGGCGCCCCCTATCACCCGCGGAGTTGCCGGCAAGTCAGCAACTGCCTGCAGCAGATCAGGAAAAATTGCTTTCGTATACACCTCAGGTACCGTATTGCGGGCCGAGGCTCTAAAAGCATTGGTGTTGAACTGCAGCTCTCCCGCACCCAAATCCAACGGCACCCCACCGAAGGTTTGAACCAGCATGAAGTAATCGAAGGCGCGGAAAAACCGTGCTTCGGCAACCAGGGCTGGCGAAATGGTTCCTACGGCGGTGGCATTCTTGATGATACCATTAGCCGTGTTGATGTTTGGGAAGGCCGCCGTCCATAATCTATCCGCCCGGCTGTTATTAGCGTTTAGCGCCGCCCGGCCGGAGAAGTCCATGGCCAGAAAGTTCTCGTCGGCGTCCCGGCCATAGGTCACCTCATCGGTACCTGTAAGGGTGGCGTTGTAGTAGTAAGCGTCCCCGTAGATGTAGCGCAGGTGAGCGTACATGGAGGTCAACCCACCGTTCACGCCTCTTTCAGTCTGAAAGAATTCGGGCGTGTAAACACTCCTAGGCTCTTCGTCCAAAAGGTCGTTGCAACCCGGCGCAGCCATCGATATTAGGGCCGCCCCGATAAAGAATTTTATGTTGAAGCTTTTCATTTTGCTCTTTCTTAGAAGGTAAAGTTCAGGCCCACCAGGTAGGTGCGGGTTGCAGGCGAGTTCGTACCTATGGTCAACAGACGGGCTGGAACGCCGGTCGTTACGGCCACGTTCTGGTCGGCGTACGAGTTGGTCTCAGGGTCCATGCCCGATTCCTTCTTGTAGGGCGAGAAGAACACAAATGGGTTTTGAGCCGTGGCGTACACCCGTAGTCGGCTAACGCCGGCGCTTTTCAGCCAGGCGTTGTTATCGAAGTTATAGCCCAGCGAAATGGTGCGGACCTTCAGATAGGAGGCATCGAAATACCCTAGCGTGCTGCCATACTTGGGGTTGTCGCCGCTGGCCAGGCCACCGGGCTTAGGATATTTGGCACCCGTGTTTTCCGGAGTCCAGTAATCCACTTTCACGTTGCCTCGACGACCGTTCATCAGGTTCAGGTAGCCCGAGGCGCCATACAGCGTGCTGTTGAGGATGCCGCCGTTCTGGAAAGCACCTACTACACTCAGATCAAATCCTTTATAGGCCACACGGGTGTTTAAACCGCCTTGGAATTTCGGGGTAACATCTATGACCTGACGGTCTTGCGGGCCAATGGCGCGGGTAGGGGTACCATCTGAGTTATAATCGCCGGTGTACTTCACCTTGATCATGCCCACGTTCCCGCCGGGCTCCAGAATGTTCCGGTAGGGGTCTCCTTCCTGCCACAGTCCCACTTTCTCGTAATCATAGATTACGTTAATCGGCTGGCCAACAAACCACCAGTTTCCTTCGTCCCGCTGTTGTTCACCGGCTAGCGCGGTAATCTTGTTGCGGTTGGCGTACATGTTCACACCCACATCCCAGGTCCAACCATTGAGGTTCTCAATGATTACCCCATTCAAGGACAGCTCCACCCCTTTGTTTTGGGTAGATCCAATGTTGGCCGTATAGCTATCTACGCCCGAAGTGGCAGGCAAGGGCAAGGGCAGTAGCACATCCTCGGTGTTGGTGAGGTAGTACTCAACGGTGCCCGAAAGACGGTTTTTCAGGAGGGCAAAATCCAACCCGTAGTTCCAGGTTTTAGAGAATTCCCATCCTAAATCAGCGTTTGGCAGCTGGCTTACGAACAGGCCCGTCTGGTAATTGGTTGGACCGAAATTGTAGGGCCGGGTAGCCAACAGGCCCAGGGTAGCATAGGGGTTAATCGCCTGGTTTGACGTAATGCCGTAACCAGCCCGCAGTTTCAGCATGTTTATAGCAGAGATACCCTGCATAAACGACTCTTTGGCCACGTTCCAGCCTACCGACACGGCCGGGTAGGTTTTCCATTTATTGCCAGGGGAAAGTCTGGAAGAGCCGTCCGCCCGGACCGTGGCCGATACCAGATACCGGTCGTCGTAGGAGTACATCACGCGCCCCATGTAGGACAGCAGACCGAATTTCCGGTAGGGTTGTTCGTTGGGGTTTACGGTGATTTCGCCGGCCGCAAAACCCAGATTATAGTACTGGAAGTCGTCGGAAGGAATATCCCGGGCGGCAAGTCTGGTCTGGTTGAAAACGTTATCCGAGGCAGAATATAAGGCAAGCGCATTTATATTATGCTTCTCGGCAAAGGTGCGGTCGTAAGACAGAATATTTTCAATAGTCCAGTCTCTGGTAGCCTGGTTACTAACGGATGCCGTAGAAACGGTCGTGGGGTTCACCGCGTTGATTCCCTGTCCGGTGTAAGCGCCGCCCTGGCTTTGCCGATAGTTTGCCCCGAGGTTGACCCGATACTTCAAGCCCTCTACGCCGGGCATTTTAACTTCCGCAAATAGGGTGTTGTAGGTGGCTATAGATCTGGTTTCACTTAACCATTTATCGCTCAAACTTTCTACTATGTCCCGGGTATACACCCATTGCTCATCCAAGGGCATTCTAATGGTTCTTTTTAAGCTACCATCAGCATTGTAAGGATTGGCGATTGGCGAGGAGTTCAGGATGCCATAGATACCCACGTTGGAACCCTCGGATAGGTTATAGGTATTATTGGTAGTGAAACCCAACCGGATGTATTTACCAACGCCCTGGTCAAGCGTTCCACGCATGGAATAACGGGTGTATTGCTGTGTAGGAATTACCCCTTCTTCCTGATAATAACCCGCATTGAAATTATAACGCCCGTTTTCAGTGCCCCCGGAAACGCCTAGGTTATGGTTGGATTGGATACCGGTTTTATACAACAAATCCTGCCAATCGGTATCTACGTCGTCGGCTTCATCCAAGGCGTTCTTATACAGGCCAGCTGCTTTGCGAAGCGCAACAAACTCCGGCCCATTCATCATGGGGTATTTGGCGAAAAGCGTTTTGGCGCCAACAAAGCTGTCGTAGGTTATTTGTGGTTTTTGCCCTTTTTTACCTGCTTTAGTGGTTATCAAGACAACTCCGTTTGCCCCACGTGACCCGTAAATAGCCGTGGCCGACGCATCTTTCAGGATATCTACACTCTGAATATCATTGGGGTTGATGTCGCCAATCGAACCCGGGAAAGGAATACCATCCAATACAATCAACGGGTCGTTGCTGGCACCGAGTGAGCGGGTACCACGTATCCGGATTTGGGTGGCAGCACCCGGCTGGGAGGAGGATTGGGCAAACTCTACACCGGGCAAACGGCCTTGCAAGGCCTGAGAGATGTTAGCCGAGGGTACTTCGCGTAAGGTTTCTCCATTGATAGAAGCAACCGAACCAGTTACCGCTTCTGCTCTCTGAGTGCCATAGCCAACTACTACCACTTCACTCAGGGCCTTCACGTCGGCGCCCAGCGTAACGTTCACCGTGGGGTCGGTTACGGTTACTTCTCTGCTTACGTAGCCTACGGCACTGAACACCAGGGTGCTACCCAGGGGCGCCTGCAGGGTAAAGGAACCGTCGGAGTTGGAGGAAACACCGTTGGTCGTGCCTTTTTGCAGCACCGTTACGCCGGGCAGCGTTTCGCCGTTGTCGGAGCTGGTAATCTTGCCCGAAATGGTTTGGGGAGCTTGGGCCCGGGCCTGAGTAGGCATTAGCACCGCCCCAGCCAGGGGTAGCCCGGAGGCCACAAACAGCGGCCAGCTCAGGCAGAAGGCCGTTTTGCGTATTGGTTGATACATTGGGTGTGGGAGTTTTATGGGTTTTTGAAATGTCTTGGAATCAGAATCCGATAGAGTTGCCCCCGTCGACAGGCAGGGAGGCCCCGGTGATGTAGCGGGCCGCGTCGGAAGCCAAGAACACGGCGGCATTGCCGATATCCTGGGGCTGGCCAAACTTGCCCATGGGGGTGCGGCGCATAGCCCGGTCGCGGCGGTCGGGGTCGTTGTTCATGGCTTTGCGGCTCATTTCCGTTTCGATAAAGCCTGGGGCAATGGCGTTGACGCGCACGTTGGCACCCGAAAACTCCGAAGCCAACACCTTCACCATGCCTTCCACGGCCGACTTCGAGGCCGCGTAAGCCACTACCCGGTCGATGCCGTAGTAAGCGGCCATGGATGAAATCATCAGAATCACGCCGCGCTGCCGCTCCACCATGCGCCGGGCGCAGGCGCGGGTCAGGGCAAATACCGAGTTCAGGTTGGTGTGCAGGATGTTGTTAAATTCTTCGTCCGTTACCTGCAAAGCGGGCTTTTTCAGGTTGATACCGGCATTATTGACCACGATATCCAGGGGCCCGTAGGAGGCTTCGAGTTCGGCAACCATGTCCTCGATAGAAGCAAGGTCGCAAATATCGTTGACCATGTAGTGCGCAGCTTCGCCCAGCGATTCCACGGCTTCCTTCAGCACTTCCTCGCGGCGGCCGGTGATGATAACCGTGGCGCCAGCGTGCACCATGCAGCTGGCAATAGCCAGGCCGATGCCACTACCACCGCCGGTAATTAAAGCCAGCTGCCCTTCCAGGGAAAAGCTGTTCTGGTGCGTAATCGTACTGGTGTGCACGGCGTGGCCGTTCACGTGCGGCATGTTGTTCATGACGGGTATGTATTTGGTATTCAATTCAGTTAGCGCAGCTGGTAAATCATAACCAGGCGTTTGATGTCGTCGAGGGTGCGCGTGGGTGGCGCAAAAGGCGCCGGAATCGGCTGCTTGGCGTGGGTCTGGAAGTAGAGCACGCAGGCGTCGCGCCACCAGAGGGCTTCCTTGTGCTGGGTCTGGAGGCGGCCGGTTACGTCGGCGTGCAGCTCCGGGTCAATTTGGGGTTTCACGGCGGCCCACTGCTGCTGCATCCAGGTCACGGAGTCGACGCCGGTGTAGTAGCGGGTGCAGAGCTCGTTCCACAGGGTGCGGCCGGTGCTCAGCTCCTGATTCCAGCCCACGTGGTGAAACCAGAGCAGGTAGTCAGGCGGGCAGGTTTTGGGGTCGTTCCAGAGTTGCTGCGCTTCGGGCTTATATAAGCTCAAGGCGTTGCTGCCCTTGGCGGTCCGGTCGAAGCCCAGACCCGCGGCGTCGGCCTTATGGTAGTACACCGAGGTCCAGTCGGGCCGGGCGCTGCTCGCCAGCCAGGGCTCAGGGCCGTAGTGAATGCTCTGGCCCATGATGTGGTGCAAACCCAGCGGCGTGGTGTAGCGCACGTAGATGTCGCGGGACTTGACCATCACGTCGGCAATGGTACGCACGGCCGGTGCGTCGTTGGTCAAGCTCATACGGGTCCATTCCTCGGCAATGGCCTGGGAAGAAAGCGTGTGGTCCCAGGCCAGGCGGCCGAAAGCGTACCAGTTGGCCTGCCCCATCGGGTGGCCGGTCCAGTTGCGGTCCGAGCCGATGTTGGCCACGCCGGCAATGCCGCTGATGGAGTGGTTATCCACACTGCCATCCACCACCTTGGCTACCGTCGAGCCTTTGCCATTGGCGTAGGTGTCGCCGTCCAGGGTTTCCTTGAACATGGGCGCCAGGTACACCATGTGGGTCGCGAAGCCCAAGTATTCCTGCGTCAGCTGCACTTCCAGCACCAGCGGGGTGCGCGGCATGGCCCCGAACAGGGGGTGAAACGGCTCCCGGCTCTGAAAATCAATCGGGCCGTTCTTAACCTGCACCAGGGTTTTGGGCTTGAAGCGGCCGTCGAGGGGCTTAAACTCGGCGTAAGCTTCCTTGAACCGGTCCCCGTTGGAGTTGGCTTTATACACAAAGGCCCGCCACATGACCAGCCCGTCGTGCTGACCCAGGGCGTCGGCCAGCATGTTGGCCCCGTCGGCATGGTCGCGGCCGTAATCCTGGGGGCCGGGCTCCCCTTCCGAATTAGCCTTCACCAGAAAGCCGCCGAAGTCGGGAATGGCCTTGTAGATTTCGTTGGTGCGGTCGGTCCACCACTGCTTGACTTTAGGATCGAGCGGGTCGGACGTGCTCAGCCCGCCGATAACCTTGGGCGCGGCCCACAGCACCGACATATACACCCGAATACCATAGGGCCGCATGACGCCGGCCAGGGCAGCTACTTTTTCAATGTATTCGGGCGTGAGGTAGCGGGCACTGGCATTTACGTTGTTGATTACCACACCATTAATACCAATAGAAGCATTAGCGCGGGCGTAATCCTGGTAGCGCGGGTCGAGGCGCTCGGGCAGCTCGTACCATTTCCAAATGCTGGAACCCGCGTAGCCCCGCTCCACGGTGCCGTTGGGATTGTCCCAGTGGTTGAGCAGGCGGTACTGAATCCGGGGGGTACTGGTCAGCTCTAAGTTCTTGATTGACTGCCGCGTCTGGAGCTGGCGCAGCAGGGCAAACACCCCGTACAGCACCCCCGCGTCGGTTTTACCAGTAATGACCAGGTTGCCGTTTTGGGCCGCAATATGGTAGCCATCCTTGCCCAGCGGCTGTCCGGAAACGTTTGCGGTAGCATCCACGGAAAAAAGGATGCCGCCTTTTTTCTTTTCGGCCCCAGTTACAACCGGCACATTCTTCCCCAATAAGCCCTGTAAACCCTGCTGAAGTTCAGTGGCAGCCGTTTGCAGGATAGGCGAATTGCCGGAACCAGCAATAAAGCCGGCCGCCTTCTGGTAGTCCTTGCGCAACCCGTTGTCCTGCACCAAGTCGTACTTCAGCCACAGCCGGTAGCCGTCGTCGGCCACGCTGCGGTGAGCAGCCACGACGAAAAACAGCAGGAACAGAAGGGAGCGAAGCAACATGGGACTGGGTGGAAAAGGCAGGGAGCGGAGGAGAAAGGGCTCTAGCTGTTGGCTAGCGAGAAATTGGTGGTAAGCCGGGCGGCTAGGTGGGCTTCGGCGGCCAGGGCATGGCGGATGCCGTGTTCGAGGCCCCGGAGCTCGGCCAGCCCGCGGAGGCGGCCAATGGCGGAGTAGCCGGGGTAGGTTTTCTTCTTCAGGTCGTCGAGCATCTGGTGGCCGTGGTCGGGGCGCATCGGCAGGGAGGCATTGACTTCCCCAGTCTGGGCCCGGCGCTGCTCTTCCAGCACCAGTTCGCGCACCACGCTGTACATATCCACGTCGCCGGTAAGGTGGTCGGCCTCGTGGAAGTTTCGCGGATTCTCTTCCCGCTTGGTAGCCCGCAGGTGCACAAAATGGATGCGGGAGCCAAAGCGGCGCACCACGCCGGCCAGGTCATTATCGGGGCGTACGCCCAGGGAGCCGGTGCAGAACGTGAGGCCGTTGGCGGGCTCATCGTAGGCGGCCAGTAGCTCAGCCAGGTCTGCCTCGGTGCTTACTACCCGGGGCAAACCCAGCAGTGGATACGGCGGGTCGTCGGGGTGAATGCAGAGGTTGATGCCCACTTCCTGGGCTACGGGACCAACTTCCCGGATAAAGTAGTACAGGTTCTGGCGCAGGGCCTGGCTGTCGATGCTGGCGTACTCATCGAGCAGGGCCTGGAAACCAGCCAGCTCAAAGGCTTCTTCCGAGCCGGGCAAGCCCAGTAGCACGGTGTTGGTCAGCTCGGCCAGCTGCTCGGGCGTCATCTGGGCAAACTGGGCGCGGGCCGCCGTAGCTACTTCGGCCTCGTAGTCGGCCTCGGCGCCGGGACGCTTTAGAATGCAAAGGTCGAATAAAGCGAAGTCCTGCCACACGAAGCGCAGCGCCAACGAGCCGTCGGGCATCTGGTAGCTTAAGTTGGTGCGTGACCAGTCGAGCACGGGCATAAAATTGTAGCACACCGTGCGGATACCGCAGGCAGCCAGGTTGCGCAGGCTCTCTTTGTAGTTCTCTAGGTAGGTAGCGCGCGAGGCGCGGCCTTTCTTGATATCTTCGTGCACGGGCAGGCTTTCCACCACGGCCCAGTGCAGGGACGAGTAGCTGGCGTTATCGGCTTCGATAAGCTGCTGGCGGCGCTGGATTTCTTCGACGGGCCATACAGCACCTACTGGCAACTGGTGCAG